>DALZLW010000014.1:0-34301 GCA_032007425.1 Stenotrophomonas sp.
CGCGTCACGCTGTAGCGCCGCGGCGCAGGCAACACCGCCGCCAGCCGCGCACTCTCGGCGGCACTGAGCTGGTTGGCGCCCTTGTTCCAGTACCGCTGCGCCGCCGCTTCGGCGCCGTAAATGCCATCACCGAACTCGGCGATGTTGGCGTACATCTCCAGGATGCGCTGTTTGGGCCACAGGGTTTCGATCAGCAGGGTGTACCAGACTTCCAGACCCTTGCGCAGCCAGCTGCGGCCCTGCCACAGGAACAGGTTCTTGGCCACCTGCTGGCTGATGGTGCTGGCGCCGCGCACACGTCCGCCGCGCGCATTGTGGTCCCGGGCTTTCTCGATGGCCTGCAGGTCGAACCCGCGATGGTGCGGGAACTGCTGGTCTTCGGCGGCCACCAGCGAAATCGGCAGGCTGGGCGCCATGCGGTGCAGGTCACGCCACTGATGGTGCAGGCGATAGTCCCACTGCCCCTGGGCAAGGGCCCCCATGTAACGCCAGATCATCACCGAAGACAGCGGGGGATCGACGAAGCGCAGCACCAGTACCTGCCCGGCACTGAACAGCGCCAGCGCCACCGGCAGCCAAAGCAGCCGGCGCCAGCGCCACCCCGACCGCGGCCGGGCCGGCGCGGGCTTGAGCTCTTCCTGTTGTGGCCCCATCTAGATGTCCATCCCCTTATCCACGGTTGTCGGCGCATTATCCGGCAACCGTACACCTACCGCGCACCGAGCCGATGACCGCCCAGACCGATTCCCTGTTCCGCTTCCTTCTGCCCGCTGCCGGCGTGCGCGGCGTCCACGTCCAGCTTGACGCCAGCTGGAAGCAGATCCTCTCCCATGGCCACTACCCGCCGCGTGCCGCCGCCCTGCTCGGCCAGGCCAGCGTGGCCGCTGCCCTGCTCACCGGCCACACCAAGGTCGATGGCCGACTGTCGTTGCAGCTGCGCAGCAGTGGCCCGCTGCGGACGCTGTTTGCCGAGTGCACGGCCGCGGGCACCGTGCGCGGCATCGTCCGCCTGGAGGACGGCGAAGACGCGCCGCTGGATCTGGCCCATCTTGGCGATGACGCCGTGCTGGCCATCACCATCGAGAATCCCGGGCTGGATCCGCGCGAGCCGCAGCGTTACCAGAGCCTGGTCAACCTGGAATCGGGCCTGCTGGACGAGGCGCTGGAAGATTACTTCCGCCAGTCCGAGCAGTTGCCAACGCGACTGCTGTTGGCCGCCGATGGCGACATGGCCGCGGGATTGCTGCTGCAGAAACTGCCGGGCGATGAAGGCGATGACGACGGCTGGACCCGGGCCAGCGCCCTGTTTGACACCCTCGGGGTGGCCGAGCTGCTCGCTACGGATGCCGCCGAACTGGTCCATCGCCTGTTCCACGAAGAGCACGCCGAAGCCATGGGCCACAAGCCGCTGGCCTTTGCCTGCTCCTGTTCGCGCGAGCGCGTGGCCGGCATGCTGGAGTCACTGGGCGCCGAAGAGGCCCGTGCGGCCGCCGAGGACACCGGATCCGTTGATGTGACGTGCGAGTTCTGCGGACAGGTGTATCACTTTTCGTTGACGGATCTGGCGATACTGTTTGAAGGTGCCGCACAGACCGTCCCCGCGCCTGAACGGCTTCAGTAGACGCTCCGCACGTATGCGTGGTTTGGCAGGATTTGGTCCGGGGAGGACCAAGCCTTGTTAAGAAATCATAAACACACTACGATCCAAGTCCCGCATCTGCGGGAACTTGTTCCGTTAATGCCTGTCTGACTGGACCGATGCGCTCATTCCTTCGTCTGCCGCTGGCTCTCCTGCTCGCCCTTGGGGCGACCGCGGGCGCGTATGCGCAGAGCAAGGACACCCGCACCGTCCTGCCGGTCTGGAACAAGGGCAGCGGCAAGGTGGAGGCTCTGTTGTACCTGGAGCCGACGGGCGAACAGGTAGCCGGGGCCCGCTGGCATTTTGGCCGCAACTCGCTCGATGCGGCCTTTGGCCTGTCCTCCGGCGATTCGCTGGGCCTGCTGTGCAGCAGCACCCGTGGCACCAGCATCAGCGGCCTGGCCAGCCAGTGCATGCTCGCCAGCCTTGGCGATGACGATGATGGCCTGTCACGCCGCTTCAGTGGTACGGCAGCCTTCAACCGCGGTACCGGCCGTGTCGGCCTGACGGCCGGCAGCGGTCGCGAAGCCCTGCCCGCCTGGCTGGCCGGCGGTTCGCGTGCGGGCGCCGCGCGCCTGGAACAGAACGACCTCACCGTGTTTGGCCAGAAGAACATCGGGCGCGAAGGCTTTGTATCCATCGGCGGCACGTTTGCAAAAGCGCGTCTGGTACCGATCGCCGATGCCGGCCCGCTGCTGGCCGACCGCTGGGACAGCCGCAGCCTCACCCTCGGCGCTGGCTACGGCAACTTCAGCGGCAACATCATTGGTCGCGTGGTCGATGTGCCGGGCCAGCCCGGCAAGTGGGAAGGCCTGGGCGTTGGCATCACCTGGCGCACACCGTGGTCGGGCCAGTTGACCGTGGGAGCGGAAAACGTGATCAGCCGCGGCAAGAACCCGTTCTCGCCGCATAACGAGAGCAACGACGATGGCACCGTGCCGTATGTGCGCTACGAGCAGGATCTTTAGGCCGTCGTAGGCCGTCGGCCCATGGAAGGCCCGCTTGAAAGACACCGTGCGCCGCAGAGGCGCTTTTTTTTGTCTTGCGTTTGGCGTCGATGCCGGGAAAGCACGCCCATCCGGCGTCCTTCAACAGAAGTACAACGAATGCAGTCGATACAAATCGATACAAATACCGCGAATTCATCATAACAATCGAGACAAATAAACTGTCGAATCACGCAAGTGACTGTTTAAAAAGACAAAAAAACAAATAAAAAAAATATGAAACATGCGTTAACACAGCTTTAATTCTTTGCTTACGACAGTTACTATCCAGTCAGCCTTGCGTTTTTTGGAGTGACTTTTTCACGCCATCGCGGGCATGCAACCAAGTACACACCCCTTGGAGAGAGAGAGAGCAAATGAATCTGAAGCCCAACAAGCTGCGTGATGCAGTGCTGGTCGCGTTGGTCGCGGGGACCGCATCCGGCGCCGTGCAGGCGCAGGAAGATACCAGCGGCACCACCAACCTGGACCGTATCTCGGTCACTGGTTCGCGCATCCGCCAGGTTGACGTTGAAACGGCACAGCCGGTGTTGACCCTGACCCGCCAGGACATCCAGAACCAGGGCTTTGCCTCGGTCGGCGACATCCTGCAGAACATCTCGGCCGCCGGCAGCCCGGCCTTCAGCCGCGCCTCGCCGCTGACCTCCAACCAGGAAGCCGGTGGTCAGTACATCGACCTGCGCAACCTGGGCGCGCAGCGCACGCTGGTGCTGGTCAATGGCAAGCGCTTGGGCATCACCCCGGACGGCTACCAGGACATCTCGGTCATTCCGACCTCGATGGTCGAACGCATTGACGTGCTGAAGGACGGCGCCTCGTCGATCTACGGTTCCGACGCCATGGCCGGCGTGATCAACATCATCACCCGCAAGAACTTCGAGGGTGCCGAAGCCAACGTCTACACCGGCCAGTACGGCCAGGGCGATGGCAAGAAGGAAACCTACGATTTCGTCATGGGCTTCGCCGGCGACCGTGGTTCGGTCACCATCGGCGGTGAATACCACAAGGAAGAGGAAGTCTGGGCCAAGGACCGTTGGTTCACCCGTGACACCTATCCGGGCTTCAATGAAAATGCCTCGTACACGGTCGTTGGCCAGTGGGGCAATTACAACCGCAACGCAAATCGCTGGTCGCGGACCAACGGTGCGCTGAACCTGGACGCCGACGGCGTGCCGATCCGTTCCGGTGCGGCCTGGAATGCGCCGAACCGCGGCAGCGATGCCATCGGTGCAAGCGACTTCCATCCGCAGACCAATGACGACCGCAGCCGCTCGTCGGACCAGATGCACCTGCTGACTCCGCTGGAGCGTCGCTCGCTGTTCGTCAATGCCAACTTTGACATCACCGATAACGTGCGCTTCGTGTCGGACATGTCCTACACCAAGCGCCAGGCGGACCGTCAGATCGCCGGTTACCCACTGCAGTCTTCGGCTGTTGGTACGCCGATGGCCGGTGCGGTTTACGTGACCAACCCGGATGGCAGCCGCACCTTCGTCAGCAACGGCAGCTACTTCAACCCCAATGGCAACGCCGATCTGTACGATCCGGAAATCGCCAACTACACCGATGCAGACGGCAACCCGATCTCGCAGACCAACGACATTGATTTCCGTCGTCGTGGCTGGGAAGTTCCGCGCACCACCCGCTCCACCCTGACCACGTGGCGCTTCACTGCGGCGCTGGAAGGTGCATTTGAAATCGGCGACCGGTACTTCAACTGGGATGCCGGCTTCATGTACAACGAAAACGACACCCTCATCGTCAACAACGGCAACTTCTACCTGCCCGCCGTTGCTGCCGCTGTCGGTCCGTCGTTCCTGAACTCCGCCGGCCAGGTCGTCTGCGGCACGCCGGGCAATGAAATTGCCGGCTGCACGCCGTGGAACCCGTACGCCGGCTTCGGCACCGGTGCAACGGCGAACTCGCTGGACGATCCGAACGTGCGCAACTACCTCTTCCGCGAAGAGCACGCTACCGGCAACACGTCCACCCATAACTACTTCGCCAACCTGTCGGGCAATCTGTTCGCCCTGCCGGCCGGCGATCTGGGCTTCGCGCTGGGTTACGAGTACCGCAAGGAAGAAGGCAACTTCAACCCGGATGCCATCGCCCAGTCCGGTGACTCGACCAACCTGGCCTCGGGTCCGACCGGCGGTTCGTACGCGGTCGACGAGTTCTACCTGGAACTGAACGTGCCGATCCTGGCCGACCTGCCGTTCGCCAAGGAACTGACCCTGGATGTAGCCACCCGCTACTCCGACTTCAACACCTTCGGCGATACCACGAACAACAAGTTCGGCCTGAAGTGGCGTCCGGTCGACGACCTGCTGGTCCGTGCCACCTATGCCGAGGGCTTCCGCGCCCCGACGATCGGTGACCTGTACGGCGGTGCGTCGCAGACCTTCACCACCGGCCTGGCCGACCCCTGCGACAGCCTGTACGGCGTGGCACGCACCAACGCCTCCTGCCTGGCTGCAGTTCCGGCCGGCTACCGTCAGCTGCAACAGGGCTTCATCCCGTCCGAAAGCCGCAGCGCACAGTCACCGGTGCCGTTCGTGTCCGGCTCGAACCCGAACCTGACTCCGGAAATGTCCGAGTCCAAGACCGTCGGTTTCGTTTACAGCCCGAGCTACGTGCAGGGCCTGACCGTCGGCTTGGACTGGTGGAGCGTGCGCATTGACGACACCATCGTCGCTGATACGCCGAACCAGATCCTGTCGGACTGCTACGTGCTGGGCGTGCAGTCGCGGTGCGACATGTTCTCGCGTGATCCCAACCAGGGCTACATCGTCACCGACCTGACCTACGGCAACCGTAACTCTGGTTACACCGAAACCGAAGGCTTTGATTTCGATGTGACCTATGCGCGTGACACCGATTGGGGCCGTTTCAGTGTCCGCTCGGCCACCACGTACGTGAGCAAGTACGAGAGCAAGACCTCCAACGATGCGGATGTCATTCCGTCGCAGTACAACGGCTACAACGCCTACTTCCGTATCCGCTCGAACCTGAACCTGGGTTGGACGCTGAAGGACTGGTCCGTCAACTGGGGCATGCGTTACAGCTCGGGTACCAAGGAAGGCTGCGAGTTTGACACCCGCTGCACCTACCCGGACTTCCAGGCTCCGGATACCAACGGCACCGTGACCCCGCTGAACCAGCTCGGTGGCGTGACCTTCCACGATCTGCAGGTGTCCTACACCGCACCGTGGAATGCCACGATCGCCGTCGGCGCCAACAACGTGTTCAACAAGGTCGGCCCGCTGATGTTCGATCAGCCGAGCTCGAACTTCTCGTACTACGGTGGCTACGACATCGGTCGCTTCCTGTACATGAAGTACAGCCAGCGCTTCTGATCGGTCACTTGACCGTCAAAGCCTGAAGCAACGGCCCCGAAAGGGGCCGTTGTCTTTACTGCGCCCTGCAACACGGAGGGATCGTACAGCGCGGCAACAGGCAACAAAAAAGCCGCGGAATCCGCGGCTTTTCTGCATCGCAGCCAATGGCAGTCGATCAGCTATGCGGAATCAACGTCTCGATCACATGCTCCACATAGGCCTCGAAGTCCTCGCGGTCCTGCTTGGGCTGCTGCAGCTGCAGCGACAACTGCAGGAAGCCGACATACGCGGCATAGGCCAGCCGTGCGCGGTGGCGGGCATCAGTAGAGGCCAAACCGGCCTGACGGAACGAGGCGATCAGGTAATCCATGCGCCGCTGCGAGACCCGGTCGATGACTGGACGCACCATCGGGTGGTCCAGTGCCTTCAGCAGCTCACTGTAGATGATGTGCGGCTGGACTTCGTGGGCCACGACCTGGAACAGCTGGCGCAGACGCGCCCGCGGGTCGGGCACGTCTTCCAGACTGCCAAAGACCTGTTCCTGCTCAAACAGCTCCCAGCGCTCCAGCGCGGCCTGCAGCAAGGCATCGCGCGAAGGGAAGTGCCAGTAGAAACTGCCCTTGGTCACGCCAAGACGTCGCGCCAACGGCTCCACGGCCACGGCGCCCACGCCCTGTTCGGCGATCAGGTCCAGGGCCGCCTGGGCCCAGTCTTCCGCGCTGAGGCGGCTGTTGCGGCCAGCACGGGGCTCGCTGGCGGAAGCTTCAGATTCGGTCATCTGTTGATTTAACCATACGGCGGGGTTCGTTGCAGTACGCCGAACATGACAACACCGCCCCTGCTTTGCCGCAGCGCACCATACGAAGCAGTATTGACAGTGTCGCCAGAGCGACCATACCATCAAGTATGGTCCAGATTCCGCTCCCCGATAAGAATGCCGTCGTAAGGCTGTCCGTGACTGCGGAGACGACACTGGCGGCCAGCCGTGGCGGCACGGGCTCGCGCGGCCAGGTGCTGTTCGCCCACGGCTTTGGCCAGAGTCGCCATGCCTGGAACGCCTGTGCCGAAGCCGTGCACGCCGCCGGCTACCGAAGCCTGCGCTATGACGCGCGCGGCCATGGCGATTCGGACTGGAACGCAGCCTCCCTGCCGTATCACGGCGACCAGTTCGCCGACGACCTGATCGTCGTTGCCGGCGAACAGCCCACGCCACCGGTGCTGGTGGCCGCCTCGATGGGCGGTCTGTTCGGTCTGCTCGCCGAGTCCCGCTGGCCGGGCCTGTTCTCGGCAATGGTGCTGGTGGATATCACCCCACGCTGGGACGTCGCCGGTGTCGAGCGCATCCTCGGCTTCATGACCGCCCACCCCTTGGGCTTCGCCTCGTTGCACGAGGCGGCCGATGTGATCGCCGCGTATCTGCCGCACCGCCCACGCAAATCAGAAGCGGCATTGCGCACGTTGCTGCGCGAGGACGGCCACGGCCGTTGGCGCTGGCACTGGGATCCGCGCCTGATCGCCGAACTGGCCCGCGACAGCACCCGGCATCAGGACGCGCTGGCGGACGCGGCGCGCCGCGTGCGGTGCCCCCTGCTGCTGGTCAGTGGTGGGCGCAGCGAGCTGGTCACGCCCCAGTCCATCGCCGAATTCCTGCAACTGGTCCCCCACGCGCAGCATGTGCAGTTGCCACAGGCCACGCATATGCTGGCCGGGGACGACAACGACGCCTTTACCGCCACTGTGTTGAACTACCTGGACGTGGTGTCCGCAGCACCGACTGCGGCTTCGTCCATCACCGCCGAATACGTCACCGGAGCTTGCCCATGAGCATCGTCCTACCCTTCCTTGCCCTGCTGCTGGCAGGTGCGTTCGCGGCCTACCACCGCATGCGGCTGCTGACCTGGACGCTGATCAGTGCAGCACTGCTGGTGGCCTGCTGGTTTGTTCCCTACATCAACCAGACCGCGACCATCGTGGCCGCCGCCGTGTTGGCGGTGATCGCCGTTCCGCTGCTGCTGCCCTTCATCCGCAAGCCGCTGCTTACCGCGCCAATGATGAAGGTGTTCCGCAAGGTGCTGCCGCCGCTGTCGCAGACCGAACGCATCGCCCTGGAAACCGGCTCGGTCGGCTTCGAAGGCCAGCTGTTCACCGGTGACCCGGACTGGAACATCCTGCTCAACTACCCCAAGCCGCAACTGACCCCAGAAGAACAGGCCTTCATTGATGGCCCGGTGGAGCAGTTGTGCACGATGATCAACGACTGGGAAATCACCCACGTCCATGCCGACCTGCCGCCGGAGCTGTGGGCCTTCATCAAGAAGAACAAGTTCTTCGGCATGATCATCCCCAAGGAATATGGTGGCCTGGGCTTCTCCGCGCTGGCGCACCACAAGGTGATCCAGAAGCTGGCCTCGGTGTCCTCGGTGGTCAGTTCCACCGTTGGCGTGCCCAATTCGCTGGGCCCGGGCGAACTGCTCGTGCATTACGGTACCCAGGAACAGAAAGACCAGTACCTGCCACGCCTGGCAGACGGCCGTGAAGTACCGTGCTTTGGCCTGACGGGCCCGTTCGCCGGCTCCGACGCCACCTCCATTCCCGATTACGGCATCGTGTGCCGCGGTGAGTGGAACGGCGAACAGGTGCTGGGCGTCAAACTGACCTTCGACAAGCGCTATATCACGCTGGCCCCGGTGGCCACGCTGATCGGCATGGCCTTCCGCATGTACGATCCGGATGGCCTGATCGGGGAAACGCGCGATATCGGCATCACCCTGGGCCTGCTGCCGCGCGACACTGCCGGTGTCGACGTGGGCCGCCGCCACTTCCCGCTGAACTCGCCGTTCCAGAACGGGCCAATCAAGGGCAAGGACGTCTTCATCCCGCTCAGCCAGCTGATCGGCGGCGCCGCCATGGCCGGCAAGGGCTGGAACATGCTCAACGAATGCCTGGCCGTGGGCCGCTCGATCACCCTGCCCTCCACCGCCAGTGGTGGTGCCAAGGCCGGAGCGGTGATCACCGGCGCCTACGCGCGCATCCGCAAGCAGTTCGGTTTGTCCGTGGGCCGCTTCGAGGGTGTCGAGGAAGCGCTCGCGCGCATCGGTGGCAAGGCCTACAAGATCAGCGCACTGTCCCAGGCGACGGCCGCCGCCGTGGATCGCGGTGACGTGCCATCAGTGCCTTCGGCCATCGCCAAGTACCACTGCACCAGCATGAGCCGTGAGGTGATCTCGGACATGATGGATGTCATCGGCGGCAAGGGCATCATCCTGGGGCCACGCAACTTCGCCGGCCGCAGCTGGCAGGCGGCGCCCATCGCCATCACCGTGGAAGGCGCCAACATCATGACGCGAAGCCTGCTGATCTTCGGCCAGGGTGCGATCCTCTGCCATCCGTGGGTCCTGAAGGAAATGAAGGCCGCGCAGGATCCGGACCGTCGTGCAGGGCTGCAGGAATTCGACCGCAGCCTGTTCGGCCACATCCGCTTCGGCATTTCCAATGCCGTGCGCTCGTTCTGGTTCGGCCTGACCGGTGCGCGTTTTGGCGCCGCCCCGGGCGATGCCTACACCCAGCGGTATTTCCGCAAGCTCGACCGCTACAGCGCCAACCTGGCACTGATGGCCGACATCTCGATGATGACCCTCGGCGGCAAGCTGAAGTTCAAGGAGTCGCTGTCTGGCCGCCTGGGCGATGTGCTCAGCCACGTGTACATGACCAGTGCCATGCTCAAGCGCTACCACGACGAAGGGGCACCGCAGGCCGACCAGCCGCTGCTGGCTTGGGCCTTCCATGACAGCGTGCACAAGATCGAAGAATCCTTGTCGGCGGCGCTGCGCAACTTCCCGATCCGCCCGATCGGCTGGCTGATGTGGGCGCTGATCTTCCCGCTGGGACGTCGCGCCGAAGCTCCCGGCGATCGCCTCAGCCGACGCGTGGCGGCCCTGCTGATGGCCCCGAACGAAGCGCGCGATCGCCTGGCGCACGGCGTGTTCATGACGCCTTGCGACAACAATCCCGGCGGCCGCATCAACAGCTATCTCGCCAAGGCCATCCAGGCCGAGCCGGTGGAGCGCAAATTCCTCAAGGCGCTCAAGAGCAAGGGCATCGAGGCGCTGGACTTCAAACTGCAGCTGGACGAAGCCGTGGCCGAGGGCGTGCTCACCGTGGATGAAAGGCGACTGCTGGAAGAACTGCGTGCGCTGACCCTGGACACCATCACGGTGGACGATTTCGATACCGAAGAACTGCGGTCGGCCGGCTACCGCGCGCCCGGCGAATCAGCGCAGCGTCCGCAGCACGCGGCCTGAGGAGCACAGGCCGGCCTGCGCCGGCCTGTCATTGCAAGTGAAGCCGGAGCGTGGCGATCGACCGTCGCCACGCTCTGCGCCATTACCGGCTGCCGGTCACAGCAAGCGCAGCAGCAACGCCAGGATGGCCGGCAGCGCCTGTACGTAGAAAATCCGGCGGCTGACGCTGTAGGCGCCGTAACAGCCGGCCACCACCACGCAGGCCAGCGAGAAGGTCACCAGCACCGGCTCGACCATCGCCAGCCCGACGATGATGCCGGCAGCCAGGAAGCCGTTGTAGAGGCCTTGGTTGGCGGCCAGCACACGGGTGGCCTCGGCCTTCTGCGGTGTGTTGCGGAAGGTCTTCAGGCCCAGCGGGTGCGTCCACAGCACCATTTCCAGCACCAGGAAGTACAGGTGCAGCAGCGCCACGACGACGCTCATCACCACGGAAGCCGCTTCGATCGCACTCATGCTCGGCAGGTACCTGTCAGGGGCTGCCAGCATACTGCCTGTGCGCCGCCTCAGCGGTCGCGTGGCAGCTTCTTTTCCTCGCGCAGCACGCCCATCGCCGAGACAGCGATCAAGCCAGCGACCACGATGCCACCGGCAAACACCACGTGCGAACCCAGCAGGGACAGCCCCTTGTGTGCCCAGGCGAAGGTCAGGTCGGCGCCACGGTAGACCACCGTGTCGATCGCCGCGCCCGCCTTGTAGCGCCACTGCCGGTCCACGCGTGTGTAGATGGTCTCGCGGGCGGGTTTGAACAGGGAAAACTCACTGGCCCGGGTAACGACCTGGACCACCGCTACCAGCAGCGGCAACGGCGAGGCCGCCAGCACCGAGAAGCCCACGATCAGGGCGAGTGCGGGAATCAACAAGGCCGGCGCGATGCCATGGCGCGACAGCAGCCAGCGGGTCAGCCCGAGCTGGATGAGCAGGGTCAGCGCGTTCACCGCCAGATCGATATGCGAATAGAACGCGGTGCGTGCCTCGGGATCGGTGATGGAGGCGCGTACGATGCTGGCCTGCTGGTTGTACAGCAGGGTACCCACGCCGACCCCGAACACCACCATGATCGCCAGCCACCGCAGCAACGGTTCGCGCACGATCAGCTTCAGCCCATCCAGCACACTGCCGCCCATCGGCTGCTCACCTGACACCAGGGACTGTTCCTGTTCGCGCAGCACGGCCCAATGCCGCAACCGCCAGATGCACAGGAGGCAGACACTGAGGAAGCCTGCCGATACCAGCATCAGGTTGGCGATGCCCACGCGTTGCACCAGCGCGCCGGTGATGATCGGCCCGAGGAAGGCGCCGACGGTGCCGGCCGCACCGACATAGCCGTAATAGGCGCGGGCCTGCGCGTTGTTGAACACATCGGCCATGAAACTCCAGAACACGGCCACCGCGAACAGGTTGAAGACCGTGATCCAGAAGAAGAACGCCATGCCGCGGCCCGGCATGCCGCTGTCGAACATGAGGTAGAAGCCCAGCAGGGTGACGATGAAAAAGCCATACACCGCCGGCAGGAACACCCGCCGTGGGTAGCGGCTTACCAGCCAGCCGTACAGCGGCTGCAGGACCAGCATGATCACGAAGACGCAGGTGAACAGGAACTGCAACACGAATTCCTGCAGCGCCACCCCATGTGCGGTGAACCACTGGATCAGCGCCGGCGGAAAGACTTCCTGCAGGTCAGACGAGGCGGCCATGGCTTCGCGAACGGGCCGCAGCACGTAGTAACCACTGAGAAGGCAGAAGAAGTACAGGAATGACCATGGCAGGGCCGGCGCAGCACGCTGCGCGGCGCGCAGGCGCCCGAGCAGTCCAGTGGAGGCGGTCACCGGGAAGGCCTCCGGCCGGGAGCGATGAGGTTCGGATTCATGCGGGGCGTGGGGCGACGATCAAGCGCGAACGTTAGCCGATGCACCGCAACATCGCCAGCACACCGGCGCCACCAGCGCGCGGCAGGTTTGGCGCAACGTGTTCCAGCGATCGAAAAGCGCGGCGAAACATGTTTTTTTTCAAGATGATACGCATTCATCTTCATTCTGTTTGTGCATGAGGGAAAACCGACGCTAGAATCGTGCACAGCCGTCCGCGTGGATCCAAAGACCGATGAAAACCCCCAGCAAGCGCCGCCACGTCCGCGCCGCCACCGGTTTACTGGGCATGCTCATGCCCTTGGCCATGTCCTCCACCGCGCAGAACGCCGCCGCCCTGCCGCCGCTGCCGGACAACATCGAAACCGCACTGCCGAGCACGCAGCCTGCCGCCTACCGCACCGGCACCGGCCTGGCCCCGCAGGCCAAGCCGCTGGCGGATGGCTTCAACGTGGCCCACATCGAAGCCATCGCCGAGCACCTGACCTCGGGTTCGCGCGTGCCCGGCATGGCCGTGGCCATCGTCCAGGGCGGGCGTGTATTGAGCGCGCGCGGTTACGGCGTCACCGACATCAGCAACCCGCAGCCCGTGGATGCCCACACCGTGTTCCGCCTGGCCTCGCTGTCCAAGGCATTCGCCGGCACCATGGCCGGCCTGCTGGTCAACGATGGCACCCTGCGCTGGGACAGCAAGGTCACCGATTACGTGCCCGGCTTCCAGCTCAACAGCCCGCAGGCCACCGACCGCCTGACGGTAGCCGACCTGCTCAGCCATCGCGTGGGCCTGCCATACAACGCCTACGATCGTGACATCGAAGCCAACGCCGAGTACTACACGCTCACCCACAAGCTGGCCTCGACCTCGCTCAAGTGCCTGCCAGGTGACTGCTACGCCTACCAGAACGTGGCCTACAGCCTGATCGGCGACGTGGTCTATGCCGCCTCGGGCAGCTTCTACGAGCAGGCCGTGGAGCGTCGTCTGTTCAAGCCACTGGGCATGGACGATGCCAGCCTCGGCCTGGCCGGCATCCAGGCCAGCTCGCGCTGGGCCCGTCCGCACGTGCGCAGCCGCAATGGCTGGGTGGCCTTGACCCCGAAGCCCACCTATTACCGTCTGGCGCCGGCAGCCGGGGTGAATGCCAGCGCCAGTGACATGGCCCAGTGGCTTCTGGCGCAGACCGGTCACCGCCCCGATGTGCTGCCGGCACCGCTGTTGGCCACCCTGCACGCCTCCTTGGTCAACACCCCGGGTGAACTGCGCTCGGGCTGGCGCCGCGAACGCGCCCGATCGGCCGGCTATGCGCTGGGCTGGCGCAACTTCGATTACGCCGGTCACGAGGTCGTCTGGCACGCCGGCGCCGTGCAGGGCTACCGCGGCCTGTTGGCCATGGTGCCTGAGCGTGACTTCGGCATTGCCATCCTGTGGAACGGCGAAAGCAACCTGCCCAGCGGCCTGCTGCCCACGGTGCTGGATGCTGCCATCGGCGGAATGCCGGAGCGCAAGTGGATGGACGTGGACACCGACTTCGGCAGCGACAGCCTGATGGCCGAGGACAACCAGGGCCAGGACAAGCGCAAGGGTGCTTCGTCCAATCGAGCGGTGGCCTCGCCGCGCTGAAGCCTGGCAGGCGGCGCAAGCGCCGTCCAGGTGCCGCGCCCGCGCGCGCTGCATGCGGCCATAAAAAAACCCCTTCCCGCTGGGCAGTCGGGAAGGGGTTTATCAGGTACGGCTATCGGGTAACGATCAGATCAGCGGTGCCGGGGTCGCCGGAAGCGCGACCGGAGCCGCCTTCTTGCGGGTCGCCGGCTTGCGCTTGGCAACCTTCTTGACCGCCTTCTTGGCCGTGACCTTCTTCGCGGTCTTCTTTACCGCCTTCTTGGCGGCGGCCTTCTTGGCGACTTTCTTCGCCGGCTTCTTCACTGCTTTCTTCGCAGTGGCCTTCTTGGCGACCTTCTTGACAGCCTTCTTTGCGGCGGGCTTCTTGGCAACCTTCTTGGCGGCCTTCTTCACTGCTTTCTTCGCAGTGGCCTTCTTGGCGACCTTCTTCGCCGCCTTCTTCACCGCCTTCTTCGCGGTGGCTTTCTTGGCGACCTTCTTGGTGGCCTTCTTCACTGCTTTCTTCGCAGCGGCCTTCTTGGCGACCTTCTTCACTGCCTTCTTGGCGGTGGCTTTCTTGGCGACTTTCTTCACCGCTTTCTTGGCGGCAGGTTTCTTCTTCGCAGTTGCCATGGGATGGCTCCTCGTCAGTGATGGAGAGATGAAACGCCCAGGTGGATCAAACCCGCCGATGTGCCGTGCGGGGACCGCCGGCGCGTGGACTGCGCCGTGACGGATGCAGCGATGACTACGCCGATCGGCGGCGCGTGCATCGGTGCGGAACGTGCCTTGCCAGGCAGAGGGGGAAGCGATCCCGACGCCACCCTCGCGCAGGGTGCGGTGGATGCTTGAGTTGTGCTTCGCGTGTGGCCGTTGATCGGATGCACTCAGTGTGGCAAGCAAGGACTGCTTGGGCGAAACCTAATCACGGTTTTTTTTGCTGTCAACAGGGTGGACGAAAAATCTTCACGCAACACCGCGCGTGCACGCCGCGCAAGACTGGCTTGAAGGGCGCACCAACACACCAAAAGCGTTGTCGGCACGGCACGCCGACACCTGCGCGCCATCACGATGACAACAACAAAAGCGCTTTAAAAAAGCACTTTGCTGCTTCAAGCCAGCAACGGCCACCTGCTGCATGGCGCTGCAGCGACCAGCCGCCACCCGATCACAGCGCGCGCTTGAACGCCCGCCGACACGCCTGTTTTTTTTTCACGCGCCGCAGCCATCGATGGACGCCGACAACGCGAAACTGCGCAAAAAAAACTGGCCGTGCCAGCGCATGCCACAAACAGAAAGGCCGCCTTGCGGCGGCCTTCCAACGGTACCCTGATCGGATGCGATCAGTGGTCGTCGTCTTCGAGTGCTTCAGCGTAGTCGTCCGGGCCGAGCAGCTCGTTGAGCTCATCTGCGTTGTCGATTTCAACGACGAACAGCCAACCTTCGCCGTAGGCATCCTCATTGATGGTTTCCGGCTTGTCGGTCAACGCGCTATTGACCTCGACCACCTTGCCACTGACCGGGCTATAGACGTCCGATGCGGCCTTGACCGATTCGACGACGGCAATGGCTTCGCCGGCCTTCGCATCGGCACCAACTTCCGGCAGTTCAACGTAGACCAGGTCGCCCAGCAAGCCCTGGGCATGATCGGAAATACCGACGGTGACACGTCCATCGGATTCAACACGGGCCCACTCGTGGGACTTGAGGAACTTGAGGTCGCCGGGGATCTCGCTCATGGCACTGCTCCAGGAATACAGGGGATAGAAAAAACGTCGCTAGTGTAACCAACCGTCCGCCCCTGCTGGCAGGTCACGGACGACAAACAACAGCACTCAGGGAGCCAGCACGCCGGGCTGCGGCTGGCCTTCGCGCACGAACGGGAACTTGACCACCCGCACCGGTACCAGCCGGCCACGGATGTCGACACTGACCTGGCCGACGTCACCGGCCGGCACCCGGGCGAAGGCAATCCCCTTGCCGAGCGTCGGGGAGAACGTACCGGACAGGATTTCGCCCTCACCACTGGCTGCCACCACCTTCTGGCCGTGGCGGAGCACACCCTTTTCATCCATCACCAGGCCGATCATCTGCGCCGCATCACCGGCGGCCTTCTGCGCCTCCAACACCGGGCGACCGATGAAATCACGGCCTTCGTCCAGCGACACCGTCCAGGCCAGCCCCGCTTCGTACGGGGTCAGGTCTTCATCCATGTCCTGGCCATACAGGTTCATGCCCGCTTCCAGGCGCAGGGTGTCACGCGCACCGAGTCCGGCCGGCTTCACGTCGGCGGCCAGCAGGCGATTCCAGAACGCGACCACTGCGTCCTGCGGCAACAGCAGTTCAAAACCGTCTTCACCGGTGTAGCCAGTGCGTGCAGCGAACAACGGCACGCCGTCGTCTGTCGTCACCGACATGGCTGCGAAGCGCCCCAGCTTGGCCAGATCGGCACGGTCGGCATCCGCCAGCAGGCCGATCACCGCCTCGCGTGCCTGGGGCCCCTGCACCGCGAGGATGGCAAGATCGGCCCGCTGCTCGACCGTCACCGCAAACGCTTCGGCCTGGGTCCGCAGCCAGGCCAGGTCTTTTTCACGGGTGGACGCGTTGACCACCATGCGGAAGAAATCGTCGGCGACGTAATACACGATCAGATCATCGATGACACCGCCGCGCTCGTTGAGCATGCACGAATACAGCGCCTTGCCCGGCACCTTCAGCTTGTCGACCGAATTGGCCAGTACCCGCCGCAGGAACGGCCGGACCTGGTCGCCGCGCAGGTCGACCACGGTCATGTGGCTGACGTCGAACACCCCGGCTGCGCGGCGCACCAGGTGGTGCTCGTCCAACTGCGAGCCATAGTGGATGGGCATGTCCCAGCCCCCGAAGTCGACCATCTTGGCGCCGAGGGCGCGGTGGGAATCATTGAGCAGCGTCTTCTGGGTCATGACCTTTCCGGCAAAAAGGGAATCAAGTCGCCATTATCCCAGATAGATGCGCAGTCCTGCGCGAGGTATAGGCCATCGCATTCGTCCTGCCGCTCCCACGCTTTGCCGGGCAAACCCCGCCGGTGCGCGGCGGAGCATGGCGGTCCGGGCTCGGCCCCGCAAGCGCCAATTCTGCAAGCGTGCAACGCCAGCCCGGCGCGACCATGGGCCGAGCCCGGCCGTGTGGCACCCGCACGCAGCCAAGTGCCCCCCATCCGCAAGGAAACGCCGCCATGATCCCAGCACTGCTCTCCACTCCGGTTGAAAGGCAACTGGCGCCTGCGCCGCCGCCCGCTACATGGTCCGGCAGGCCCGAAACGGTACGGAATGGCGCCATGGCCGGACAGCCCGATCACCGGATGTGCGCGGCAGAGTGGCCACCGATGTTGCAGGAGCTGGTGGACGGACTTGAACAGGATGCGTGCCGGAGGGATGACGATACCGACAGGTTCCTGCGCAACGAGGTACGCCGTCAGCTGGGGCTGGAGACCGGCACTGCGGCTACCACGCTGGGCGATCAGCCGGGATCCGGTCGGCTACCCGGCATCACGCTGTTGCCGCTGCGCACGCTGTCCGCAGGCTACACGGGCGCCCTCGCCGCGCTGGATACAGCCGCCTCCCGCCCGCTGGCCTTGCCGCAGCGCGCCAGCATCCGGGCCCTGCTCCAGGCGATGTCGGATCTGTATGAGGCATCGCAGCAGTGCGTGGACATCAACAGAGCGGGAAATCCGCACCCGGCGTCGCTTACCGCAGCGGCGGGCCATGCGGCCGATCGGATCATCAAGGCTGTTTCCGATGAAGGTCTTCCGCCGCAGCTCCGCCGACTGGCCTGTGCCCTCCTGCTGCACTCCAATGGCCACCGGACTGCTGCCAGTGTGCTGTGGACCGTGGTGGACGCGCTTGCAGCCCACGCGCCGGCAGACGCGGCCCGGCTGTTGGTCGACATGGTGCCAAAGGGTATCAGCGGCTCAAGGCAGGAGGACGCGATCAGGATCATCGCCGCGCATCCCGATCTCCAATGGCGCACGCGGGCACTGGCCAACCACGCTTATTCCCTCGAATGGACGAATGACCATCTGGGGCAGGACCATCTCCGCCTCGTCGACCTGCTCTGCACCCAGTTGGCCGCCACCGGCGTACGCCTGAGCGTCGAGCAGGCATTTGGCCCGCTCCTCATCCTTCAACCCTATCTGGCCAGGCACGACGAGGGCGACGCCGTTGTACAGGCACTGGACACCATGACGCGCGTTATCGAGGCCGCTGAACCACTTCCTGCCGGACACGCCAGCGCACTGGGCAACTGGATCAGCAGCAGCTCTCTCAGACAGCGGCCTGTGCTCGAGCTGGTGCGTCGGCTCCACGCTGAGCCGGCCCGCGCGTCAGCGATGTCTTAGATGCGGGTCGTGGCCATGAAACGTTCGCGGTCGTGCGCGGTACGGCGGCGGATTTCGGCCAACGCTTCGTTTTCCGTTGCTTCCAACATGGCTTCGAACAGGCGCTGGAAGTGATGGCGCATCGCATTGCGTGCCGCCGCCGGATCACGCGAGCGCAGCGCCTCGAAAATGGCCCAGTGCTCATCGGCTCGGCTGGCACCATCGTCGTGGCAGACCCGGGCGTAGACCTCGGCCACGCGCGGCAGGTCGCTGCGCATGCGCCAGATCTGCTGCACGAAGTGTTCAACCACCGGGTTGCCCGACAAGCGGGCAATGGCCAGGTGGAACCGGCGATCGTAATCACCGGCCTGGGCATCGGTGAGGTCGCGCCGGCACAGTGCTTCGGCCAGGCCCTGCAGTTCGGCCTCGCCGGCGGCATCAAGGTTGCCAGCCGCCAGTGCGGCCGCCTCGGCTTCAAACACCGCACGGGCGGCGGTGAGGTCAAAGGCGCTCACATCCGGCAGGCCGGCCGGGCCATCCAGCGGACGCGCTTTGACATAAACGCCGGAGCCGATACGGATGGCGATCCACCCTTGGGCTTCCAGGGCGATTTCCGCCTCGCGGATCGTGACGCGGCTGACGCCGAAACGTTCGGCAAGCTCACGCTCACCGGGGAGGCGCGTACCGGGAGGGAATTCCCCTCCTTCGATCAACGCACGGAGTTTGCTGGCGATGGTCTGGTAAAGACGGTTGGCGGACATGCGGCTGACCTAGGCGGGTGACGTCCACCGGCACCGATCGCGGGCCTCGGCTCGCCGGGCGGGTCCGGATGGAATGACGGCGCGGCCCTGCGACCGCGCCGTCCTGTTCAGAACCTGTATCGTACACCGAAAAATGCGCGACGCCCGTAGCTCACCACTTCGCGGAAGTTGCCATACAGTGGCTGGTAGGCCACGCGCGGCTCATTGGTCAGGTTCATCAATTCCAGCGACAGCGACAACTGCTTGTTGACCCGGTAGCGTGCACGCAGGTCAAAGCTGGTGTTGTCGTCGTAGTAGCGGTTGTGCTGCGCTGCATTACCGGTGAAGTCCTGGTAATAGTGCGAACGGAATTTGGCGATCGCCTGGATGTTGAAGCGGCCGATGTCCCAGTACAGCGACCCGGAAGCGACATGCCGCGAGAACCCGCTCAGGCCGGCCGGCGGCACGATGGCCGGGGTGAGGCTGCCATCGGGCTGCATCTGCTCGCCCAGGCGGAAATCCTGGGTTTCATAATCGGCGTCGGCGTAGTTGTAGCTGACCTTGAAACCCATCCCGTCAAACGGCTTGGGCAGGTACGAGAACCGATGGGTTGCGCTGAGCTCGATACCGGTCAAGGTGCTGTCTTCGTCGGTGGTGACCTGCTGCAGCACCGGCACGGTCACGTCCTGGCCGTTGATGGTGTAGGTTTCCGGTACCTGCACGCTGGCCGTGCCGCCGTTGAACTGCTTCCAGTAAATCGCCCCGGCCAGCAGCGTATCGGCATTGGCGTACCACTCCAGCGATACATCCCCGTTCCAGGACATCAACGGCTGCGCGGCTGGGTTGCCACTGGCCGAGATCTCGCGCAGGGCATCGGCAATGTTGCCGAAGCTCTCACTGCTGTCCACGGTGATGGTGCGGCCGGCACCGAGGGCGGAGATATCCGGCCGTGACATCGCGCGATAAGCACCCAGCCGCAGCAGCAGGTCCGGACGCAGTTCAAAGCTGGCGTTCACGCTGGGCAGCAGCTTGTCATTGCCCGCCTTGAACACCTGGTTGGTGTAGTTGCCAGTCGGCCGCAGGGTGATGCTGCCATCGCCATTGGCCTGTACCTGAAGATCGGTACGCACACCCTGCGATCGCACATCGGTCTTCACCCAACGCACGCCGGCATTGCCGGTGACCGGCAGGCCGAACAGTTCGCTGCTGAACTCCCCCATCAGGTAAAGCGCGCGTGTTTTCTCCGTGATGTCGACATTGGCCGGATCCTGGAAGTCCGGGTCCAGGCCGCTGTCCAAGGTGCCGCGGAACGACTGGTACAGGCAGGTCGAATCGAAGTAGGCCCATTCGGAAATCGTGTTGCCGCTGGTCGCCTCCATGAAGTCCTTCTGCGGGAACGGCGCGCGGCAGGCCCGGTTGGCGGCGATGATGGCCGCCTTGTCCGCGGCGATGCGCTGGTCGAAGTTCCACTGCTGGGTGTTGTCACGCAGGCGATAGTCGGCCTGGCTGGCGCGCAGGCCGGCACTGATGCGGGTGAACAGACCCGCCTCGGGCAGGAAGCTGGCATCGAAGCGGCCGGCCTTGATCTTGTGATCGTTCTCCGTGGCACTGGAGGTTACCCGCGCCGCGCCCGTGTAGGCATCCCAGTTGCTGACATCGAAAGCCGGGTCCAGCGCCACGCTGGGCACCTCGCCCTGCCATGTCCAATCGTAGTCCACGTAACCGGTGGTACCGCTGCTGATGCCCGGCACGATGGCATTGTCCACGTCGCGCTGGTTTGCACGCAGGCGGGTCATGCGCTCACTGTCCAGGCGATTGGTATGTGAGTATGAGAAATCGGTGGAAAGCTCCCAGGCCGGGCTCGGGCGCAGGATCAGGTTGATGCCACCACCGGTGTACTCCTCGCCGCGCCAGTAACGGTTGGAAGTGGAGTCGATCGAAGTGCTGCCGGAGAGCTGGCGGACGATGCCGTCCTCGCCCACGACGCGGTTGGTGATGCCACGCCGCGCATTGGACAGGCTCAGGTCGCTGCGGTTCTCATTCCAGTTGCGCTGGGTGTGCTCGTAATCGACGTTGACTTCCAGCAGGTCATTGGGCCGCCACTGCAGGGCCGCGAACTCGCTTTGGCGATCATTGCGCTCCTGCTTGAGTCGGTAGATGCGGCTGCTGGGCACCAAATAGTAAGGTGTGCCCGCCGCGATCTGCGCCGCACTCAACTCGCTGCAGTTGGCATTGGCCACGTTCTGACGACCGTCACAGGTATACCAGCTCGAGCCACTGGTGATGCTTTCCTCAGGATCGGTGCCATCCAGGCGCTGGAAGCCGAGCGACACCCCCAGCTTGCCCCCGTTGGCGAACTCGAACTGGTCGATGTAGCTGGCTGTCCCGCGGTAACCGATGCCATCGTCGGCGCGGTACTTCTTGTCGTACTCCGCCCAGCTGCCGCGCAGGTCGAACTGCATCGAGCGCTTGCCATACTCCAGCGGCTTGACCGTCTCCAGGCCGATGGTACCGGCCACGCCGCCTTCGATGATGTCAGCGCGCTGGGTCTTGTAGATGGCCACCGTGTTGATCAGCTCGGCCGGGAACATGTTGAAGTTGACCGAGCGGTCGCCGCTGCCGTTGGTGATCTCGCGACCGTTGAAATTGGTGCTGCTGAGGAATGCGCCGAGGCCGCGGATCGAGATTTCCGACGCACCGGTCTTGTCCCGCGTCGATGCCGCACCGGTCAAGGTCTCGATGGCATCGGCCAGCGAGGGTGCCGGCAGATCGCCGATATCGTCGGCTGACAGCACATCGGAGATGACAGTGTCGTCGCGCTTCTTGTTGATCGAACTCTGCATGGACTCACGGATGCCGGTCACCTGCACCTGGTCCAGCGTGGTGGCATCGCCGCGCTCGGGTCCAGCCGTGGCCTGCTGTGCGCCGGCCGGGGCAGAAAGCACCAGCGTCGCAAGGGCACCGGCCAGCGCCGACGCCAGTAGATTGCGGGGATGGATCGTTACTGCACTGAAGACTCCGGCACGTCGCCGCATGATGTTCCTCCTCCCAAAGGATCGCCTGCCTCGCAGGCGTGGACCGAAGCTAGGCGCTCGGACACAAAAATGTCAACCAATTGGACTGTTTATTTTGACCGACCTTTGTTTCCAACCACTTGCCTGTCAATTATGTGCAATTGCAGCATGACTTTGCGCGCAATCTGCCTTACAAATCCACACCAAGTGGACAGGCAATCAAGCTGAAGCAACGTCATCAGAGTCATCTCACCAATCCCGCCAGCGCTGCGGAGGGCCTACACAATATGAGCATCCGCACGTCCGGCATCGCACTGGCAATTGGCCTGGCATGTTGCCTGTCACAAACCCAGACCACTCACGCCGCCAGCTATCCGGTCAGCGACGTTGCCATGTTCGACGCAGCGGTGCGCCGCCTGCAGCCGGGTGACGAAATCGTGCTGGCGAACGGCCGCTGGCAGGATGCGCGCCTGGTGCTGCGCGGGGTGGGTACCGCACAGGCGCCTATCCGCCTGCGCGCGCAGACGCCTGGCGCGGTGATCCTCAGTGGACGCTCCGACCTGCGCCTGGCAGGCCGCCACCTGCATGTGGCCGACCTGGTATTCCGCGATGGCCAGGCGCCTGATGATGCGGTGGTCGCCTTCCGCGAAAACAGCAATGCGGTGGCCACGCACAGCCGGGTCAGTGGCCTGGTCATCGATGATTACAATCCCGCCGATACCAGCGCGCAGTCCAGCTGGGTGATGCTGTACGGCAACGATAACCGGCTGGACCACAGCCAGTTGCGTGGCAAGACCAACGCGGGTCCGACGGTGGTGGTGGTGCGTGATCCGCGCCAAGGCCTGGACAACCGTCACCGCATCGACCACAACTGGTTTGGCCCGCGCCCACCGCTGGGGCGCAATGGGGGCGAGACGCTGCGCATCGGCACCAGCCATGAATCCCTCAGCGATTCCAACACCACCGTGAGCGACAACTGGTTCGAAGGCTGCGATGGCGAGGCGGAGATCATCTCCAACAAATCCGGCGGTAACCGCTATGTCGGCAACGTGTTCTACCGCTCCGCCGGCGCGCTCACCCTGCGCCACGGCAACGGCAATGAAGTCCGCGACAATGTGTTCATCGGCGACGGCAAGCCCGGCACCGGTGGCGTGCGGGTGATCAACGCCGGCCAACGGGTCAGCGGCAACCACTTCCAGCGACTGGCGGGGACGGGCCACCGCGCCGCGCTGGGCCTGATGCAGGGCCAGCAGCAGCCACCACTGAACGGCTATGCCCCGGTCGACGAGGCGGACATCAGCCACAACACGTTCATTGATGTGACCGAGATCGCCTTCGGCGTCGGCGCCGATGGCGACCGTGGACAGGTTGTCGATGCGACCCGGAGCCGATTCCGCAACAACCTGCTGATCGACCGCCGGGGCCACGATCCGGTACGCGTGCTGGCCAGCGTCGCGGGTGTGCGCTTCACCGACAACCTGCAATCGCCGTTGGCCTCGCCCGCGCTCGGCGACGGCGTCCACGCGCAGCGCGTGGACCTCGCTCGGTCAGCCGATGGACGCTGGCAGGCGATGCCCGCCGTGGCGACCGTTGGCGCCGCGGCCAGCCACCCGATGCTCCCACGCGATGCCACCGGCGTGGCGTGGTATCCCAAGAATGGCCCGTGGGCCGCGCCTGCGTCAGCGCCCCACCCGCCCCTTCCAGGAGTTGATCGATGAAACCTGCCTGCCTTTCCCTCGCCTTGGCACTGGCGAGCACCTCTGGCCTGCTTGTGCTGTCGCCAGCCATCCTGGCACGGCCGGCGGCAAGCACACCGGCCGATGCCAGTGCGGCTCCGGTGCTGGTCACCGCTGCCCAGTGGCAGCAGATGGCACGCGATGGCCAGAATTTTCCGGTGTTCGCCCGCGAACAGGCACGCATGGAAAAGTCACTGCGGTCGATGATGGCCGCCGGCATCGACGTGCCCATGCCCAAGGACAAGGGCGGCGGCCGCACCCACGAACAGCACAAGCGCAACTACCAGGCGCTGCTTGCGGCAGGCACCCTGTACCGGCTCACCGGTGACCGTGCCTATGTCGATTACGCCCGTGACATGCTGCTGGCCTATGCGGCGCTGTATCCGCAGCTGGGCCCGCATCCGGAGGGGCGCGGGCAGATACCCGGCCGTGTGTTCTGGCAGGTGCTCAATGATTCTGTCTGGCTGGTCAACGCCGTGCAGGGCTACGACGCGATCCGTGATGCACTTGCCCCCAAGGACCGCGCGCGGATCGATGCGCAGGTGTTCCGGCCGATGGCCGCCTTCCTGCTGAGCGAGCCGAAGAACTACGACCAGATCCACAACCATGCCACGTGGGCGGTGGCGGCCACCGGGATGACCGGCTATGTCCTGCGCGACCGTGACCTGGTCGAGCAGTCGCTGCGCGGCAGCCAACGCGATGACCAGTTCGGCTTCCTGAGGCAGATCGACCTGTTGTTCTCGCCCGACGGTTACTACGAGGAAGGCCCTTACTACCAGCGCTATGCGCTCGCCCCGTTCCTGCTGCTGGCCAATGCGGTGGAGCGCAACGAACCGGAACGGCATATTTTCCAGCGCCGCGATGGCGTGCTGCTCAAGGCGGTCGATGTGCTGGTGCAGAGCAGTTACGGCGGCCTGTTCTTCCCGATCAACGACGCCATCATCGACAAGGGACTGGACACCGAAGAGCTGGTGGCCGGCATCGGCATCGCCTACGCCCGTACCGGCGATGCCCAGCTTCTTTCCATCGCCGAACAGCAGAAACGCCTGTTGCTCACCCCCGAGGGCCTGCAGGTCGCACAGGCGCTGGCCGCCGGCAAGGCCAAGCCCTTCGCGTTCAAGCCGACCCTGCTGCGCGATGGCCCCGACGGCGACCAGGGAGGGCTGGCCATCCTGCGCATGGGCGGCGAAAACGGCCAGGCCCTGGTGCAGAAAGACACCATGATGGGCATGGGCCACGGCCACTTCGACAAGCTCAACTGGCTGTTCTATGACAACGGCAATCCCGTGGTGACCGATTACGGTTCGGCGCGCTTCCTCAATGTGGAAGCCAAGCGCGGCGGCATCTACCTGGCCGAGAACAAAAGCTGGGCGCGGCAGACCGTGGCCCACAACACCCTGGTGGTGAACGAGCAGAGCCAGTTCGGCGGCGACTGGAAGCGCGGCGAGGCATTCGCCCCGCACGTGCGCTTCTTCAGCGCCGAGGAGGACACCCAGGTCGCTTCGGCACGCATGGCCGATGCCTACAAGGGCGTTGTGTTCACCCGCAGCCAGGCCCTGCTGCGCCACCCCGACCTGGCCTGGCCCGTGGTGTTGGACCTGCTGCAGGTCGAGGGCGAGGCCGCGGCCCGCTATGACTTGCCGCTGCACTTCAACGGCCACATCGTGACCCAGGGCTTCGAGGCCGAACGGCTGTTGGTCGAGCGCCCGGTACTGGGTGACAGCGATGGCTACCAGCACCTGTGGCTGGACGCCCGCAGCAAGGTCGACCGTGCGCAGCGCAGCCTGGCCTGGCTGCTGGACGGGCGCTTCTATACCTACCGCTTCGCCAGCAGCGCACCCTCGCAGGCCTTGCTGGTGGAAAGCGGAGCCAACGATCCGGAATTCAACCTGCGCCGCGAGCCCGCCCTGCTGCAGCGCGTGGACGGCCAGCGCGCGGTGACGTTCTACAGCGTGCTCGAGCCGCATGGTGAGTACAACGGCACGGCCGAATACGTGCACGGGGCCGACAGCCGCATCCGCAACCTGCGGCATGTGCGCGGCGAAGGCGCCGACGTACTGGAACTGGAACTGGCCAGCGGCGCGCGCATCGCGCTGGGCATCGCCGATGACACCGGCAACGAGGACAGGCACGAGGTGCAGGTCGATGGACACCGCTACCGCTGGACCGGCAGCCATGCGCGCATGGACCGTGCCGCCGGCAAGGCGGGCGGCCGATGAGCGCCGCCACGGGTACGCCCGATACGCGCAGGGTGCCGTTGAAATCCGCTGTCCGCTGGCTGATCGTTGGACTGATCGCCGTGGCGACGGTCATCAACTACATCGACCGCAATGCACTGGCCGTGATGTGGCCGGAGATCGCCAAGGAAGTCGGCGCGACCAAGGACGACTACGCCCTGCTGGTCACGGTGTTCATGCTGTTCTACGCCGCCGGCCAGTTCCTGTTCGGCCGCCTGTTCGACCGGATCGGCACCCGCCTCGGCTTTGCCCTCTCCATCAGCGTGTGGTCGCTGTCCATCGCGCTGCATGCCGTCACCCATTCCATCGCCTCGTTCAGCGTGGTCCGGGCCCTGTTGGGCACCAGCGAAGCCGGCGCCTGGCCGGGCGCGGTGAAGGCCAATGCCGAATGGTTTCCCGCGCGCGAACGTGCCCTGGCACAAGGCATCTTCAACGCTGGCGCATCGATCGGCGCCATCGTCTCGGCGCCGGCCATCGCCTTGCTGTACCTCTGGCTGGGCTGGCGCGGCACGTTCGTACTGGTGGGTGCGATCGGCTTCCTGTGGCTGCTGCCATGGCTGTTCGTCTACCGCGCTGGGCCGGACAAGCACCCGTGGGTGAGTGATGCCGAACGCCGCCTGATCGAAGAGGACCGCAAAGACAGCAACACCGCCGATGCACCGCCCCTGCGCGTGCGCGACCTGCTGGCCCATCGCCAGAGCTGGGGCATGCTGGCCTGCCGGTTCCTGCTCGACCCGATCTGGTGGCTGTTCGTTTCCTGGCTGCCGATCTACCTGGCCGAGACCTTTGGCTTTGACATCAAGCAGATCGGGCTGTTCGCCTGGGTACCGTTCGTCGGCGCGATGATCGGCAGCCTGCTCGGAGGCTGGCTGTCAGGGCGGCTGATCCGCGCCGGACACAGCGTGGACCGCGCACGCAAATGGTCGATCACGCTCGGCTGCCTGATCATGGCACCAGCACTGTTGGCTGCCGTGCTGGCAGCGCAACCGCTGCTGGCGGTGCTGGCGATCGCCGCGGTGCTGCTGGGCTTCCAGATTGCCATCGGCAACATCCAGACGCTGCCCGGCGATCTGTTCGCCGGCAAGTCGGTCGGCACGCTGGCCGGCCTGGGTGGATTGTCCGCCGTCGCCGGTACGCTCATCACAACCTGGCTGGTTCCGGTGCTCACCCGTGACTCCTATGCGCCGATCTTCATCCTGGTTGCCGCGCTGGTGCCGCTGTCACTGCTCGCGCTGTGGTGGCTGACCGGTCCAATCCGCGCGCTCGACCAGCGCCCGCCCGGCGCATGAGCGCCGCTCCGCCTCTTTGATTCCCATCCCCACGCTGCACAGGAGATTTACCCATGCATTTCCAGGACAAGGTTGCCATCGTCACCGGCGGTGGCCGCGACATCGGCCGTGCCGTTTCCATCAAACTGGCTGCCGCCGGCGCCCGCGTCTGCGTCAACTACGCCAACGATGAGGCCAGTGCCCTGCAGACCCTGGCCGAGATCGAAGCGGCCGGTGGCCAGGCCATCATCCACCGCGCCGATGTCACCGATCCGGCGGCCGTTGCTGGGCTGGTCGCCGCCACCCGGGCCGCATTCGGTGAGCGCATCGATGTGCTGGTCAACGTGGCCGGCGGCATGGTCGAACGGCGCCCGCTGGCGGATATCGATCCGACCTTCTTCCATCGCGTCATCGACCTGAACCTGACCTCCACCTACCTGGTCACCCACGCCGTGGTGCCGCACATGGGCGAAGGCAGCGCCATCGTCAACTTCGCCTCGCAGGCCGGCCGCGATGGCGGCGGTCCGGGCGCTTCGATCTACGCCACCGCCAAGGCGGGGGTGATGACCTTCAGCCGGGCGATGGCCAAGGAACTGGGACCGAAGGGGATCCGGGTCAATGCTTTGTGCTGCGGCATGATCGCCACGCGGTTCCACGATGAGTTCACCAAGCCGGAAGTGCGCACGGCCGTGGCCGCCGGCACCCCGCTGCGCCGCCAGGGCAAGCCGGATGAAGCGGCCGACGTGGCGGTCTACCTGGCCTCGTCCGCCGCCGCGTTCGTCACCGGTGCAAGTGTGGATGTCAACGGCGGCACCTACTTCTCCTGATCCCAACAGCCCGGAGCCCTGCCATGCTGCGTTCGATTCCGCTGTGCATTTCACTTTCCCTGTGCCTGTGCGCGGCGACCCTGCCTGCGGCGGTCGCAGCCACGCAACCGGTCTGGGTCACGGCTTGGACAGCGGCGCCCGCCCCGGATCGCATGGATGGTCCGGCCCAAGCGCCCTGGCAGTTCGACGCGCAGACAGTGCGCCAGGACATGCGCCTGGGCAGCCGGGCCGACGCCATGCGCCTGCGGATCAGCAATGAGTTGGGCACGGTTCCGTTACGTCTGGAAGATGTCCGCATCCGCGTTGCCGGCACGGGCGGTGACCCGCTGCCGGTAACGCTCGATGGCCAAGGCATCATCACCGTTCCGGTAGGTGCTGCGGTACTCACCGACGTGGTGCCCCTGCAAGCCGCCGCCTTGCAGGAGATCAGCGTGACCGCGTTCTTCCCGCAGCCCACGCGCCCTGCCGTGCGTCGCACCGCGGTGCGGCTCACCGATGGCCGCACGGACAGCGTGGCCGATACCCAGCGGCTGGATTATCGGCAGAACGTGTTTTCCGCCGTGCTGGTGCAGCGTGCGCAACGACCGCAGGTGATCGCGGCGATCGGTGATTCGATCACCGAAGGGGCCACCGCCAAGCGCGGCCTGCACCAGCAATGGCCGGAACGGCTGGGGGCCCGCCTGCAGCAGGCCTGTCCGGACCAGTTCGTGGTGCTCAACCTCGGCATCAGTGGCAACAAGCTGCTCGATCCTGGCCGCAGCCACAGCGTGCTGTCCCGCCTGGACCGCGACGTCGTGGCTGTCGCCGATGCCGATCAGGTGATCGTGTTCGCCGGCATCAACGACATCCGCCAGGGCGGTGGCGAGCCGCCACTCCCCGGACGCAATGCCATCGACATGCAGAGTGGCTACCGGCAGGTCAGCGACCGCCTGCACCTGCATGGCATGCGCACCTACATCGGCACGTTGACGCCCTTCGGCGGCTCGACGCGCTATGAGCCCCTGTCAGCCACTACCCGCACCACGCTCAATACCTGGGCACGCAGCCATCAGAGCGGCTATGACGGGGTGATTGATTTCGACGCGGCACTGCGTGATCCGGCAGCACCGGAGTTCCTGCCTGCGGCCATTACCCGCGACAAGCTGCACCCCAATGACGCCGGTTACGCCCGGATGGCCGAGGCCATCGACCTGGGCCTGTTCGGCTGTCGCCCCCGCTGAGAAACCGGCCGCTCAGGCGCTGCGCGGACCGGACATGATCACCAGCATGCCCAGCAGGCACAGGCCCACGCCCAGCACGTCCCAGCGGCTGGGCCGGATGCCGTCCACCAGCCACAACCAGGCCAGGGCGCTGCCAACGTACACACCACCGTAAGCCGCATAGACGCGGCCGCTGGCAGTCGGGTGCAGGGTCAGCAGCCAGGCGAACAGCGCCAGGCTGGCCGCGGCCGGCAGCAGCAGCCACGCGCTATGGCCCTTGCGCAGCCACAGCCATGGCAGGTAGCAGCCAACGATTTCAGCCAGCGCCGTGAGCAGGAACAGGCCGAACGTTTTCATGCCCCGCGCTCGTCCTGCTTTGCACGCTGCCAAAGCGCTTCCTGCGCCTGCAGGTCCAGCGCGGCCAACGTGGTGCCATCGCCGTGCGCATGGTGTTCCATGGCACGGAAGCGCCGCTCGAACTTCTGGTTCGCCCCACGCAGGGCCGCGCCGAGGTCCACGCCGGCATGGCGGGCCAGGTTGGCACAGACGAACAGCACATCGCCCAGTTCGTCCTGCAGACGCTCGCGATTGTCCGCCACATCGCCGCGCTCGAACTCCACGCGCAGTTCCTGCAGTTCCTCAAGGGCCTTGTCCAGCACCGGCAGCGGGCCCGGCCAATCAAAGCCGACCCGCGCTGCACGCGACTGCAGCTTCACCGCCCGCTGCCACTCCGGCAGCCCACGGGAGATTCCTGCCAGTGCCGAAGCATCGGTCTCACCTTTGGCGGCACGCTCGGCCCGCTTGATTGCTTCCCAGTTCTGCATCACGCCATCGGCCCCCTCCACCGCGACGTCGGCAAAAACGTGGGGATGCCGCCGCACCATCTTGTCGGCAATGCTGCGTGCCACGTCGGTGAAGGCGAACGCGCCCTGCTCCTGCGCCATCCGCGCATGGAAAACCACCTGCAGCAGCAGATCACCCAGTTCGTCGCACAGATCATCCAGGTCGCCACGATCGATCGCATCGGCGACCTCGTAAGCCTCTTCGATCGTGTAGGGCGCGATGCTCGCGAAATCCTGCTGTACATCCCAGGGGCAGCCGGTCTCAGGGTCACGCAACCGGGCCATGATGGCCAACAGGCGACCCAGTTCGTGGCTGGCATCAGGCAGTGTCATGGGTGTGCCTCCCCAGAGTCTTCCATCCAGTGCTGCCAAGGCAGGCTGGTGTCGCCCAAGGCGATGAAATCACCATTGAGCAGCGTTTCGCGGCGGTTGTAGCGGAACGGCTTGCCGCTGCGCGCGGACAGCACCGCGCCACCGGCGCCATGCAGCACGCACTGGCCAGCGGCGGTATCCCATTCGGACGTGGGTCCCAGCCGCGGATACACATCCAGATCGCCTTCGGCGATCCGGCAGAACTTCAGTGACGACCCTTGCGCCACGGTTTCGATCCGCCCCATGCGGGCCAGCAGGGATTCGGTCGCGGCTGAGCGGTGGGAACGGCTTGCCGCTACCCGCAGTGGCGGCGTGGCCGGAGTGCGCACGCGCAGCACCGTGTCATGCAGGCCTTGGCGGCGGAACGCCTGCTCGCCACGCATGGCATGCCAGACCAGGCCGGTGACCGGCGCCTGCACCACGCCGAATACCGGTGCACCCTGGTAGATCAATGCGATGTTGACACTGAATTCGCCGTTGCGCTTGAGGAACTCGCGGGTACCATCCAGCGGATCGACCAGCCAGTAAGCGCCCCAGTGGCGGCGTACCTCCCAGTCCACCTGGGCTGACTCTTCGGACAGGATGGGCAGGTCGGGGGTCAGCCGGGACAGGCCTTCGACGATGCACTGGTTGGCCGCCAGGTCCGCGCTGGTGACCGGACTGTCATCGTCCTTGAGCGTGACCTCAAAACCTGAGGCGTATACCTGCAGGATGGCCGCACCGGCATCCTGGGCGATGCCGATCACGGTCTCGCGCAGTTCGGTGGTGATGCGGGCGTGCGTCATGACTGGTCCTGCAGCCACTGGCGGGCGATGAACAACGCCGCCAGCGAACGGCCCTCGGAAAAATCATCGCGCAGCATCAGCTGGTCCAGCTCGGCCAGCTTCCACGGCACCACTTCCAGTTCCTCGGGCTCATCACCCGGCAGTTTTTCCGGATACAGCCCACGGGCCACGACCAGCCAGGTCTGGTGGCTCATGTAAGTGGGCGCCAGGGTGATCGAGCGCAGCACATCGACCTGCCGCGCGCCGTAGCCGGCTTCTTCCTTCAATTCGCGGTCGGCGGCCTGCGCCGGCGTCTCGCCGGGATCGATCCGCCCCTTGACCAGGCCCAACTCGTAGCGGTGCACGCCAGCGGCATATTCGCGCACCAGCAGGACGGTTTCCTCATCCAGCATCGGCACCACCACCACCGCGCCGTGTCCCTGGCTCATCAACCGCTGGAACACCCGACGCTCGCCGTTGGCGAACTCCAGGTCGAGCTGTTGGCGGTGGAAGGGACCGTTTTCCTCTTCGACGATGCGATGGATGACAGGCAGGCGGCGGCTCATGTGGGAACCCCCGGATGGACCGGTAGAATGGAAGCAGGCAGCAGCGTTTTCATGAACCTCGAATGCTAGCAGACCGCCGCCCCCCTTGAGAGACCCGAGCATGCGCATCACCCGTTGTCCCATCGACCTGCCCCTGCACACCGGACAGACTTTGGTCCTGCCCGAGGACACCGCCAACCACCTGGTGCGTGTGATGCGGCTGCGCGAGGGCGATGGCTGCGTGCTTTTCAACGGTGATGGCAACGACTACCACGCCACTGTGGTCAGCGCCGGCAAGCGCGATGCACAGGTGCATGTCGACAGCGTCCACGTGGTGACGGTTGAATCGCCGCTGCGCATCGTGCTGCTGCAGGGCATCGCGCGCGGCGAGAAAATGGACCTGATCCTGCAGAAGGCTACCGAACTGGGCGTCGCCGCGATCATTCCGGTGGATGCCGAGCGCACCGAAGTGAAACTTGACGCCGCCCGTGCCATCAAGCGCCTTGCCCATTGGCAGAACGTGGTGCAATCGGCCTGTGGTCAGTCCGGCCGGGCACGCATTCCCGAGGTCCTGGCCCCGGCGCCACTGGCCCAGGCGGCCAACGCACTGGCTCCCGACACGCTGCGGCTGACCCTGGATCCCCAGGGCAGCCATCGCCTGTCGACCCTGGACGCGGCGCCAGCCGGCGGCATCGTCATCGCCATCGGACCGGAAGGTGGCTGGTCGCCACGCGACCGCCTGCAGCTGGAGGCCGCCGGTTTCCAAGGCCTGCAATTGGGCCCGCGCATCCTGCGCACGGAAACCGCCGGGCTGGCCGCCATCGCCGCGCTGCAGGCACGGCTGGGCGACCTCGGCTGAACGTCAATGCGCGTGCGCGGGCGCTGCCGTACGGCGTACCGTCACGGTGAAAGGCACGGAGCTCCCGTCGGCAAGCTGCAATTGCAGCGGCAACAGCTGGCCCTCGGTCAAGGCGGCACGAGGCTGCATCAGCATCAGATGCAGGCCGCCGGGACGCAACTCGACACTGCCACCCGCCGGTACCTCAAGCGTGGGCACCGCCTGCATGCGGCTCACCCCGTTTTCCAGTCGCGTTTCATGCAAGGTGACCTCACCGAATCCTGTGCCGCTGGCCCCCACCACGGTGACAGCGGCGCGACATTGGTTGCGCACGCGGGCATAGCCGGCGCTCATCTGGCTGCCGGGTGGCGGTAGACGCGCCCACCCCTGCTCGACCTGCAGGCACGGCTGGCCGACCGCCTGCGCTTCCCCGGGCGCCGCCATCACCGCCAACACGCAACACAGTACGCCTACGAATGGTTTGGTTATCATCGGCCGATCTTCCCTTCGAAAGAGAGTGCAGCATGACCACGCTGATCGAGGTGATCAACCACGGCCCCATCCGTGAACTGCGCCTGGCACGGCCGCCGGTCAACGCGCTGGACACCACGCTGTGTCGGCAACTGATCGCCGCGCTGGAGCAGGCCATGGCCGACGATGTCCACGGCATCGTGCTGTCGGGCAACGAGCGGGTGTTCACCGGCGGCATGGACGTCCCGCACCTGCTGGCCCACGGCGACGACCGCCACGCCCTGCTGGACAGCTGGAACGCGTTCTTTGGCGCGGTGCGCACCCTGGCCGACTGCCGCGTGCCCGTGGTCGCCGCCTTGACCGGCCACGCCCCGGCGGGGGGGTGCGTGCTGGCCCTGTGCTGTGACTACCGGGTCATGGCACGCAGCACGGACCCCGCGCAACCGTTCGCCATCGGCCTGAACGAAGTCCAGGTGGGCCTGATCGCACCGGAGGGTATTCAGCGTCTTCTGCGGCGTGCGGTAGGTGAGCACCGCGCCGCGGTGCTGCTGACCACCGGCGCGCTGGTGCCTGCCGAACAGGCCGTGCAGATCGGCCTGGTGGATGAATTGGCCGACGGCGATCTGGTCGTTGCCCGTGCACTGGCCTGGCTGCAGCAACTGCTCGCCCTGCCCCGCCAGCCGATGCTGCTCACCCGGGCGGTGGCCAGGGAGCAGTTGCAGGCCGCACTGGACCCGGACCTCATCGGCCTGGATCGGTTTGTCGAGGCCTGGTACTCGGCCGATGCGCAGGCCGGATTGCAGGCGCTGGCGGCGCGGCTGAGGCGTTGAGGCAAAAGGCAAAAGGCAAAAGGCTGGCCCCTTCGGGGCCGGTTTTTTTTTGAAGGGCCGGTGTCTTGGATGCTCCCGGCCGGGGCGGGGAGGTGGGCCGGGGCAGGACACGCCGCAAGTACGTCCATGTAAGCTCGCGTGCGGCTCCTGCCGCACACGGTCCTGCCCCGCCCCACCTCCCCGCCCCACCACAGTCCAGCGCGCGCGGCAGCCTTCTCTGTGGGAAAAGCATGCCGGGCACCGCCCGGCACAAAGCAACAACCGCTGCAGCCCCCCCTGCAGCGGGCTTGGGCTTGGGCTTGGGCTTGGGTTTGGGCTTGGGTTTGGGCTTGGGTTTGGGCTTGGGTTTGGGCTCGGGCTTTGGCTTTGGCTTTGGCTTTGGCTTGAGCTTTGGCTTTTTCCTCCTCCTGTGGCGTTGCGGGCGCCGGGGAAAGTGGGAGGTCGCGTGCGGGGGGCGTTGCCGGGGGTGTGTGCGGCAGGAGCCGCACGCAAGCCTACATGGACGTACTTGCGG
>DALZLW010000015.1:0-33913 GCA_032007425.1 Stenotrophomonas sp.
CCACCACTGACCGGCCAGCGCGCCCGCGCCGGCCGGGGCCAGTCCAGCCTGCCACCGGCAGGCCATGCGCGGGCGAGGAGTCATCGCCGTGTCGCTGAAAATCAACGAGCTCTGCGTCAACTGTGACGTCTGTGAGCCGGCCTGTCCCAACCAGGCCATCGCGATGGGTGAAACCATCTATGTGATCGACCCTGCCCGCTGCACCGAGTGCATCGGCCACTTCGATGAGCCACAGTGCGTGGTGGTCTGTCCCGTCGAATGCATCGACCCCGATCCGGACATCGTCGAAAGCCAGGATGAACTGCTGGCCAAATTGCTGCGCCTGCAGCACGATCATCCCGAACTCTATGCGGAGCCCCCATCCGAATGAACCTGATCGCCCGTCCCCTGCTGCTTGTTGGCCTGCTGCTGGCCCCATCGGCGTGGGCTGAAACCCCGCAGCGTGCTGCCCATCCCGACGGTGCCGCCATCGCCAGCGGGCACGCGCTGGCCACCCAGGCCGGCATGGACATCCTCGCCCAGGGCGGCAACGCGTTCGACGCGGCCGTCGCGGTCTCTTCCACGCTGGCCGTGGTCGAGCCCATCAGCTCCGGTCTGGGCGGCGGTGGCTTCTTCCTGCTGCACGACGCGGCGACTGGCCAGGACGTGATGCTGGACGCGCGCGAAACCGCGCCGCAGGCGGCGACCCCGGCGGCGTTCCTGGACAGCAAGGGTGACCTGGACCGTGACCGTTCGGTCAATGGTCCGTGGTCGGCCGGTATTCCCGGCCTGCCGGCCGCCTTGGTGGAACTATCCAGCAAGCACGGCAAGCTGCCGCTGAAGACCTCGCTGCAGCCGGCGATCCGGATTGCCCACGAAGGCTTCCCGGTGTATGCACGCATGGCCAAGGGCTATGCCTCGCGCCGCGAAGTGATGGAGCGTTACCCGGGGACCCGCGATGTCTATCTGCGCAACGGCAAGCCGATTGCCGAGGGCGACATCTTCAAACAGCCGGAACTGGCGCGCACCCTGGAACGCCTGGCCGACGGTGGCTTCGATGGCTTCTACCGCGGTACCACCGGCAAGGCACTGCTGGCCGGGGTCAAGCAGGCCGGTGGCAAGTGGACCGCCGAAGAGCTGGCCGGCTACCGGGTGAAAGCGCGCGCACCGATCGTCTTCGATTACAACGGCTGGAAGATCACCACCGCGCCGCCGCCGTCGTCCGGTGGCATTGCCCTGGCCGCGATGCTGCAGATCCTGGAAGGCTGGGACATCAAGGCGATGGACCCGGCGCACCGCACCCACCTGGTGGTGGAAGCGATGCGTCGCGCCTACCGTGACCGCACCTTCTTCCTCGGCGACCCGGATTTCGTCGACATCCCGCAGAAAGTGCTGACCAGCAAGGACTACGCGCAAGGCCTGCGTGCCACCATCCACCCGGACAAGGCCACGCCGAGCGACCTGTTGTCGGGCAACCCGACGCCGCTGGAAGACGATGAAACCACGCACTTCTCGATCATCGACCGCGACGGCAACCGCGTGGGTGCCACGCAGACGGTGAACCTGCTGTACGGCTCGGGCCTGATTCCCAAGGGCACCGGCGTGCTGCTGAACAACGAGATGGATGACTTCGCGCTCAAACCAGGCACCCCCAACGCCTTCGGCGTGATGGGTTATGAGGCCAATGCCCCGAAGCCGGGCAAGCGCATGCTGAGTTCGATGACCCCGACGTTCATGGAAAACGCCGACAAGGTGGTGGTGCTGGGCACCCCGGGCGGCAGCCGCATCATCACCATGGTGCTGCTTGGTGTGCTCGGTTACGACGCCGGCCTGGACGCCCAGCAGGTGGCGGCCTTGCCGCGCTACCACCACCAATGGCTGCCTGACCTGATCGAAGCAGAGAACAACGCCTTCGATGCGGACACGGTGAAGCAGTTGCAGGCGATGGGTCACAAGATCGACCTGCCGGGTGACGTGGCGGCCGGTGGCCGCGGCTCCAGCCACGTCTGGGGCAACCTGCAGACGGTCGAGTGGGATCGTCGCGACAACACCCTGCACGGTGGCAGCGATCCGCGCAATCCGGTGGGCAGTGCACAGGTGAAGTAAGCTTTCCGAAGTTTGCGGGGGCGCCGCGGAGCATGACTCGCGGCGTCACCCGGACAACTGCCACCGCCGTGGCCCGGCGGCAGCCTCACCGCCCGGCCACCACGGCGTCCACCGCTCCTGCTGGCATTGGCCGGCTAGCGATAATTTAACGCGACCAGTCCGATACTCATCGCATGAAACTCTGGTCGATTCGTGGCAACTCGCAACGCCTGGACGGTGGCGCGATGTTCGGTAATGCGCCTCGCGCGCTCTGGGAAAAATGGGCTGCGCCCGATGCGCTCAACCGCATCGAGCTGGCCTGCCGCGCGCTGCTGGCCAGCCCGCTGGAAGGCAAGACCGTGTTGTTTGAAACCGGAATCGGTGCCTTCTTCGAACCGCGCATGCGCGAGCGTTTCGGGGTGCAGGAAAGCACCCATGTGCTGATTGAATCACTGCGCGAGGCCGGCTTCGAGCACGAGGACATCGACGTGGTGGTGCTCAGCCACCTGCACTTCGACCACGCCGGCGGGCTGCTGGCACCATGGAGCGAAGGGCGCGCGCCGGAGCTGCTGTTCCCCAATGCCACCTTCGTGGTGGGCGCTGAGCATTGGCAGCGGGCGCTGCAGCCGCATCCCCGCGACCGCGCCAGTTTCATCCCGGAGCTGCCGGCGTTGCTGCAGGCCAGCGGGCGCCTGGAGGTCGTGCAGGGCGAATACTCCAACACCCTCGGTCGCAGCGTGCGTTTCAGCTTCAGCAACGGCCATACGCCGGGCCTGATGCTGGCCGAGATCGTTGGCGAGACCGATGCGCAGGGAAACCCACGCGGTGGCGTGGTGTTCTGCGCCGACCTGGTGCCGGGGCGGTCGTGGGTGCACGTACCGATCACGATGGGCTATGACCGCAACGCTGAGCTGCTGATCGATGAAAAACGAGATTTTCTCGAAGACAAGCTGCAGCGCAATGTCCAGTTGTTCTTCACCCACGACCCGCAGGTCGCGCTGGCCACGTTGCGTCGTGACGAGAAAGGACGTTTCGTGACCGTGGACGAGCAGGGCGAACTGACCGCCCGGGAACTTGCCTGACGCCGCGTGAAGGAAACCGCCTTCGATGACGGCCGCCAGCGGCTGTCAACCGGACCGCGGCGGGCCCGGTGCAGCCGCCGGCCGGATTCAACCGCTGACGCGGGTGCCGAAGATGCGGTCGCCAGCATCACCCAGGCCAGGCAGGATGTAGGCCTTGTCGTTGAGATGGGCATCGATCGCGGCGGTATAGATCTCCACGTCCGGGTGGGCGGCCTGCACGGTGGCGATGCCTTCCGGTGCGGCGACCAGGAAGATACCCTTGATACGGCGTGCGCCGGCGCGCTTGAGCATGTCGATGGTGGCGACCAGGGTGCCGCCGGTGGCCAGCATCGGGTCAAGGATCAGCGCATCGCGCTCTTCCAGGCGACCGGTCAGGCGCTCGAAGTAGGGCACCGGCTGCAGGGTTTCCTCGTCGCGCTGCAGCCCCACCACGCTCACGCGCGCTGCAGGAATCAGCGACAGGACGCCGCTGAGCATGCCCAGCCCGGCACGCAGGATCGGCACCACGGTGATCTTGGCCCCGGCGATGCGCTGCACGGTGACCGGGCCAGCCCAGCCCTGCATGTCATGGGCTTCGGTGTCCAGGTCGGCGGTGGCCTCGTAGGCCAGCAGGGTGCCCAGCTCATTGGCCAGTTCGCGGAAATCCTTGGTGCTGAGCGCAGCGTTGCGCATCAGGCCGATTTTGTGTTGCACCAGCGGGTGGCGCACTTCGACGAGTTTCATGGTCGGGAAGGGGACGCGGAAAGAGGCCTCTAGTTTGACGCAGCACGGTCGGTGCGGCCAGCGCCGTGACGTGGCGATGACAGGAACTGCACCCGGTGTCACCGCGGTGACATGTTGCCGACATACCTTGCCCTCCCATTCTTCACACCGAATGGGGCATCACCGTGCAGAGCAAGACACCGTTGGCCATCGCCATCACCCTGACCCTGGCGATGGGGGCTGCAGCGCCGCTGCAGGCCGCCGGGCAGCAGGGTGTCGCCAGTGCCAGCGCCGTCGCCGCCGATGCGGTTGACCTGGACCGTATCGAAGTCCGGGCACAGCTGGAATCACAAATCCGCGCCGTTGATCTCAAGCGCAGCAGCGACGCCATCGAGGATGCCGTGTCATCCGATGCGCTCGGCCAGTACCCGGACCAGAACGTGGCCGAGTCGCTGCAGCGCCTGCCGGGTGTGAGCGTCACCCGTGACCAGGGTGAAGGCCGCTTCGTGGTCGTGCGTGGCCTGGACGCCAACCTCAACAGCGTGAGCATCGACGGCATCGCCGTGGGCACCCCGGAAGACTCCAGCCGTGCCGCGCCGCTGGATGTCATTCCTTCCGATTCCACCGAACGCCTGCGCGTCGTCAAGGCGCCGACCCCGGACATGCCCGGCGATGCCATCGGCGGCGCGATCCTGGTGGAATCGGCATCGGCCTTCGACCGCGACGGGCGCAGCCTGCGCGGCAAGATCGAGGGAAGCCACCAGCAGCTGTCCGGTGAAACCAGCCCGAAGGCCTCTGTCAACTACAGCGAAGTGTTCGGCGATACCTTCGGTGTAGCCCTCGGCCTGAACTACCAGAACCGAAAGTTCGAGTCGGACAACAGCGAAGTGGAGTACGACGCCAACTCCGCGATCCCGGGCGATGTCACCGCCATCAACCTGCAGCACCGCAAGTACGAGATCGAGCGCAAGCGCATCGGCGCCAACCTCAATTTCGACTGGCGTCCGGATGAAGACAACCGCTATTACCTGCGCACGCTGTACAGCCGATTCGATGATGCCGAAACCCGCCAGCGGGTGATCTTCAACTTCGACGACGCCGACATGGTGCAGACCGGTACCGACCAGTATCGGCTCGATGACATGCCGGGCGATGCGATCGACAAGCGCATGCGCTACCGCACCAAGAAAGAGAACACCTTTGCCGCCAGCCTGGGCGGCGAGAACCGCCTGTCCTCGGCGACGGTGGACTACAAGGTGGGCTACACCCGTACCGAAGAACGGGTGAACGATGAAATGGAAGCCCGCTTCAAGCTCGACGGCGATGACTTCAGCGGCACGCTGGATCAGCGTGGCCGCCTGCCGACCTACACCTTCGACAACCCGCAATGGCTGGAAAACGCCAACTACACCTACGACCGCATGATCCTGTCGCCCAAGCAGGTGGACGACGAGGAACGCAGCGCGCAGCTGAACGTTCGCTTCGACTCGGGCAATGCCAGCTACAAATTCGGCGTGCTCGGTCGCTGGCGTGACCGCGACGTCAATGTCGACGAGTCGGTGCTGCGCGTCGGGCCCGCGATCGACCTGACCTCGTGGAACGCCGCTTCCCCGGATTTCCGCCACGGCAACATGGGCCAGGGCATGAGCTCGGACCTGATGCGCGCCTACTGGGCGCAGAACAGCGGCCGCTACAGCGCCCGACCGCAGGAAACGGGTGAGAATGCCCAGCTGTCGCTGGAAGACGATTACGTGGCCAGCGAAGACATTTTCGCCAGCTACGCGATGGGCACCTGGGACATCGGCGTGCTGCGGGTGATCGGTGGCGTGCGCGTGGAAAGCACCCAGTTCAAGGCCACCGGCAACCGCGTGGACGTGGCAGCCAATGGCCGCAGCTTCACCGCCAGCCCGGTCGAAGCCAACAGCAACTACACCAATGTGCTGCCCGGCCTGCACCTGCGCTACGACGCGGCCGATGACTGGGTGGTACGGTTCTCGGCAAACAAAACCGTCTCGCGTCCGTCCTTCGGTGATATCTCCCCACGTGTGGGCTACAACCTCGGTGACAGCGAGATCCGCGTCGGCAACCCGCAGCTCGATCCCTACGAATCGCAGAACCTGGACCTGTCGTTGGAAAAGTACATCGGCACCTCGGGCATCGTCTCGCTGGGTGTGTTCCACAAATCCATCGACGGCTACATCGTGCAGACGCGGCGGGAGAACGTGCCCGAATACGATGGCCTGGATGTGATCACCTCGATCAACGGCGACAAGGCCAAGGTCTCCGGCGCCGAGTTCAACTGGCAGCAGCAGCTGGCGTTCCTGCCGCCGGGCCTGGATGGCCTGCTGGTCGGTGCCAGCGGCACCTGGCTCGATACCGACTACGATCCCAATCTGGAAGGCGATCGTGCCGGCGAGAAGTTCATGCTGCCGCGCGCGTCCAAGCACGTCTACAGCGCGCACATCGGCTATGAGAAGTCTGGCCTGAGCACCCGTCTGGCTGCTGTGTACCGCAGCGAATATCTGGACAGCATCGGCGACAACCGCGCGTTGGACATCTTCGTGGCGCCGCATACGCAGATGGACTTCAGCCTGGACTACAAGTTCAGCCCGCGGGTCAGCATGTACTTCGAAGCGCAGAACCTGCTGGACAAGCCGCTGGAGCTGTATGCCGGCAGCCGCTCACGCACCCTGCAGCTGGAAGAGTATGGCCGGACCTATGCCATTGGCCTGAAGGTGAAGCTGTGATGGCGCGCATGAAGCTTACGGTAGTGGCGGCCGCCATGGCCCTGGCGCTCGGCGGTTGCGCGCCGACGGCCGACCCGGCGGCGGTGGCGGCACCAAAGACCGAAGCCGCGCCATCGGCAGAGGCCGGAAAGCGCGAGGTGGCCACCATTGCCGAGGCTTTCCTCAGCCCGATGACGCCCGATGACAACATCGACTCGCCGGCCACCTGGCAGGCACCGGATGGCAAGACCTGGCTGATCGCCACGGCCAAGGCCACCGACAAACTCGTCGTCTATGACGGCAGCACCGGCCAGCACCTGCGTGATGTCGGCAGTGCAGGAACGGCGCTGGGGCAGTTCGATCGCCCCAATGGCATCTCGGTGACGGACGACCTGCTGTGGATCGTCGAGCGCGACAACCACCGCGTGCAGGTGTTCAGCCTGCCGGATTTCACCCCCTTGGCGGTGTTCGGCGCACAGGACCTGCGCAAGCCTTACGGGCTGTGGGTGGACAAGCGCGCCGACGGCTACAGCGTGTACGTCACCGACTCCTGGGATGCAGGCGAGGATGCGCAGGGCAATGACATCCTGCCGCCACTGGCCGAGCTGGATAAGCGCGTGCGCCAGTACCACGTCAGCCGCGACGGCACCGACGTCAAGGCCACCTTGACCACCAGCATCGGCGATACCTCTGAAAAGGGCGCACTGCGCGTGGTGGAATCGATCTGGGGGGACCCGGCCAACGACCGCCTGCTGATTGCCGAAGAGGACGAAAGCTACGCCAGCGAGTTCAAGGTCTATACCCTGGCCGGTCGTTTCACCGGCACCACGTTTGGCCGCGACGTGTTCCAGGCACAGGCCGAAGGCGTGATGCTGCGCACCTGTGGCAAGGACGGCTGGTGGATCACCACCGAACAGGGCAAGGAGCGCAGTGTGTTCCACCTGTTCGATCGCCACACCCTGCAGCCGGTGGGGGCCTTCCAGGGCAACACCGTTGCCAACACCGACGGTATCTGGATGCAGCAGCAGGCGACCGCGCGCTTCCCGCACGGCGCCCTGTACGCCGTGCATGATGACCAGGGCGTGGTGGCGTTTGACTGGGAAGCGGTTGCAAAGCACTTGGCATTGCCGCTGGAGTGTGGCGCATGAGCCGTGGGTTGATCCGTCCGTTGCTGTTGAGCCTGTCGTTGGCCGTTGCCTGCGCGTCGCCGACCGCCATGGCCAAGGGCAACAAGGTCGAGCCTAATACGCAGGTGCCGGCCGGCAGCCAGCACTACGCGGCAACCGGCTTCCCGGACCGCATCGTGGCCAGCCCAGCGGCCGATCCCAGCCGCGGCTTCGCGGTCGCCTGGCGCACCGATGCCAGCGTGCAGGCACCAGTGCTGGAAATCGCCGTGGCCGATGACTCACCGGCGATCGGCCCGGTGACCCGGGTGACCGCGCGCAGCCAGACGCTGCAGAGCGAGAATGGGATTTCGCACCATCACCGCGCTGACGTGAGTGGTCTCAGTCCTGACACCCTGTATGTTTACCGGGTGCAGGGCAAGGATACCTGGAGCGCCTGGAGCCAGCTGCGCACCGCGGGCAGCGCGCAGCAACCGCTGACCGTGTTGTATTTCGGTGATACCCAGAACAAGAACCTCAGCCACGTCAGCCGGGTGATCCGGGCCGGACAGAAGGCGGCACCCGATGCCCGCCTCACCCTGTTTGCCGGTGACCTGGTCAGCGGCGGTGACGGTGCCGATGACAGTGAATGGGGCGAATGGTTCGCGGCCACCGGCTGGCTGCTGCAGGAAACACTGGTGGCGCCGGCCATCGGCAACCACGAGTATTTCGAGGAGTTCGAAGACACCCCGCAGGAACGTCGGGTGCTGGGCCGCCATTGGCCGGTGACCTTCGCCCTGCCAGACAACGGCGCCAGCGCCACGGCGAGCACCTCGTACTGGTTTGACCAGCAGGGCGTGCGCTTTGCGGTGCTAGACGGCACCTCGGCCTTGGATCTGGGCACCGCGCAGGCGCAGGCGGCTTGGCTGGACAGGACACTGGCCGACAATCCCAATCCTTGGACCATCGTGCTCATCCACCAGCCGTTCTACTCGCCCCGCGAGGGCCGCGAGAATGCAGCGTTGCGCGACGTGCTGCTGCCGGTGGTGCGCCGCCATGGCGTGGACCTGGTGTTGCAGGGCCACGACCATACCTACGGACGTCGTGGTGAAGGTAATCCGCCGACGCCACAGTTCGTGGTGACCGTGGCCGGCCCCAAACAGTACCGGCTGTCGGACGAAGCGCGTGCCACCATGGCGCCGGTAGGCGAGGACACCCAGTTGTACCAGGTGTTGCACATCGACGCCGACACGCTGCGTTACGAGGCGCGCACGGTCACCGGGCGCCTGTACGACGGCTTTGAACTGCAGCGCGGTGCGGATGGCCGCAAGCAGAAGACCGAGCTGACCGAAGGGCGCATCGCGCCGCGTGACTGCGGCCGTGCGCAGACCCTGAAGGGGCGCGCCGACCGCTGCTGGGAATGAGCCTGATGATCACCGGCCGCAGCGTTGCGGCCGGGGATCGCACCTGACGAGGAAAGATCAATGAAGACGACAACGCTCGTGGCGGCCCTGCTGCTGGCCGTATCTGCCCCTGCCGCCTGCGCTGCCGACGCGGTGCTGCATCCGTTCCTGGCAGCGCAGCCGAAGGTCGCGCCGGAAGAAGTGGTACTGGCCGTGGAGATCCCGGCCGGCAGTTTCACCAAGTACGAAATCAAGGAGGACGGCCTTGTCCATGTCGACCGCTTCCAGTCGATGCCGGTGGCCTATCCGGCGAACTATGGCTCGATGCCGCGCACCCTGGCCGGCGACAATGATCCGCTGGATGCGCTGGTATTGACGCGTGAGCCGCTGCATCCGGGTGTCATCGTGCGCTTCCGCCCGATCGGCTACCTGAAGATGATCGACAACGGCGAGCACGACGAGAAGGTCATCGGCGTGCCCACGGACAAAGTGGACCCGACCTATGCCGGTATTCGTGACCTGGCCGATCTGCCGGAAATCGAGCGCCAGCGCATCGAGGCCTTCTTCCGTGTGTACAAGGACCTGCCGGAGGGACGCAACCCGGTGCAGCTCGATGGCTGGGGTAACGCAGCGGAAGCCCGCGCACTGATCGTCGAGGCGATGCGGCGCTTCGACGCCAAGCCGGTGCGCTGAGCGCCGTTGCAGCGGGATGCCGATCGACATCGGCATCCCGTCGTCTTCACCGTCCACGCCGCTATCATGGCCGCCTTTCACAGGTGATGCAGGTGGCGTGGCGTGTCCGTAGCCCTGGTGTGGTTCCGCCGCGATCTGCGGCTGCAGGACAATCCTGCGCTGCAGGCCGCGCTTGATGCCGGCCACGTGCCGGTTCCGGTGTACATCCATGCACCCGAAGAGGAGGGGGCATGGGCGCCGGGCGCCGCTTCCGACGCGTGGCTGCAGCGTTCACTGGCGGCGCTGGATGCCGACCTGCGCGAGCGCGGTTCGGCCCTGGTGCTGCGCACCGGCGGCAGCCAGCAGGTGCTGCAGGCGCTGCTGGCCGAAACCGGTGCCGAAGCCGTGTATTGGAACCGAAAGTACGAGCCGGCCACCCAGCCGCGTGACGCGGCGATCAAGCGGGCGCTGCGTGAGCAGGGCATCGATGCGCAGAGCTGCAATGGCAGCCTGCTGCTGGAACCGTGGGATATCAGTACCCAGCAGGGCCAGCCCTACAAAGTCTTTACCCCGTACTGGCGTACCGCGCAGACCCTGCTGAAGCTGCCGGCACCGCTGGCCGCGCCGGCCCGGCTGCCGGCCCATGGTGTCGACGGGGGCGCACTGGCCGATCTGCAACTGGCGCCCACGCTGGACTGGGACAGTGGCTTCTGGGAGCACTGGCAACCGGGCGAGGCCGGGGCGCGTGAGGCGGTCAGCGTGTTCATCGAAGGCGCCCTGGGCGGCTATCGGCAGCAGCGTGACCTGCCGGACCGGGTCGGCACGTCATTGCTGTCGCCGCACCTGCATTTTGGCGAAGTCGCGCCCTGGCACATCGTGCATGCACTGGAAGCCGGGCGCCGTGCTGGCAACGGTGCCGACATCGACGCCTACATCCGGCAACTGGGCTGGCGTGATTTCGCGCACCACCTGCTGCACTACTTCCCGCATACCAGCGAACAGAACCTCAATCCGCGCTTTGATGGCTTCGCCTGGGCCACGCCGAGCCGAGCGGATCTGCAGGCCTGGCAGCAGGGTCGAACGGGCGTGCCGATCGTCGACGCCGGCATGCGCGAGCTGTGGCACACCGGCTACATGCACAATCGCGTGCGGATGATCGTGGCCAGTTACCTGACCAAGCACATGCGCAGTCATTGGCTGGCCGGTGCACGCTGGTTCTGGGACACCCTGGTGGATGCCAACCTGGCCAACAACACCATGGGCTGGCAGTGGGTGGCCGGCACCGGTGCCGATGCGGCACCGTACTTCCGGGTGTTCAATCCGGTGACCCAGGCTGAGAAATTCGATCCGCAGGCGCGTTACATCAGCCGCTGGGTCCCGGAGCTCGCCGGGCTGCCGGTCAAGACCCGCTTCGCTCCGTGGCAACATCCGGAACTGCTGGCGGCCAAGGCCCCGGACTATCCGCGCACGCCGCTGGTCGACCTCGCTGCCGGCCGCGACGCGGCCCTGGCGGCTTACCGTCGCACGGGTGGCGGGTGAAGCCAGGTGACACGCCTTGGGGGAGAAACCTGAACAGGTGATTTCCAGTCTTCACAGTCATCATGCCGACGTCGCGCCGGGCTGGTTATGCTCGCCCTCGAACCGTACGCCGGTCCGACCCGGCCTTCCAGGAGATACAGCATGATCCGTAACGCACCCCGCAACGTGGCTTTGGCCCTGATGACCGCCGCTGCTTTGACTGCATGCGCGACCGGCGGCTCCTATGTGCAGAGCGATCAGTACGGCAATCCCACCGAACAGCAGAACCGGACCGGCCGCGGCGCCCTGATCGGCACGGCGATCGGTGTCGCCGCTGGCCTGCTCAGCGGCAACAGCGCCACCGAACGTCGCCAGCACGCGATGATCGGCGCAGGTATTGGTGCGCTCAGTGGCGCGGCCATCGGCAACTACCAGGACCGCCAGGAACGCGCACTGCGCGAGCGCACCGCCAACACCGGGATCGACGTCCAGCGCCAGGGCGACAACATCACCCTGAATCTGCCCGACGGCATCACCTTCGACTTCGGCAAGTCGACGCTGAAGCCGCAGTTCTATGGCTCGCTCAACGGTGTCGCAAGCACCCTGGCCGAGTACAACCAGACCATGATCGAAGTGGTCGGCCACACCGACAGCATTGGTTCTGATGCAGTCAACAACCGTCTGTCCAAGGAGCGCGCTGATTCGGTGGCCGCTTACCTGAGCGGGCAGGGCGTGCAGCAGGCGCGTATCGAAACCCTGGGCGCCGGCAAGGCGTACCCCATTGCTGACAACAACACCGACGCCGGCCGTGCGAAGAACCGTCGTGTCGAGATCCGTGTGATTCCGCTGAAGCAGTAAGCGCGGGTTCGTAAGCTGGAACAGACGCCGGGCGATGCCCGGCGTTTTTTTGTGACCGTGCGCGCAGGGCAAGGCCAGAGGAAAGGCGCACCCCGGCGGGGCCCCTAAGGTGCGCCGGCGTTGGATCAGGCCGTGACCTTTTCCAGGATGCGCTTGCCGGTGGCTTCCAGCGCCTCGTCCGATTCCTCCCTCTGCAGCTTGCTCAGTTTGGCTGCCGGGCATTGGGCCAGCATGTAGTTGGCATCGAAGTTGAGTTTTTCCACGAGGAAATCGACGAACGCGCGCACCTTGGGTGATACCAGGCGGCCGCCGGCAAACACCGCGTTGAAGTCCACCTCCGGGCCGGTCCAGCCGGCGAGCACGCGGCGTACCATGCCGGCTTCGACGAAGGGCTTGGCCATCACATCGCCGGTCAGCAGCAACCCTTCGCCACAGACCAGTGCACCGTTGAGCGCCGAAACATCATTGGCCACCATCAGCGGATTGACCGGGAAATCACGCAGTTCACCACCGTTCTCGCCGAGCTGCCAGGTGATGCGGTTGGGACTGGCATGGTAATGCTTGCGCATGGCCAGGATGCGGTGGAACTGCAGTTCATCCGGGTGCAGCGGTTCGCCATGGCGTTCGATGTAGGCTGGGCTTGCAAACACCTGGGTGCGCAGGGTGCCCAGCTTGCGCGCCACCAGATTGGAATCGGGCAGGGCGCCGACGCGCAGGGCCAGGTCCGCCTCACCGGCGATCAGATCCAGGCGCTCGTTGCCCAGATGCATGTCCACGCGGATTTCCGGGTACTGCGCGTGGAACTGGCCCAGCAGTGGTGCAATCCAGGAACCCCAAAGAATAGGGCACGGTAAAGCGCAGCCAGCCGCGGGGGCCGGACTGCAACTGGTTGACTGCGCTTTCCGCCTCTTCCAGTTCGCGGGCAATGCGCTGGCAGTGCTCGTGATACACCGATCCAGCCTCGGTCAGTCCAAGGCGTCGCGTGGTCCGGTGCAGCAGCCGTGCACCCAGGCGGGTTTCCAGTTCCTGCACTTTGCGGCTGACGGTGGTCTTGGGCAGGCCAAGCGATTTGGCCGCGGCAATGAAGCTGCCCTGCTCGACCACTTTGACGAAGATCAGCGTTTCGTTGAGATCGTGGGACATGGTCGGTTTCCTGGAAGGGGCGGGGACAGGGCCATGGTGCCAAAAAGATTGGACCGGGGGCGGGATGATTATTCCCCTTAATCCGGACTAATCAAGTCGGAGTTGGAGGTCCATGATGGCGCCATTCCCGATTCCGAGGCCGAAAATCATGCGCCTGCGAAACATTCTCCAACTGTTCCGGCGTCCATTGGATCGCCAGATTGATGCCGCCATGACCGTCGAGGCACGGTCGAAGTCATTGGTATACAAGGACTTTCGTGAGTTCACCGCGCCGGCTCGGCAGCAGCGTGGTAGCAGCCTGCGCATTGCCGCGCCGCGCAACGATCGACTTAGCCGAACTGGGATTATCCCCGTGATGGGAGGAAATGTCCCGTGAACGGGATACTGGCGCCTGAGGTTCTGGTATTCGGCGGCACCGGCGCGGTCGGCCAGGGCGTGGTCGCCGCGCTGCTGGAAGCCGGCAGCCCGGTGCTCGTCGTAGGCCGCGACCCCGGGCGCCTGGCAGCACTTCGGGCGCAGTTCGCCGATGAGCCGGCATTGGATACGCTGCTTGGTTCGGTCGCCGACGATGGCTCGGCACGTGCCCTGGCACAGCGCATAGCGGCCCGTCCGCAGCCGCTGGGCGCGGTGGTGGCGGCGCTTGGCGGACCGTACAACAAGGGCCGCGTGCTTGACCGTTCCGGTGATGCGCTGCTCACCGGCCTGCAACTGGACCTGATGCCGCATGTGCATGCCGCCCGGCATCTTCTGCCACTGCTGCAGGACGAGGCGTTTCCGCGGCGCTTCGTGATCATCGGTTCGCCTGCCGCGCTCAAGCCCTGGGCTGGTCATGGCGAAACCTCGGTCACCACCGCAGCGCTGCGCATGTACGCGCAGGTGCTGCACCAGGAGGCGCAGGCGCTGGGCGTGCGCGCGCAGTTGCTGGAAGTCGTGCACCCGGTGTGTACGCCGACCAACGCGGCCAACGCCTGCATCGAATGGCCCAGCGCGCTGCTGGTGGGCCGCCGCCTGGTGTCACTGCTGGATGGTTGTCGCGACAACCGCGCCATCGTGCGCTGCGATACCACCGATGCGCACCTGCCGCGCGGCCTGCTGCAGTTGCTGCCCCCGCCCACCGAACGCGGTACCGCCGATATCGCTTGACCTTAACCAAGGTTGAGGTCCCAGGATGCCGCCACTCGCCGCGGCGTGCGGCCTCGCCCTTGCCCCGAACACGTATCACCACCCCCCTACGGATGCCTGTCATGAACTTCACTCCTTTCCTCTCCACCCGCGTCCATGCACGTTCGCTCGTGCTGGGAACGGTCACTGCGCTGGCGTTGGCCGTGCTCACCGCCTGCACCGGCGGCCATGCCGAAGAAGCCGGCGCGCCGCCACCGCCGCAGGTCAGCGCCGCGCCGGTGCTGGTCAAGCAGGTCAATCAATGGGACGACTTCAGCGGCCGCGTCGAGGCCGTGCAGAGCGTGGAGCTGCGTCCGCGCGTTTCTGGCTACATCGACAAGGTGAACTATGTCGAAGGCCAGGAAGTGCGCAAGGGCGCTGTGCTTTTCACCATCGATGCGCGCAGCTACAAGGCTGAGTATGACCGTGCCCGTGCCGAGCTGACCCGTGCCCGCACCCAGGCCGGGCTCGCCCGCAGTGAGTCCGAACGTGCGAAGCGGCTGTCGGACCAGCAGGCTATTTCCACCGAAACCTGGGAACAGCGCCGTGCAGCCGCCGACCAGGCCGGAGCCCAGGTACAGGCCGCACAGGCCGCCCTGGATGCTGCCGCGCTGAACCTGGAGTTCACCCAGGTGCGTGCGCCGATCGATGGCCGGGCAGGGCGTGCGATGGTCACGGCCGGCAACCTCGTCACCGCCGGCGATGCCGCCAGCGTGCTGACCACCCTGGTCTCGCTGGACACCGTGCATGTGTACTTCGATGCCGATGAGTCCACGTTCCTGCGCTATGCGCAGATGGCGCGCAACGGCGAACGTCCGAGCGAACGCGACCAGGCGCTGCCGGTCAAGGTCGGCCTGAGCGGTGAACCCGGCTTCCCGCATGAAGGCAAGGTCGACTTCCTCGACAACCAGGTCACCCGGAGCACCGGCACCATCCGCGTCCGCGCGCTGCTGGACAACAGTGACCGCCAGTTCACCCCGGGCCTGTTCGCCCGTGTGCAGCTGCTCGGCAGTGGCCAGTTCCAGGCCCTGCTGATCGACGACAAAGCCGTGCTGACCGACCAGGACCGCAAGTACGTCTACGTGGTCGACAAGGATGGCAAGGCGCAGCGCCGCGATGTCGCCCTCGGCCGCACCGCCGACGGCCTGCGCATCGTTGAAAACGGACTGGCTGCCGGTGACAAGGTGATCGTCGACGGCGTGCAGAAGGTCTTCATGCCCGGCATGCCGGTACAGGCCAAGGCGGTGGCGATGCAACCCAGCCAAGCTGGCGGCACCGGTCCGGCGACCGCACTGAACTGATCCACACGGCCAGCGCCGCGGCACATGCCCCTCCTGCCTACTTCGGCAGGAGTTGGCTGGCTGCACGCCGGCGTTGGCCAAACCAAGGATATTCCCAATGGATTTCTCGCGTTTCTTCATCGACAGGCCGATCTTCGCGGCGGTGTTGTCGATCGTCATCTTCGCCGCGGGGCTGATCAGCATCCCGCTGCTGCCCACCGGTGAGTATCCCGACGTGGTGCCACCTTCCGTGGTGGTGCGCACGGTCTATCCGGGCGCCAACCCCAAGGTGATTGCCGAAACCGTGGCCACGCCACTGGAAGAGGCGATCAACGGCGTCGAGAACATGATGTACATGAAGTCAGTCGCCGGTTCCGACGGCGTGCTGCAGATGACCATCACCTTCCGTCCGGGCACTGATCCTGACGAAGCGGCGGTGAAGGTGCAGAACCGTGTCGCCCAGGCGCAGGCCCGCCTGCCCGAAGACGTGCGCCGGCAAGGGGTGACCACGCAGAAGCAGTCGCCGACCTTCCTGATGGTGGTGCACCTGACCTCGCCGAACGGAAAGTACGACACGCTCTACCTGCGCAACTATGCGCGTCTGCACGTCAAGGACGCCCTGTCACGCATCCAGGGCGTGGGCGATGCGCAGATTTTCGGCGGTGGTGACTACGCCATGCGTGCCTGGCTGGACCCGGACAAGATCGCCGCGCGTGGCTTGACCGCCAGCGACGTGGTCGCCGCCATGCGCGAGCAGAACGTGCAGGTCTCGGCCGGCCAGCTCGGCGCCGAACCGATGCCCAGCAGCCAGTTCCTGACCCTGATCAACGCCCAAGGGCGCCTGCGCAGCGAACAGGAATTCGGTGACATCATCCTCAAGAGCGGCGCCGACGGTGAGGTCGTGCGCCTGTCCGACGTCGCCCGCATGGAGCTGGGCGCCGGCGATTACACCCTGCGTTCGCAGCTCGACGGCAAGAACGCGGTGGGCATCGGCATCTTCCAGTCGCCGGGCGCGAATGCGCTGGAGATCCGCGATGCGGTGATCGGCACCATGGACGAGATGCAGAAGACCTTCCCGGCCGACGTCAAGTACGAAGCGGTGTATGACACCACCATCTTCGTGCGTGATTCGATCAAGGCGGTGGTGTCCACGCTGCTGGAAGCGATCGTGCTGGTGGTGCTGGTGGTGATCCTGTTCCTGCAGACCTGGCGCGCATCCATCATTCCGCTGCTGGCGGTGCCGGTGTCGGTGGTGGGTACGTTCGCCGCGCTGTACCTGCTCGGTTTCTCGATCAATACGCTCAGCCTGTTCGGCCTGGTGCTGGCGATCGGCATCGTGGTCGATGACGCGATCGTGGTGGTGGAAAACGTAGAGCGCAACATCGAGGAAGGCTTGTCACCCACGGCCGCGGCCCATCAGGCCATGCGCGAAGTGTCCGGGCCGATCATCGCCATCGCGCTGGTGCTGTGCGCGGTGTTCGTGCCGATGGCCTTCCTGTCCGGTGTCACCGGCCAGTTCTACAAGCAGTTCGCCGTCACCATCGCCATTTCCACGGTGATCTCGGCAATCAACTCGCTGACCCTGTCGCCGGCGCTGGCCGCACGACTGCTCAAGCCACACGGCGCGCCCAAGGATGCACCGTCGCGCCTGATCGACCGCCTGTTCGGCTGGCTGTTCCGTCCGTTCAACCGCTTCTTCAACAGCAGTTCGGAAAAGTACGAGCGCAGCGTGTCGAAGATCCTCGGCCGTCGCGGTGCGGTGTTCGTGGTGTATGCGGTGCTGCTGTTTGGCACGGGCCTGATGTTCAAGCTGGTGCCGCCCGGCTTCATTCCCACCCAGGACAAGCTGTACCTGATCGCCGGGGTGAAGCTGCCGGAAGGTTCGTCGATCGCCCGTACCGACGCCATGTTGAAGAAGGTGGCTGACATCGCCCGGGAAACCGACGGCGTCGCCCACACCATCTCGTTCCCGGGTCTGAACGCGCTGCAGTTCACCAATACGCCCAATACCGGCGTGGCCTTCATCCCGCTCAAGCCGTTCGCCGAGCGTAATGGCCGCACGGCGGCGCAGATCAATGCCGAGATCAACCAGAAGATCGCCGGGCTGCAGGAAGGCTTCGCCTTCTCGATGATGCCGCCGCCGATCCTGGGCCTGGGCAATGGCAACGGCTACCAGATGTTCATCGAAGACCGCGGCAACCTCGGCTACGGTGCACTGCAGAACGCCGTGCAGAACCTGCAGGGTGCCGTGGCGCAGACTCCGGGCATGGCCTATCCGATCACCAGTTACCAGGCCAACGTGCCGCAGCTGGACGCCGAAGTGGACCGGGTCAAGGCCAAGGCGCAGGGCGTGCAGTTGACGGAACTGTTCGACACCCTGCAGACCTACCTGGGTTCGGCCTACGTCAACGACTTCAACCAGTTTGGCCGCACCTGGCAGGTGATCGCCCAGGCCGATGGCCAGTTCCGTGACAGCGTGGAAGACATCGGCCAGCTTCGCACCCGCAATGATCGCGGCGAGATGGTGCCGATCGGTTCCATGGTGACCGTCAAGCAGACCTTTGGCCCGGACCCGGTGCTGCGCTTCAACGGCTACCCGGCCGCTGACCTTGCCGGCGAAACCGACCCGCGCCTGCTGTCTTCCACCGAGGGCATGGCCAAACTCAGCGAAATCGCCGCACAGGTGCTGCCGCCGGGCATGGTCACCGAATGGACCGACCTGAGCTACCAGCAGGCGACCCAGGGCAATGCCGCCTTGATCGTGTTCCCGGTGGCGGTGCTGTTGGCCTTCCTGGTGCTGGCGGCGCTGTACGAAAGCTGGAGCCTGCCGCTGGCGGTGATCCTGATCGTGCCGATGACCCTGCTGTCGGCCCTGTTCGGCGTCTGGCTGACCGGTGGTGACAACAACGTGTTCGTCCAGGTGGGCCTGGTGGTGCTGATGGGGCTGGCCTGCAAGAACGCGATCCTGATCGTCGAGTTTGCCCGCGAGCTGGAAATGGCCGGCAAGGGCATCGTCGAAGCGGCCCTGGAGGCCTGCCGCCTGCGCCTGCGCCCGATCGTGATGACCTCCATAGCCTTCATTGCCGGCACCGTGCCGCTGGTGCTGTCGCATGGTGCGGGTGCGGAAGTGCGCTCTGTCACCGGCATCACCGTGTTCGCAGGCATGCTTGGCGTCACCCTGTTCGGCCTGTTCCTGACCCCGGTGTTCTACGTGGCCCTGCGCAAGTTTGTCTCCCGCAATGGTGGCGGCAAGCTGGTGCAGCACGGCGAACCCACCCTGCATCACTGATCCCCAATCAAAGGACCACACCATGAATGCCCGCATTGAAAAGATCGCCCTCGTCACCGGTGCAACCCGTGGGATCGGCACCGAAACCGTGCGCCAGCTGGCCCAGGCCGGTGTGCACACCCTGCTGGCCGGACGCCGCCGTGACGCGGCCGTCGAGCTGGCGCTGAAACTGCAGGCCGATGGCCTGCCGGTGGAAGCCATTGAACTGGACATCAACAGCACCGACAGCATCGCCGCCGCGGTGGAGCAGGTGCGCAGCCGCCACGGCCGCCTGGACATCCTGGTCAACAACGCCGGGGTGCTGCTCGATGGCCTGGGCCTGGCGCCATCGCAGCAGAGCCTGGAGACCTGGCGCCGCACCTTCGATACCAACGTGTTCGCGTTGATCGAGACCACCCAGGCATTCCTGCCCCTGTTGCGCGAGTCGGCCGCCGCACGCATCGTCAACGTGTCCAGCGTGCTGGGCTCGGTGGCACTGCATGCCGATCCAGCTTCGGACATCTATGACTTCAAGGTACCGGCCTACAACGTGTCCAAGTCGGCGGTGAATGCCTGGACGGTGCAGTTGGCTTACGAGCTGCGCAACACCCCGCACAAGGTCAACACCGTGCACCCGGGCTACGTAAAGACCGACATGAACAACGGCGAAGGTGATATCGAGATCGCCGAAGGCGCACGCTCGTCGGTGGGCATGGCGTTGCTGGACGCCGACGGCCCGAACGGCAGCTTCACCTACCTGGGCGAGGTGCTGCCGTGGTAATGCGAAGTCTCGTGCTTGCCCTGTCCAGCGCGCTGCTGGCAGGGTGTGTGACGGTTGGCCCGGACTACAAGGCGCCGGTGCAGGCGCCCGCCGAGCTCAACGCCGCCGCTGCACCGGTTTACAGCCACCAGGCCACGGTGGCGACCTGGTGGGCGCAGTTCGATGATCCGGTGCTGGAACAACTGGTGCACAACGCGCTATCGGACAACCTCGACCTGCGGGTCGCGGTGGCCCGTGTGCAGCAGGCCCGTGCGGTGTTCGTTGAACGCCGCCTGGACCAGGCGCCACACATCACGGCCGGCGGGTCCTACGACCGCCGCATGCAGCCCGATGCCAGCCTGGGCGGGGAACGGGTGTTCAGTGAAAGCTACCAGCTTGGCTTCGATGCCGGCTGGGAGCTGGACCTGTTCGGCCGCCAGCGGCGTGCAGCCGAGGCGGCCCGTGCCGACCTTGATGCCGAGTGGGCCAGCCTTGCCGATGCCCAGGTAATGGTGGCCGCCGAAGTGGCGCGCAACTATTTCGAACTGCGTGGCACGCAGAAGCGGATCGCGGTCGCCGAGCAGACCCTGGTCAATCTGCGCGACACCCAGAAACTTACCGAAACCCGGTGGCAGTTGGGCGCCGGCAGCGAACTGGACGTGCAGAGCAGCCGCGCGCGGCTGAAGGCGATCGAAGCGGACATCCCGTTGCTGGAGGTCGCCCAGACCCAGTCGCGGCACCGCCTGGCCGTGTTGCTGGGGCTGCGCCCGGAGGCCCTGGACGGCATGCTCGCGCCGCGCGAAGTGGCGGCCTTTGCCAAACCGCTGCCGCTGGGGGATACCCGTGAACTGCTGCGCCAGCGCGCCGATGTGCGGGTGGCCGAACGCCGCCTCGCCGCGGCGACTGCACGCGTCGGTGTGGCCACGGCCGATCTGTTCCCGCGGTTGTCCCTCACCGGCTTTGTCGGCTTCCTCGGCGGCGATGCCAACGGCCTGGTCAATGGCAGCAACAAGGCCTGGTCGCTGACCCCGTCACTGAGCTGGGCGGCATTTGATTACGGCAGCGTGCGCGCCCGTCTGCGGGCCAGCAAGGCCGAGGCAGAAGGCGTGACCGCCCAGTACGAAAAGGCCGTGCTGCTTGCCTTGGAAGACACCGAGAACGCGCTCACCCGCTATGCCAAGCAACAGGCACGGCTGGCGATCATCGCCGAGCAGGCACAGGCCGCACGGCGAGCCGAAACGCTGGCGCAGGTGCGGTATCGCGAAGGATCGGAAGATTTCCTGACCCTGCTTGATGCACAGCGTACGCAGTTGTCGGCCGATGATGCCCTGGCCTCGGCCGAATCAGAGGTCAACGTCAGCGTGGTTGCGGTGTACAAAGCGCTGGGCGGCTGGGGCCAGGCGGCGCAGTAGAGGGTGGTGTGAGGGCCTCTTGCCATGCCGTGCACGCAGTGTGCGGCATGGTCGCAGGCCCCATCTGACGAGACCTGCCGATGCGCCTGACATCGCTCGCCACTGCCTGCCTGTTGGCCATGGCCGCCCTCCCCACCGTCCACGCTGCAGGCCCGCTGGTGGGGCCGGGCAAGAAGATCGCCGGCGAACTGCCCGCGCCCTATGCCAGTGAGTCTGTCGAGATCCGCTCCAAGGTGATTGGCTGGCCGGAAGGGCGCACGCCGATCGCACCGGCCGGGTTCACCGTCACTGCCTTTGCCCGGGGTCTGGACAATCCGCGCTGGCTGTATGTGCTGGAAAACGGCGACGTGCTGGTGTCAGAAGCCAAGACCCGACCCAAGGGCCAGCGTGACGGCGGCGCCGAGGATGTCAGTGCGGATCGGATCACCCTGCTGCGTGATACCAACGGTGACGGCCAGCCGGACGAACGGCATGTGTTCCTGGCCGATCTCAACCAGCCCTTCGGCATGCTGCAGCAAGGCAATACCTTCTACGTGGCCAACACCGATGGGGTGTACGCCTACGATTACGCGCGCGGACAGACCGCGATCACCGGCAAGGGGGACAAAATCCTCGACCTGCCCGCCGGCGGTTACAACAACCATTGGACCCGCAACATCGTCGCCAGCCCTGACGGCCAGTTCCTTTACGTGACAGTCGGCTCGGCCAGCAACAATGGTGAGTTTGGCCTCGACGAGGAAAAGCGCCGCGCCAACATCCTGCGGATCCGTCCGGACGGCAGCAACGAACAGGTGTATGCCGCCGGCCTGCGCAATCCCAATGGCATCGCGTTCAAGAACGGGCGCATGTGGACGGCGGTCAACGAACGCGATCACCTGGGCGACAACCTGGTGCCCGACTACATCACCGAAGTGGTGGAGGGGGCATTCTACGGTTGGCCTTACGCCTATTTCGGCCCCATCGAGGACCCGCGCCTGAAGGGCAAGGCGCCCGATCTGGTGAAGAAAACCCGGGTGCCGGATTTCTCGGTCGGGCCGCATGTGGCGGCGATGGACATCACCTTCTATGAAGCAGACCAGTTCCCGGCCAAGTACCGCGGTGGTGCCTTCGTCGGCCTGCACGGCTCCTGGAATCGCGCCCAGTTGAACGGCTACAAGGTGCTGTTCGTGCCCTTCGACGGCAATGCGCCGGTGGATGCGGCCGAGGACTTCCTGACGGGCTTCGTCAAACAAGGCAGCACCACCGAAGCCTACGGACGACCGGTGGCGACGGTGGTGCTGGCCGACGGCAGCATCCTGGTCAGCGATGACTCCGGTAATACCGTCTGGCGGGTGGCCCACGACGGCTGAGCGGTCTCAGTCCAGCACCGTCACCAGCGGGAAGTGATCGGACGGCAGCACGCCGTCCACGCGCGCATCCAGCGTGGCAAATGCACGCACCTTGAAGCCGCGCACGAGGATCCAGTCCAGTTCGCTGGTGGCGGTGCCGGTGAAATCGTGGAAGGTCAGGCGCGGCCCCTGCGGATCGGCCGCCTGGGCGCGGGTGTCCTGCAGGACGGTGGTGAAAGTGCGGTAGGCCGGACTGCCCGGCTCGCTGTTGAAATCACCGGTCAGCACGACGGGCACATCGGCGGGCAGGGTGGCGATGAAGGCCAGGATGGCCTGTGCGCCACGCACCCGTGCCGACTCATCCTCGCTGCGGTAGGGCAGGTGGGTATTGAGCAGGTAGAACGGTTGGCCACCATCGAGCCGGCGGAACAGGCCCCAGGTGACCATGCGCGGGTAGAGGTGATTCCAGCTGATGCTGCCGGGCACGTTCGGGGTATCGGACAGCCAGAAGTTCCCGGACTGCTTCAGTGCGACGGCCTTGGTGTCATAGAACACCCCCATGTGTTCGTCGCTACTCCCGCCGCGCCGGCCTTCGCCAAACCAACGGTAGTCGGGCAGGTGCGCCGCCAGGTAGCTGGCCTGTTCCTGCACCAGCTCCTGCGTGCCCATCACCGCGGGCCGTTGCTCGGCGATCATGTGGACCATCGCATCGCGGCGATCGGCCCAGCGTTTGCCGGGCTCGGTATCGGCCGGCGTGCGCACGTTGAAGCTCATCACCTTGAGCGGCGGCAGTGGCGGCGGCGGCACTGGGTGTAGCTTCAGTGCCATGGCCGCAGAGACCGGCACGACCATTGCCAACAACAGCGCCAGCGGGCGCAAACGGTGCAGCATTGGAATCCCTCCATTCCATGTAAACGATTTCCCGGAGCTTGGCACGAAATACGCCTGCCCGGATGTGCCGTTTGTGGGGCCTTGCCGGAGGGCATGGCAAACTTCACCTGTCGCTGCCAGCACGCTCACTGCTCGCCGACGACGGCATCGCTAACGTTGCTGCACGCAATCACAAACATGTATGAGGTAGCAGCATGATCAAGTGGGCCATCATTTTCGCCATCATCGGCCTGATCGCCGGTGCACTCGGTTTCGGCGGCATTGCCGGCGGCGCCATCGGTATCGCCAAGTTCCTGTTCTGGGCCGGCATCATCATCGCCGTGGTGTTGTTCCTGCTCGGCATGACCATCGCCAAGAAGATCACCTGAGGCTTCAATCGCTGATGCCCCGGTCGCCACCGCACGGGTGGCGATCGCGCGACGGGCCAGGTTAGAGGTGGCGCACGCTGATCAGCGCCAGCGCCTTCCCCTCGACGACGATATCGTCAGGACCGCAGCGCCAATCCTTGAACTCGGGGTTGGCGCTGACCACGTAAAGACCGTCGCCGCGTTCCTGCAGCAGCTTGATCTGCGCATGGCCGGCATGGCGGATGAGGTAGTAATCATCGCCATCGAAATGGTCGCAGGCGGTGTCGACCCACACCGTATCGCCGTCATCGATCTTGGGTCGCATGGAGGGGCCACGGGCGATGAACAACTGGATGCGGCCCGGATCGGGCACGAAACCCAGCTTCCGGCTCACTTCCCACTCGGCGATATCAACGCTGCGGATCACCGGCGCCGTGGCAGCCGGATTTTCCGGGCCGACGCCATGCACGGCATCGCCGGCCAAGGCCAGGCGCAGGTAGCCGGCACCGGGTTCGCCCGCGTTGAGCGGCGCCATGGGTACTTCGTGACTGGCATCGGGGTTGTCCAGATGCCCGGCGACCATGCCGGCGGTGTTTTCCAGCGCGCGGGCACGCCGTTCGCCGAACGGCCTGCCGCCGTTGAGCAGGCCGGCCAGTTCATCCTGATCGATGCCCGTGGCCATGACAAAGGCGGCTTGGGTGCCGTCATGGGTGTCATGGATCCAGGAGCGGAGGCGGGCGCGGCGCAGCGCGACGACGGCAGAGTCTGAGGCGGGCATGATCGACGGTTTCCTTACCAGCGGCTAATGTAGCAAAACCTTCGCGCAGAATTCATCGAGTTGCTGGCAATTGCCGGTCAACTTCGGTTAAAACCGTACGGACTGGGCTCTCAATCGTATTGATGGCCTGCACATCCATCCACGCAAGGAGCGCGCATGTCCATTGTTTCCACCCGATTTGTCGCCATCACGACTGCCTCCCTGGCCCTTGCCGTCGCCGTCTGTGGCTGCACGGTCAATGCCACACCGTCTGATGGCGCGCGATTGCTGGCCGCGTACGAAGATCAGGGCATCGAGGCGGTGACCGCCTTGGTTCATGACGGTCTGGACATTGATGCGGGCAAGCGCGGCGACGGCACAGTGCTGATCCTGGCGGCCAAACGTGGCGATCTGGCCGCCGTTGATCGGTTGTTGACCTTGGGCGCCAACGTCGATGCCACCTCGCGCGGAGACGGAAGCCCCCTGATTGCCGCTGCCGGCGCGGGGCAGGTGCAGGTAGTGCAGCGGCTGCTGCAGGCGGGAGCCAGCGTCGATCTGGTGGTCGCCGATGATGAAACCGCGCTGATCACTGCGGCCCGCAAGGACGATCTGGCCGTGGTCAAGCTCCTGCTGGCCGCTGGAGCGGACCCGAACCTTGGGGTGCGGACGTCCAAAGGGGAGTGGCGCACGCCATTGAATCAAACACGGACCAAGGCGGTGACGACTTTGCTGCTGGACAAGGGCGCGAAGCCGGGCGGCCAAGGCTGAGCCTGAATTATTCATCTTCATTCAGGCTGACGCATTCAGCTTGAGTGGCGACGTTCGTAGAATGGAACGCCCCCACCGCACGAACGCGCACCGTGAGCGATCTACGCCCCATACTGCTGGTTGAAGACAGTCCCAAAGACGCTGAACTGACCATCATGGCGTTGCGGCAGTGCAATCTGCTCAACGAGGTGGTCCATGTGCGCGATGGCCAGGCAGCGCTGGACTACCTGCGCCGCGAGGGCGCGCATGCCGACAGCACCAGCGAAGGCCCAGTGGTGATGCTGTTGGACCTGAAGCTGCCCAAGCTCAACGGACTGGAAGTGCTGGCCGAGGTGCGTGCCGATGCCGACCTGCGCAACATTCCGGTGGTGATGCTGACCTCGTCCAATGAGGAAAGTGACCTGGTGCGCAGCTACGAACAGGGCGTCAACGCCTTTGTCGTCAAACCAGTGGACTTCAAGGAATTCCTGCAGGCCGTCCAGAGCCTCGGCATGTTCTGGGGCGTGACCAACCAGCCGCCGAAGTGGGTGGGGCGCACGCCAGGCTGAGAGCTGGCGGTTGCCGGAGATCGCGTCAGTACTGCGGCGAGGGCTGACCGGACGATCGCGTTACTACCCTCATCGGCGGCGCGGATGCGGGCCTGGTGCAGCCTTGGTAGTGATAAGGTCCTTGGCGTACTTGCACAGGATCGTATTGCTCATGACGACTGTTGAACTGTTCCATCGGCAGATCTGGGATGCGCTAGGGCCGCTGGATGATGACGCCTTCGAGGCGATCGCGGCGCAGCCGCCGAGCGCAGCGGAGGTGCAGGCGGTTGAAGCGGTGCTCGCTGCGCCCCTACCGCCCGAGTTCGTCGCATTTTCAGCCAAGAGCAACGGTCTGCTGGTGGTGGTCCGTGATGCGGTCTGGCCAGTGCCCGAGGAGGGAGCCGTGGCCGCTGCGTGGAAGTTCTGGCGCGGCGTTGTGCTGCTGGGGTTTGATACCGACGATCTGCCGGAGTGGGCCAGCCTGGTGGAGGCGTCAGAGCAACTGCGGGCGCAGGGTGTCGATGGCGTTGCGCCTGTTTTCAAGGTGCTGGGCGACGGCGGGCGGCTATGGGGGGTAAATCACGAGGGTGCATCGGTGTTGGTTGCCGATGGCGAGATCGAGGTGCTGGGCGCCACCATCGCCGAGCTCTATGCGACGGAAATCGCTGCACTTGTCGAACGGCAACGGAAGATCGCGGCATTGACTGTGTCGTCAGCGGTTCATTCCGGGTAGTCGTGGACAACAAAAAAGCCGGAACCCTTATCACGTAAGGCGTTCCGGCTTTTCGTGGCCCTTGCGGGACCTTCAAATGGTGGAGGTGGGCGGAATTGAACCGCCGTCCGAAGGCACTCCATCCCCAGCACTACATGCTTAGCTCACCGTTGAGTCTCGCCCCTGAACAGCACGGTGTGCAAAGCGCATCCCGGGGCCAGCCTGTTGTGTTCTAGTGCCGGACTGACAGGCAGCCGCCCAGCTCGATTCCATGATAATAACTCTACGCTGCGAGCATGGACACAAGCAGTTTCGAGGCCCCGCCTAAGTCGGCGAAGGGGTAAGCAGGTCAGCCGTTAGGCTGCGACTGCGAACTCCGGAGCAAAGTCGCTTTCATTGGCAACTAGAGTTTTGCAGCTGGATTTACGAGGAAAGCTACCCCCTCGGCATGCGCCAAGCAACTTCACAACCCCCGTCGAAACCAATGCACCCCCGGTTTCTACAGCTGTTGCAACCATCGGTCCGTTCACAGGAGCGAGCGGACCAGCTCAACGGTTCGAATCCTACGCCAAATTGGCTGAACAGTCACGAAAAATACGCATGACCATGGTGTGGTAGCGCCTACAGCCAATGAACTGCTAACGTCTTTCTGACTTGATAGCGATATCCGGCAGCGCAGCATGGCGTCGGGCTGAACCGAGGGCGTTGAGTGACCACACTGCAAGGGCGCAGCCTGCGCCAACTGATCGGCCCTGTGGGCGCCGATTACCTGCGCCGCGCGATGCCACCGGCCTGGGTGTGGACCCTGCTGCTGGCCGCGATGGCCGTCACCTTCCTGGTCGAACTGCCCGCCTTGGCGGCGTGTGCGCTGGTGGCCAGCGCGGTGGTGGTGCACTGGCCGCGCCGCCGCCGGCCCTCGCTGGGTCACTGGCGCTTGCTGGGCTTGGGCCTGTTGGCCATGGCCGCCTGGGCGCCCGAGCCTGACCTGATGTCCCAGTGGTTCGAGCACGGCTTGTCACTCGGTCTGCTGGCCTTGGCTGGCGTCAGTGTGGCCGCCCACGTGATGCAGTCCCGCCGCCTGTCGCGTGAATTGCAGCAGGCCGCCGATGCGATGGACGACCAGCACCTGTTGACGCTGTTGCCGCACGAAGCCGCCCAACTTGCCCGGCAATGGCGTGCCGGTGACGACAGTCGTCATGCCGAGCTGGCCGTGGTGATGCACCTGGCGGTGATGCACGCCGCCCTGACGCCACGGCTTCAGCGCAGCGCCACCCTGCAGGGGTGAGGCCTTCGGGGCGGGGCGGGGCGCCTGCGGTACCCGTTCGCCGCCCAATTGAGTGGCGCGCTCAGGCGTCGCGGTTGTTGCGACGCAGGTGGCGCTGCTTCTCGATCGCCCACTCGCGGTCTTTCGCTGCATCGCGCTTGTCGTGGTTCTGCTTGCCCTTGGCCAGCGCCACTTCCAGCTTGATCTTGTTCTTGCTCCAGTACATCGCGGTGGGCACGATGGTGTAGCCGTCACGCTCGACCCGGCCGATCAGTTTGTCGATCTCGTTCCGGTGCAGCAGCAGCTTGCGCTCGCGCCGGTCGTTGGGCACGGTGTGGGTGGAGGCCTGGATCAGTGGGGTGATCTGCGCACCGATCAGGAAGATCTCGCCGTCCTTTACGTAGGCATAGGCATCGATGATGTTGCCGCGGCCGGCTCGGATCGACTTCACTTCCCAGCCCTGCAATGCAATGCCGGCCTCGAAGCGATCTTCGATGTGGTATTCGTGACGTGCACGCTTGTTGAGCGCGATGGTCTTGTTGGCCGTCGCGTTCTTTGCTTTATCCTTGCTGCTGTTCTTGCTCATCCGTTCATTCTCTCCGATCCGGGCCTGCCCGGTCGATCACCTGCAGCAGATACTGTATGCCTACGATTCGCCGAAGCGCCCTGGTTGAACACTCCGCGGCACGGATGTTCGACCTGGTCAATGATGTCGCCGCCTATCCCCGCCGCTTCCGCTGGTGCTCCAATGCCCAGATCCTGGAGCAGGGCGAAGACCGCTTGGTGGCCCGCCTGGACCTGGGGCTGGGGGCCTTTTCCACCTGGTTCATGACCGAAAACAGCCTGCAGCGGCCGCACAGCATTGATATGCAGCTGCGCGACGGGCCTTTCAAGCAATTGCACGGCCGTTGGGAATTCCATGCACTGGCCGAAACGGCCTGCAAGGTCAGCCTCGAGCTGCAGTTCGAGCCGACGTCGCGCCTGCTGCTGCCGGCCCTGTCGCTGGGCTTCAAGGGCCTGGCCGACCGAATGGTTGACGACTTCGTCCGCGTCGCCGATCAGCAGGACTGAGCGGTGCTGTGCGTCGAGGTCGTGCTGGCGTTGCCCGGGCAGGCGCTGCGTTGCACCCTGCAGTTGCCCGAAGGTGCCACCGTTGCCGATGCCGTCGCCCAGGCGGCCCTGGAGGGCGCTGAAGCGTGTCCGGCGGTGGCTGTGCATGGTGTGCTGGCCCGGCCGCAGCAACCGTTACGCGACGGCGACCGCGTGGAGCTGCTGCGTGCACTGCTCGCCGACCCCAAGGACAACCGCCGGCGACGGGCGCGCGGCGGCTGAAGCGAAGCGTGTCGGCTCAGCCGCCGCCGCGCTTCTTTTCCTTGGCCAGATTGCGGCCGAACTGACGCACGGTCTGCATGGCCAGTTCCTTGTCCTGCTGCGGGAAGTACTCGCCTTCCCAGCGGGTGACCTGGTCGTTCTCGAAATAGACCGTGAAGTTCTTCACTTCGGTCTTGCCGAGGCGGTTCACGCGCTGGCTGGAGGTGTAGTCCCAACGCTGGGCGTGGAACGGGTCGGCGATGGACGGCGTGCCCAGCAGCGTATTGACCTGCTGCTTGCTCTGGCCGACCTGCAGCTTGGACACGGCGTCTTCCCGGATCAGGTTGCCCTGGTACATGGGTTGCTTGTAAATGATGCCGCAGCCCGTGGTGGACAGTGCGACGGCGGCGACCAGCAGGAGATTGCGCATCGGGGAATGACGGTTTGGGAAATCAAACCGATGATACACTCCCAGCGTGCCACCGCGACCCAATCCGAGGCAGCTGGCGCTAAATCGCCAATGAACGGAGAATTATGGAAACCCACGACCTGCGCAAAGTCGGCCTGAAGGTGACCCATCCTCGGATGCGGATCCTGGCGCTGCTGGAACAGCGCACCCCGCATCACCACATGACCGCCGAAGACATCTACCGCCAGCTCCTGGAGCACGGTGATGAAATCGGCCTGGCCACCGTCTACCGCGTGCTGACGCAGTTCGAAGCGGCGGGTCTGGTGCTCAAGCACAACTTCGAAGGCGGCCAGGCGGTTTACGAACTGGACCGTGGCGGCCATCACGACCACATGGTGGACGTGGACAGCGGCAAAATCATCGAATTTGAAAGCACCGAGATCGAGGAGCTGCAGCGCAAGATCGCCGCAGACCACGGTTACGAGCTGGAAGAGCACTCGCTGGTGCTGTACGTGCGCAAAAAACGTCGCTGAGCCGGTGCTCCGGGCCACGTCCGGCCACGGCCGGGCCAGGCCCGGCGAGCGCAGCGGGATCAGACGCCGGGCATGTCCCGGCGTTTTTCGTGCCCCCATTCAGCCCTGCAGCAGGCGTCGCGCCGCGGCGCGGGCTTCCTTGCTGACTTCCACGCCGCCCAGCATCCGCGCCAACTCCTCTTCGCGCGCCTTGCTGCCCAGCTTCTCGACCGCGCTCTGGGTCATTCCTTCCACCGGCGCCTTGCTGACCCGGTAGTGGGCATGGCCCTTGGAGGCCACCTGCGGCAGGTGGGTAACGCAGAGCACCTGGCGCTTCTCGCCCAGGGCGCGCAGTTTCTGGCCCACGATGTCGGCCACCGCACCGCCGATGCCAGAATCGACCTCGTCGAAAACCATCGTCGGCACCGCCTCCAGGTCCAGTGCGGCGACCTCGATCGCCAGTGAAATGCGCGACAACTCGCCGCCGGAGGCTACTTTGCGCAGGGCGCGCGGCGGCTGGCCCGCGTTGGCCGCGACCAGGAATTCCACCCGTTCGGCGCCCTGCGGGTCCGGTTTGGCCAGGTCCTGCGGTTCCAGTGCGATCAGGAACTGCCCGCCGCCCATGCCCAGTTCGGCGATCAACGTAGTTGTCGTTGCCGACAAGTCGGTGGCAGCGCGCTGGCGGCTCGCGCTGAGCACGGCGGCCTGATCGCGCCAGGCGCCGGCGGCGCGCTCGATCTCGCCAGCCAGTCGCTGCAGCCGCGCATCCGCGCCGCGCAACTGCTCGACCTCGGTCTGCATGCGTTCGCGCTGGGCGCCAAGTTCGTCCATCGGCACCCGATGTTTGCGTGCCAGGTCATGCAGGCGACCCAAACGGCGCTCATTTTCTTCGAACTGGTCCGGATCGGCGTCCAGGTCATCGTGGATGCGATCAATCAGCGTCAGCGCTTCATCCAACTGGATGGCGGCATTGTCGATCAGCGCGTCCACGTCCTGCAGACGGGCATCGTGTTCGGCCACCCGGGCCAGTTCCTGGCGGACCTGGGCGAGCAGATCCAGTGCCGAAGGGGCATCGTCGCCGTTGATCCGGGCCGTGGCTGTCTCGCATGCCAGCAGCAGGGTGCTGGCATGGGCCTGCCGGCGGTGGCTGGCGGCAAGGGCGGCGATGGCCTCCGGGGCCAGGTCCTCGCGCTCCAGTTCGCGCAGCTGATGTTCCAGGAAGCCGATACGGTCACTGACATCGCCCTGGTCGGACAGCGCCGCGGCCTCGTCCACCAGTGCCTGCCAGGCCGCAGCAGCCTGCCGGACCTGGCGGCGCTCGCCCTCGTTGCCGGCAAAGGCATCGAGCAGTCCGAGCTGCGAGGGGCGTGACAGCAGGGCCTGCTGCTCGTGCTGGCCGTGGATTTCCACCAGGAAGGCGGCCAGTTCGGAAAGCTGGCTGAGGGTGACAGGGCGGCCATTGATCCAGGCGCGCGAGCCGCCGTCGGCGCGGATTACCCGACGCAACTGGCAAGCCTCGTCGTCGTCCAGCTCATTCTCGGCCAGCCAGCGGCGTGCGCCGTCGAGCTGGTCCAAGGCGAACTCGGCCGACAGCTCGGCGCGGGCGGCGCCATGGCGGACCACGCCGCTGTCAGCGCGCAGACCGGACAGGAAGCCCAGTGCGTCCACCATCAGTGATTTGCCGGCGCCGGTTTCGCCGGAAACCACGGTCATGCCAGGGCCGAACTCCAGTTCGGTGGCGCGGACAACAGCGAAATCCTTGATCGAGAGGTGTCTGAGCATGTGTAGGAGGGTCTGTCGAGCCGCGCAACGCTAGCATGCGTCGCCGGACGGTCCAATGACTTGCCAAGCCGGGGAGGGGGCATTATGTAATGGCACAGTCTCACAGGCTGAGCCGATGCCGCACCGATCTGACCTTTTGCCCCCGCGCGCGCGCCAGTTGCTGCGCACCCTGATCGCCCGTCACATCCAGGATGGCGAGCCGGTCGGGTCGCAGACGCTTGCCCGTACGGCCGGACTGGATGTCAGCGCGGCAACGATCCGCAACATCCTCGGTGACCTGGAGGAGCTGGGTCTGATCAGCTCGCCGCATACCTCGGCCGGGCGTGTGCCGACCGCGCATGGCTACCGGGTGTTCGTCGACAGCCTGGTGCAGATGCAGCCGCCGGGCGAACGCGAGCTCAGCCGCCTGCGGCAGGAACTGAGCGGCGCCGGCGGCACCCAGCAGGCCCTGCTGGGCAGTGCCTCGGAACTGCTTTCGGCCATGAGCCACTTCGTCGGCGTGGTCAGTGCGCCGCGACGTGACCAGTTTGCGTTCCGCCAGATCGATTTCGTCGCCTTGGATCCCAAGCGGGTACTGGCCATCGTGGTGTTCGCAGACAACGAAGTGCAGAACCGCGTGATCGAGGCCCGTCGGGCCTGGGAGCCGGGAGAGCTGGAACAGGTGGCGAACTACCTCAATGCGCACTTTGCTGGCATGCCGCTGGCCGGCATCCGCAGTCGCCTGTTGCAGGAGCTGCGCCAGGCCCAGGCCGAGATGGAGCGGCTGCTGGCGCACAGCGTGGAGTTGGCCGGGCAGGCGCTCGAGCCGCCGGCCGATGACATGCTGGTGGCGGGGCAGACCCGCTTGATGGGGGTCCAGGACCTGTCCGACCTGGAGCGCCTGCGCGAGCTGTTCGAGCTGTTTTCCAGCAAGCGCGAGATCCTGCAACTGCTCGAGCGCACCCAGCAGGCACCCGGGGTGCGGATCTTCATTGGCGAAGAAACCGGCGTGGTGCCGCTGGCCGGGGTTTCCCTGGTCACAGCCCCGTACCTGGCCGATGGCCAGGTGCTGGGGGTGCTGGGGGTGATCGGCCCCAAGCGGATGGCCTACGACCGCATGATCCCGTTGGTGCAGGCCACGGCGGAGGTGCTGGGGGCGGCTTTTTCGCCGGCCGGTCGAAATCCGGGACAATCTGGCGCTTGAAACGCTGCATCCCGCCCACACTAGGGTGGGTGGAGGCGGGCAGCGACCGCCAGGGAACCTGAAATGAACCAAGACCAGCCAGACATCGAATCCCCGCTGGGTGCGGCCGAAGCCGCTGCCAGCGACACCCACCACGAGCAGATCGAGCGCCTGCGCGGCGAACTGGAGCAGGTGAAGGCCGACGCACTGCGCGAGCGCGCCGACCTGGAAAACCAGCGCAAGCGTGTCGCCCGTGACGTCGAGCAGGCCCGCCGCTTCGCCAACGAGAAGCTGCTCGGCGACCTGCTGCCGGTGTTCGACAGCCTTGACGCCGGCTTGAAGGCCGCTGGCGAGGAGGTCAACCCGCTGCGCGAAGGCATGGAGCTGACCTATAAGCAATTGCTGAAGGTCGCCGGAGACAACGGCTTGACCCTGCTGGACCCGACCGGTCAGGCCTTCAACCCGGAGCACCACCAGGCGATCAGCCAGGTCGACGCCGCCGGCGCCGCCCCGGGCAGCGTGGTCCAGGTGTTCCAGAAGGGCTACCTGCTCAACGATCGCCTGCTGCGCCCGGCCTTGGTGGTCGTCGCCCGCGATTGACCGGCCGACAGGCCTTCTTGTCCGGTGGCGCCAGGCCTTGGCCGGCGGGCATCGGGCGGGGTCGATCCGTCGGCGCCGGACCCTGTCCGGCGGGGCCTGCAACCGACTGAACACAGCGTTCGGGGGACGGCTTGAATGTTCCACCAGCGTCCCCCACATCCCATTCATCCACCGGCCGTGTGGCCGGATTGACCAGAACAGCATCCTCAGGAGTCTCCCCACATGGGCAAGATCATTGGTATCGACCTCGGCACCACCAACTCGTGCGTGGCGATCATGGACGGCGGCAAGGCCCGCGTCATCGAAAATTCGGAAGGCGATCGGACCACCCCGTCGATCGTCGCCTACACCAAGGACGGCGAAGTCCTGGTCGGCGCCTCGGCCAAGCGCC
>DALZLW010000016.1:0-33665 GCA_032007425.1 Stenotrophomonas sp.
CCAGCCGCTGTGGGGCTACCTGATCGACGGCCACGGCCTGTACGCCTGGGGCCGCGACATGGCCGAAGCCCGCCGCCACCTTGAAGCGTTCGAGTTCCTGCTGCATTGCGAGCTGGAACTGAAGAAGCTGCGCGGCTGATTGCCGCACCGGCTTGCCGCTGGGTCGCCGCCGCCACTACCCTGTCCCTCCCCACCTACGTTCAAGCTGCCGCCATGAGCCGACTGCGCATCTATAACGACACCGCCCCCGAGGCGCCGCTGCTGGACAGCCAGGACGGCGCGTTGATCGCCGCCGAACTGCAGAAGATCGGCGTTACCTTCGAACGCTGGACGGCCAGCCAGCCGGTCGCCCCGGGTGCCAGCCAGGAAGAAGTGTTCGCCGCTTACCGCGAAGACATCGACCGCCTGGTCGCCGAGCACGGTTTCAAGAGCGTGGACGTGGCCTCGATCGCGCCGGACAACCCCAACCGCGAGGAAATCCGCAGGAAGTTCCTCGACGAGCATTTCCACAAGGAAGACGAGGTGCGCTTCTTCGTGGCCGGCTCGGGCCTGTTCACCCTGCACGTGGAGGACAAGGTCTACGAGATCGAGTGCGTGAAGGACGACCTGATCGCCGTACCCGATGGCACCACGCACTGGTTCGACATGGGCGATGAGCCCAGCTTCGTGGCGATCCGCTTTTTCACCGAACCGGACGGCTGGGTCGGTCATTTCACCGGCACCGACATCGCCGCCCGTTTCCCGCGCTACATCCCTACCCCGAGCACCTGAACCATGCAGCCACGCGTCATCCTCACCGACATCGAGGGCACCACCAGCAGCATTTCGTTCGTCAAGAACGTGCTGTTCCCTTACGCGCGCGCGGCCCTGCCGGGCTTTGTCGCCGCGCACGGCCAGCAGCCGGAGGTCCGCCGCTGGCTTGATGTCGTGGCCACCGAGATCGGCGGCGCGTGCCAGGACGCGGTGATCGTGGAAACGCTGCAGGGCTGGATCGACCAGGACCGCAAGCACACCGCACTGAAGGCGTTGCAGGGCATGATCTGGCAGGACGGTTATGCCCGTGGCGAGTACCAGGCGCACTTCTATCCGGAGGTGGCCGCCGAACTGAAGGCCTGGCACGCGCAGGGCAAGGCGCTGTATGTCTACTCGTCCGGCTCTGTTCCGGCACAGAAGCAGTTCTTCGGCTACAGCACGGCCGGCGACCTGACCGGCTTGGTCTCTGGCTGGTTCGATACGGAAATCGGCGGCAAGCGTGAGACGGACAGCTATCTGCGCATCGTCCAGTCCATCGGCGTCCCCGCCGATGAGATCCTGTTCCTGTCCGATGTGGTCGAGGAGCTGGACGCCGCACGCGACGCGGGCCTGCAGACACGCCTGCTGGACCGCCTGGACGACTACCCCCTGCCACGCAGCGGTGAAGCAACCCACGGCCACGCCCGCGCCGAGAACTTCCAGCAGGTCTGACCAGACTGGTCACCGCGCTCGCCGGGTCAGGGCCGGCGCGCGCAGCGGCAGGACGAGGCGACGGACCCTCAACGCGCATTGAGGGTCCGCACTCTCAACGCCGACTGCAACTGATCCAGGCGAGCCGCGCTGCGAACGCGCACTTCCACGGTTTCGTCCGGCAGCAGGTCAAGCAGGTTGTCGTCAACCTCAACGTCAAGGCCTTCAAACTCGATCCATGCCGCGCGCACCAGTGCACTGGCGGACAACCGGACGACGTAGCCATCGCCTGCGGCGCGGATCTCCGTCTGCAGGTGCCCACGGGGCAGTGACTGCTGCAAAGGATCGGCGAACGACACGATCTGCCGCGATACCCGCAGCCCATCACGGACCAGCTCGAACACCCCCACCGTGCGTGCCGGGTCAGCGTTGCCACGCAGCGCCGAATCAGCGATATCCCCGGCGTCCGTCACCGCCGCAGCCGCCACGCGCACAGGCTGCCGTTGTTCGTCCAGCACAGCGCCCTGCACATCCATCACCCGCCGCACCAGCACCGCATCGAAGGGGGCGGGCCCATCGTTGATCAACCGCACCCGCGTCAGTCCCTCATCGCGCAGCGCCGCCACCGCGACGGGTGCAAAGAAGCGTCGCGCCTGGTAATGCAGGGCCTTCCAGCCCCCGCGGTAATCCACGCTGGACCAAGATGCCCCCGGCCAGACATCATTGAGCTGCCAGTACAGCGATCCCATGGTGTAGGGCCGTGACGCCCGATGGTGCAGCACCGCCAGCGCGATGCCCTCGGCCTGCATCACCTGGCTGAGGTAGACGAAATCAGCGAAATCGCGCGGCTTCCCGTAGACCGGTTCGATGTACTGCAACAAACGCTCATTTCCCTGCCCGGCCATGAACTTCTGGTGCGCGCGGATGACCGGCCCGTCGATCCGCTGTTCGGCGCGGGAAGCCACCGTATCCACGGTCGCCACCGATGGCCAGGCCTGCAGGCCATATTCGGACATGAACCGAGGCGTCTCGCGCAGGTAGGCCTGCACCGGCAACGCAGGATTGCCCCAGACCTGCCAGTAGTGTTTATCGCCGCGCGTGGAATCGTTGGCCTTCTCATCCAGATCGTTGCTGGGTGAGCTCGACCAGTACGGCACTCCCAGCCCCTCCTCGGCCACCACGCGGCGCAGGTCCGTGCCAAACAGATCCACGTAACCCTGCCACACCTGCGCGGCAAACGCCGGGGACGCCGCGGCGAGGTCACGTCCGTGGCCCCAGTCCTTCCACGCCGTCTCTTCTTCGTTGTTGCCACACCAGAGCACGATGCTGGGGTGGTGGCGCAACCGGCGCAGGTTGTCGCGCGCTTCGGCAACCACGCTGTCACGGAAGGCGGGGTCATAACCGGGCTGCATGCCACCGCCGAACATGAAATCCTGCCAGACCAGCAAACCCAGCTCGTCGGCGATCTCGAAGAACGCCTCGTCTTCGTAGTAACCACCACCCCAGTTGCGCAGCATGTTCATGTTCGCGTCGCGTGCCGCCACCAGGATGCGACGCAAGCGCTGCGGGTCGACGCGGGCAGCGAACGCGTCGAATGGAATCACGTTGGCGCCCTTGGCAAACACGGGCATGCCGTTGATGACGAAGGTGAAGCCTTGGCCGCCCGTGGCATCGATATCGCGCTGCAAAGCCACCGTCCGCAGCCCGAAGCGCTGGCTGGCGATGGCCAGTGGCACATCACCATCGTCGCCCACCTGCACGCGCACGGTGTAGCGATCCTGTGCCCCATGCCCCACGGGCCACCAGCGACGCGGCGTCGGCACTCGCAGGGGCAACTTCAGCTGCTGCTTGCCCGGCACGGCATCCACGGCGGTGCGGGTGTCCTGCACCAGCACCCCGTCCGGGTCCCATAGCTGCACCCATACCGGCAGTGCGGTGCGGGCCTGCGCCTGCTGCAGCTCGACCAACACCGTCAGCACCGCGGCAGCGTCATCCAGGTGCTCGGTCCGCACCGCCAGGTCAGTCACGCGCGTGCCATCCCAAGCCAGCAGCTTCACCGGCCGCCACAGACCGGCCGTCACCAGCCGCGGCCCCCAGTCCCAGCCAAAGTGATACGCCGGCTTGCGCGCGAAGTTGCCGACCATCGCATCGCGTGGCTCGTCGCCATAAGGCGACGGATAGTTGCCGGCGATCTTGTGCGGCATTGCCTGCACCCGTGGCAGCAGCGTACGGATCGGCGAGCGGAACCGCACTTCCAGCACATTGCCACTGGCCCGCAGCTGGCCACTGACCGGCACGGACCAGCGCCGGTGGGCGTTATCAGCCTGCAGCAGCAGGCGCCCGTTCAAGCGTACCTCGGCAAAAGTATCCAGACCCTCGAACACCAGTTCGGCATGCGCGCGCTGCAACAGCGCCGGGGCCACATCGAAGCTGCCCCGGTACTCCCAGTTGGCCAGGCCCACCCACTGCACCGCGGCCTCGTTGGTGCCCACGTATGGATCAGGGATCAGTCCCGATGCCATCAGATCGGTATGCACGCTGCCCGGCACCCGTGCCGGGTGCCATTGCAGCGCCTGCCGGTGCTCGGCCGCTTGCGCATCGCCCGGCTGCAGGCGGAACTGCCACGCCACCTGCAGCGGAGCTGCCGACAACGCCGTCGCCCACGCCGGAGCCGCGCCACAAAAAAGCAGCAGCGCCAGCCACGCGCCCGGCACAAGACGCCGCCACTGCCACGATTTGAACCCCACGATGCGCAACAGCGACACGATCATCCGAGCAACCTCACGGCAATGGGAGGGACGTGGCGCCGCTGTGTCAGCGCACCACGTTCAATACTTCGTAACAGGCGCCCATCGTGTGGTAGTCGGTCTTGCCCGCCGGGCTTTTCTCATCGCTGTACTTGCGGTTGTCGGCATCGAGGATGCGGAACCAGGCGCCGTACTGGTGATCGACGAAGTGCTGCCATGAATAGGCCCACAGGCGGTCGTACCAGCCCCAGTACGTCGCATCGCCGGTACGTTGGGCCAGCAGGGCAGCGGCAGCCAGCGATTCGGCCTGCACCCAGAAGTATTTATCGTCATCGCAGACGCTGCCATCGGGCGCGAAGCCGTAGTACAGGCCACCGCGCTGTGCATCCCAGCTGCGTGCCACCGCCGTGTCGAACAGATGGCGGGCGGTGGGCACCAGCCAATCGGCCTGCACATGGCGATCGAGGATCAGCAGCAGCTTGGCCCACTCGGTCTGGTGGCCCGGCTGGAAGCCCCATGGCCGGAACAGGTGCTTGGGGTTGTCGAGGTTGTAGTCCCAGTCGATGTTCCAGTGGCTGTCATAGTGCTCCCAGACCAGCCCATCGGCCTTGGCCGCCTGGCGCCGGGTCATGCCGTCCGCCAACTGCAGCGCGCGCTCAAGATAGCGCTGCTCGCCACTGGCCTCGAACGCGGCGAGCATCGCCTCGCACATATGCATGTTGGCATTCTGTCCACGGTAGCCGCTGAAGTTCCAGTCGGCGTCGGCTTCGTCCTTGTACAGGCCGTCGGCCGACTCCCAGAAATGCCGCTCCAGCAACTGCCAGGTTTCATCCATCCAGGCGCGGGCTTCTTCCAGCCCGGCTTTCAGCGCACAGCTGTAGGCCAGCAGCACGAAGGCCACGCCGTAGCAATGGTTGGTCGCGTCCTCCACGACGCCATCGCGCAGGGTCCAGGCATAGCCACCCGTCAGCGGATTGCGGTGGACATCGCGCAGGTAGGCCACGCCATGGTGCACCGCCTGCAGATAGACCGGCTCCTGGAACTCGCGCCAGGCCATCGCATAGTTGAAGACGAAACGCGTGCTGCTGACCAGGTGCCGGTGACCGGCATCGTAGATGCTGCCGTCGTCACGGAAGTACTGGAAGAAGCCGCCCTGCGGATCGATGCAGCGCGGGTGGTAAAAGGCCATGGTGTCGGCGATGTGCCCACGCAGGAAGGCGGGCGCGCGGAAATCGCGTTCGGTCGTGCTCATGCGGTCGGTTCCTCGGTGTTCGTCTGCTGCAGCAGGGCCATGACTTCATCGCGTGACGGCATGGCCGCAAACGCGCCCTTGCGGGTTACCGCCAGTGCGCCGACAGCGGCGCCCTGGCGCAGCACCGCGGTCATCGCGCTGCGATCCGCACACAGGAATGGCAGGCCCGCCGCATCGATCCGGCGCGTTGCCAGTGCCGCCAGCACGCCGCCCACGAAGGCATCGCCGGCAGCGGTGCTGTCAACCATCGGCACGGTGAAACTCGGCAGCTGCCCCTGGTCGCTACGCGTATACCAGTGCAGCGGCGCGCCGCCATCGGTGACCAGCACCCACGCGGCCCGGGCGGCAAACAAACGCGCCAGCACCGCAGCCTCGCCATCGTCGCCGAACGGCGTGGCGAGGTACTCCAGCTCCTCACGCGAAAGTTTCACCAGGTCAGCCGATTCCAGCGCCTGCCACAGCCAGGGTGTCGGGTCCATCTCGGCCGGCCACAGCGCCGGACGCAGGTTGAGGTCCAGGCTGACCAAGGCCCCGGCCGCGCGCGCGCGCGCCATGCCATGCAGCGTGGTGGCGGCGATGGCCGGCTCGGTCAGGCTGTTGGAGCACACGTGGAAGCAGCTGGCTTCGGCAAAGCAGGCGGGCCGGAAGTCGTCGGCGGTAAACAGCAGGTCAGCCGCCGGCGGACGATAGAAACTGAAACTGCGCTCGCCCCCGGCATCCAATGCGACAAAGGCCAAGGCCGTCTTCGCCGCAGTGGTGCGCGCGATGTAATCGGTGCCCACGCCGTGTTGCTGCAGGCTGTCGGCAAGGAAGTCGCCGAACATGTCCTGCCCCAGCATGCCCACGAACTGGGTGGGCACCCCCAGTCGCGCTGCGGCCACTGCCACGTTGGCCGGTGCGCCCCCGGCGTACTGCAGGAAGGCGCGCGGTTGCTCAGGACTGGCCGGCGGCTGGGCCAGTAGATCGATCAAAATCTCGCCGAAGCAGACAATGCTGCCCATATCGCCTCAGCCTCCCTGCGTGACCGGGTCGCGCAGGCGCGAGCCGATGTGACCGTAGAAAATGATGTACATGTAGCAGATCACCGGCAGCAGGAAGCTGTAATGCAGACCGATGCGATCAGCCAGCACGCCCTGCAACAGCGGCAGCACCGCGCCGCCGACGATCGCCATGATGAGCAGGCTCGAGCCCTTGTTGGTCAGCGGCCCCAGGCGTTCGATGCTCAGTGCGAAGATGGTCGGGAACATGATGGAATTGAACAGGCCGGTTGCCACCAGGCAGTACAGCGCGACCTTGCCGGACGATGCGAGGGTCAACAGCAGCAACAGCACGTTGAGCATCGCAAACGACGTCAGCAGGCGCCGCGGCGACAGACGTGCCAACAGCCATGCGCCGGCAAAGCGGCCCACCATCGCGGCGCCCCAATAGGCTGACACATACTGGGTGGCCTGCTGTTCGGTAATGCCACCGATTTCCGGCAACGACAGGTAGTTCACCATGAAGCTGCCGATGGACACCTCGGCGCCGACATAGAAGAAGATGGCGAGCACGCCGAACAACAGGTGCGGGCGACGCAGCGCGTCGAACACGCTGTGGTTGCCGGGCTCGCTGCTTTCGGCCACGTCTGCCAGCTTGGGCAGGCGGAACAGGAAGACGAATACCGCCAGCAGGACCAGGGCAACGGCCAGGCCGACATACGGGCCTTGGACCGACTGTGCTTCCGCCGCACGGTAAGCGAGCTGCTCAGCCACTGGCAGGGCATCGATCTGTTCGGTGGTCCTGACCGCGGTGCTCAGGATCAGGTGGCCGCCAAACAAGGGCGCCAGGGTGGTGCCCAGCGAATTCAAGGCCTGCGCCAGGGTGAGCCGGCTGGACGAGGTCTGCTCCGGCCCCAGCAGGGCGACGTAGGGATTGGCCGCGACCTGCAGGATGGTGATGCCGGTGGCCAGCACGAACAACGAGGCCAGGAAGGCATCGTAGATGCGCAGCGAGGCGGCCGGCCAGAAGCCCAGCGCACCGATGCCGGCGATCACCAGTCCGGCGACGATGCCATTCTTGTAACCGACCCGTGCCACCAGCCGCCCTGCTGGAAGCGACATGAGGAAGTAGGCACCGAAGAAGGTGAACTGCACCAGCATGGCGCGGGTGTAATTGAGCTCGAAGACTGCCTTGAGGTGCGGGATCAGCACGTCATTGAGGCTGGTCAGGAAGCCCCACATGAAGAAGATCGTGGTGACAACGGCCAATGCGGAACGGGCGTTGACCACCGGTCCGTTGCTGGCCGATGAGGGAGTGCGGGGTGCGGATTGAATCGCCATGCGGGATCGCGCCTCGGTGCGCGTTGGAACGATGGATGTGTCGAAAGTGGAAGGTGAAGGGCAGCGCGGTCCAGGACTCAGCCAGGCCGCCCTGCACTGCTTTGGCGGATGCGCAACTGCACGGGAGCCACCGTGCGCTGGCAAGGTGCATCAGGGGCCGCCAGCCGCTGCAGCAGCAGTTCGGCAGCCTGTCGACCGCGCGCCCGTGGCTCGACGGTGACCGTGGTGAGCGGCGGCACCGCCACGGCAGCCTCGGCGATGTCGTCGAAGCCGGTGACCGCGAAATCAGCCCCCGGCTGCAACCCACGCGAAGTCAGGCCCAGCATCAGGCCCAGCGCCACCGTGTCGTTGTAGCAGACCGCAGCGGTCGGCGCCTGCGCTTGCAGGAACAGCTCACCGCTGCGTTCGGCGGCTTCCAGTCGGTTGGGTGCCGATTCGATCAGGCGGCCCTCGCCTGCGCTCAGTCCAGCCTCGGCCAGGGCCTGCAGGTAACCGTTGCGCCGCTGGTGGCAGGAGCTTGATTCGGCATGCCCGCCGAAGAAAGCAATATCACGATGACCACGCTCGATCAGGTGGCGGGTCGCCAGATAGGCGCCCTGCTGGTTGTCCAGTACGAGGAAATCCCAGTCACCGCCATCGACCTGGCGGTTGAAGATCAGCGCATTGGCGCTGAAACCCAGCGATTGGCGCAACTGCGCACCGGTGGTGCCTTCGGCGGGCGAAAGGATCAGGCCGGCCGGGGTATGTTCCATCAGCGTGCTCAGCACATTGTGTTGCCGATGCGGCGATTCCCCGGTGCTGCCCAGCAGGGTCACGTAGCCTTTGTCGCCCAGGGTTTCATCGACCCCGGCGGCGAATTCGGCGAAGAACGGATTGGACAGGTCATTGATCACCAGCGCGATGCTGCTCGACGTCCTGCGCCGCAGATTGGCCGCGGCACGGTTATAGACGTAGCGCTGGCGGCGCAATTCTGCTTCCACCTTGGCCCGGGTGTCCACGTTGACCAGCGGACTGCCCCGCAGCACCAGAGACACGGTAGCCCGCGACACACCGATCGCCTGGGCGATGTCGGTGACCGTGACCGCGCGATTGGCGGCCTTGCGTTGGGTTCGTGCGTCCTGGCGGGTGTCGGTCATGGGTACAGGCGGTGATCAAGTAGGACAAGCGTAAAGGATTGCGCGCCGCACGTACCGTGCACGATGCCAGGGCGGCACCGCGCACTGCTCATTGCAGCACGCTGCCAGGTGCTGCGCACAGACCGGCCGGCAGCGCATCCAGCTGGGTACCCCAGGCGGACTGCGGCACCTGTTGATCCAGCGCAAAGCGCAAGGTGCCGCCCTGGCTCAGTTGCGCCCAGTCCAGCCAGACCGCGGCCTGCGGCTTCCCATTGAAGTGGGCCGCCTGCACGTATTGCAACGTGCGACCGTCGGCGCCAGGAGCTTCGACCCGCAGCCGGCGCCCCTGCCCCAGTTGCAGTTCCATCACCGGGAAACGTGGCGCATGCAGCAGGAACTGGCCACTGCCCGGCACGGCCGGGTACAGGCCGAGCGCGCTGAACAGATACCAGGCCGACATCGTGCCCAGGTCGTCGTTACCGGTCACGCCATTGGGCGCATTGGTGAACAATTGCTGCGCCGCACGCACCACGGTGGCGGTTTTCCACGGCTGGCCCAGCAGCGTGTACATCCAGGGCGCATGCAGGTCCGGTTCGTTGTTGGGGTTGTAGCGGTACTGGTTGTAATAGCTGTAAGGCCCGACCACCCAGGCCTTGCGTGCGGCGTGCAGCGGGTCGGCCTGCAGTGCATCGATGGCAAAGAAGGTGTCCAGCCGCTGCAATGCGTGCTGGCGACCGTGCATGGCATCGACCAGGCCCGGTACGTCCTGCTGGGCCAGCCATTGGTATTGCCAGGCCGTTCCCTCATGGAAACCATGGTGCGAGCGTGGGCTGTAATGCCCGTCGGCAGGTGTGTACCAGCCGCCATCCTCGGTGCGCGGTCGCGGGAAGCCCTCGAAACCAGCCGCGTCATCGCGCACGCTCGTGTCCCACACATGGCGCCAGTTGCGGCCGCGCGCGTCCAGTTGCGCGGCGTCGTCGGCATGTCCCAGCCCCTTGGCCATCTGGGCCAGCGCGCAATCAGCCAACGCATACTCCAGGGTGGCCGAACCGCCGTGGTGTGGATCCACATCCATGCCCTTCGAGGGATAGGCGCGATCATAGGTCACGTAGCCGTTGGCGAGGTAGCCGGGATTGCCCGACCGCCCGGCGTGGCGTGAATTCTGCGGCGGCAGATCGAAGGCATTGCGGCGCAGCGCTCGCCACGCCTGATCCTCACGCCCGGCCAGTGCGCCGAATCGCCACAGATCGACCATGAAGGGTGTGACCGGATCCCCGGTCATGATGTTGGTTTCAAAACTGGCATAGCCCCAGCGCGGCAGCCAGCCCCCCTGATCATCGATGGCCAGCAGCGAGCGGCCGATATCGCGCGCCACGTCCGGCCTCAGCAGCGCCAGCCACTGATTCTGCGCGCGGTAGGTATCCCACAAGGAGAAGTACTCGTAATAGGTCCATCCGTCCGCCTGATGGATGGCATCGTCGTAGCCTCGGTAACGACCATCGGCATCGTTGCCGGTCAGCGGCTGCAGCAGGGCGTGGTAGAGCGCGGTATACAGCACCGTGCGATCATCGGCGCTGCCACCTTCCACCCGCACGCGCTCCAGCTCGCTGCGCCATGCCTGCTGGGACAACGTGCGCATCGCATCGAAACCGAGCAGGCGGCCATCGCGCTGCCCCTCGGCGACCAGATTGTTGCGCGCGCCCTGCGCGTCGACATGCGAGATGGCCGTGGTCGCCGTGACCGAACGTCCCTTGTCCAGGGCGAAGCTGAGCCAGGCCCCGTTGGGTTTCTGTTCGCCCTCCATGCTGTGGCGTGCACCGGCCAGTCCGCCACCTTCCCCCCAGGTGCCATGGGCAACGAACGGCCGGTCGAACTCGATGCGGAACCAGGTGGTGTACTGGTGCCCGCCACAGAAGCTCCTGGTCACCAGCTTGCCTTCCACGACGCGGTCGCCAACGACGTCGACCACGCTGCCGATCACCGAATGCCGCTCATTGGCCTGGCCCACGTTCACCAGTACATGCCCCTGGTCCTTGCCCGCCGGGAAGGTGTAGCGCTCAGCGGCGGCGCGAACCCGCGCCGTGGCTTCTACATTGATGCCACCGCGGTCGGTCAGGTGGACCTTGTAGTAGCCGGCCTGGCCGACTTCCCCCACATGGGTGTACGCCGATGCGTAGGCCTTCTGGTCGAAGGCAGCGGCGGTTTTCGTGTCGAAGTCACCACCTGGGCCGATGCTCCCGGTCACCGGCAACATCGACACCTGCCCCCCTTGTTCCCAGCAGCCGGCACCGGACAGGAAGGAGTGACCAAAGCCGCGGATCTTGTCGTCATCGTACCGCCAACCCGCGTAATGACCGCCGATCGGGCTGACCTGGATCAGGCCAAACGGTGCCGACGCGCCCGGGAACGTATTGCCATCATCCTTGCTGCCGATGAAGGTGTTGACCTCCCGTTCCAACGCCTGCGGAGCGGCCAGCAGCGCCGGGGCCGTGCCCAGCGCCAGTGCGCCAGCGAGAACCGTCAGGAACGCGCGCGACCAGCGACGACGGACCCGCGGCATGGCCATGGACGGTGCAGAAAGGCGGGATGGCGTCACGGAAGGCTCCTGGCTGGGCGGCGTCAGTGCAGGGCAGCGGCGGGCCGCCGACCCCGAGGTCAGATGGATTACAGGCGCAGATCGATTTAGATCGATTCAAGTAAAGCCCAGCGGGCTGCGGCTTGCATTCTGCGTTGCAGCATCCGATCCGCCATGCCACGGCAACATGACCGGGATATTGCGCAGCAGCATGCTTGCGCCGCGAGGCCGTGCTAAAAAGTGCCCGCAATTCGTTTAGATCGATCCAAGCTGGAGCGAGGGCGATTGCACGGCTGCATGGCAAGAACGACCCTCCCTGGCGCTCCCTGCGCTGTCGATGGTCCGACCGACGACGTCGCCGCCGCCGGAATTAGATCGATTCAATCCGATACATCACCCGGTTCGATCCAGGAGAGGGAGAGAATGAGCAGCAAATCACGTCATCCGGGGCGCGATGCCCTGTACTCGGCCGTTGCCCTGGCCGTCGCCGCCATCGCAGTGGTTCCCGTAGCCGCGCTGGCACAGCAGGCGCCGACACAAGCCGGAAGCAGCACCGTCGATGCCACCACGCTGGACAGCGTCAACGTCACCGGCTACCGCTATGCGATCGAGAAGAGCCTGCAGCAGAAGCGCGACGCCAACGCGGTGGTCGAAGTGATCACTGCCGAAGACGTCGGCAAGTTCCCTGACAAGAACGTGGCCGATGCGCTGCAGCGCGTGCCCGGCGTGATCATCACCCGCAGCGGCGGCGAAGGTAAGAGCGTCAGCGTGCGCGGGCTGGCCCCGGACCTCACCCTGACCCAGTTGAATGGCAACTATGTCGCCACGTCGGAAACCAACGACGAGGCCACGCGCTCGTTCAACTACACCCTGCTGCCATCGAACATGCTGTCCAGCGCTGAACTGTACAAATCGCCGGAGGCGCGCCTGGACGAAGGCGGCATCGGCGGCACGGTGATCCTCAAGACCCGCAGACCGCTGGAAATGGAAACCAACTCCGGTTTCGTGACCGTGGAAGGCACCTCGTCAGACACCCATCATGATGTCGATCCGCAGCTTTCCGGGCTGTACTCCTGGCACAGCAAGGATGAGCGTTTCGGCGTGCTGGTCGGCGTGACCCAGCAGACCCGCACCAACCGCAGCATGGAAGCCAGCACCGAAGACTACCAGTGGTATGGCAACGGCACGGATGCGCGCGATGCCAATGGCAACGTGCTCGGCCAGGACGGCATCCATTACTGGTGGGGCCAATCGGGTTTCAACGACCAGCACGGCAACAATTACAGCGAGTTCTTCCTGCCCACGTCGGTCAATTTCGCCGTGCGCGATGAGAAGCGCGAACGCAAGGGCGGGCAGCTGACCTTCCAGTTCAAGCCGGTCGACAACGTGACGATGACCGCCAACTACTTCCGCTTCGAACTGCAGGGTGACTACACGCAGAACATGCTGAAGATCCCCGAATGGAACATCGCCCGCTACAACGGCGATGGCAACTGGGCCGGCGGCCGCCTGCTCGATGGCCTGCAGTTTGATCCCAGCGGCTCGGTTGTGACCGGCGCGCAGTACCAGAAGCTTGCCGGCAAGACCTATTACTGCAGCGAGGCCGAAGCAGCCGCCGCGGGAATGGCGGCCGGCGGCTGGGGCCCGGATGACTGCACCATCCCCACCCCGCAGTTGACCGGCACCTACAGCAAGGAAAAAGCCCTCTCGCAGACCGCTGACCTGACCATTGACTGGGACATCAGCCCGCTGTGGAAGGCAAGCTTCACCGGTGGCCGTACCTGGTCCGAAGGCGGTCCGTCGATGAACTTCCGCACCGCCGCCAAACCACGGCGACAAGTCAATGGCGTGTGGCAGAACGGCAACAGCTACAGCGCCTGGGATATCACCGGCACCCCCACCGCCACCTTCTCCCCGGAGTTGCAGCAGCAGCTGATGGCCGGCATCGCCGAGATCGACACCGGGTCCACCGATTCGTCCTGGCGGCAGACCAGCGTCAAGCAGAACTATTTCCAGGCCGATGTGACCAAGCTGTTTGAGAGCGGCTGGCTGGACTCGATCCAGTTCGGCGCCAAGTACCGCGATGGGCAGGTGCACCGCAATACCGGCAACTCCTACTGGGTATGCCAGGGTGCCGATCCCTCCGATTACAGCAAGCGCTACCAGGCCGGCTGTGATGCTTCGGCCGGTACCGCGCAGCCAGGCTTCTTCCTGTCCAACCCCATCAGCAACATCGCCGGTGGCTTCAACGCCAATGTGTTCCCGGGCATCAATTACCCCGGCTACATCCAGTACCTCAACGACCGCTATGGTCCGATGCAGAACCGCAAGGAAGAGGACTTCGTCTACAACGTCGACGAAAAGATCCATTCCGGCTACATCCAGGCCAACTTCCGCACCGATCGCCTGCGCGGCAACGTCGGCGTACGCGTGGTGCGCACGCGCCAGTTCGCCGCGTCCAGCGATTCGGTGGAACGCTTCAACGATTACTTCCAGGACAATGCAAACGGCGCGCCGATGGCCTGCACCGATCCGGCCGCGGCAGCCCTGCTCGGCTCCAATGCCGGCTATGGCTGTGAAAGCGGCTTCGTCCGCCTGCCCGATGACATGGCGCGGGAGAAGACCTATGCGTTGAGCTCGATGGAGAAAACCTACACCGACATCCTGCCCAGCTTCAACATCGCCTGGGACATCACCGACAGCCTGGTCCTGCGTGGCGCTGCGTCCAAGGTGATCGCACGGCCCAGCTACACCAGCGTCGCCTACCCCGGCGGCCTGCAGTACATCAGCGAGGAATACAGCAACGACCGCCGCGTCGCCGGTGGCACCACCACGCCGGGCTGGTACGGTTCGGGCAGCAACAAGGAGCTGCAGCCGTTCGAGGCCACGCAGTACGACGTCGGGCTGGAGTGGTACTTCCGCCCCGGCTCGGTGGCCGGCGTGGCGTTGTTCCGCAAGGAAGTGGACAACTTCACCGTGCCGGTGGTGCGCGACCAGCAGACGACGGTGGGCGGGCAGACCGTGCTGGTGCAGAAGTACGAGACCCAGGCCAATGGCCGCGACGGCGTCTCCCAAGGCGTGGAACTGTACGGCCAGTACACCTTCGACATGGGCTTCGGCGTGCAGGTCAACTACACCTACAACGACACCAACCTGGCGGCCATCGTGCTCGATGGCGAAACCATCGGTGAATCACCACTGGTGGGCAGCGCCAAGAACCAGGCCAATGTCACCGTGTTCTACGAGAATGAGAAGTTCCTGGCGCGCGCCTCGTTCAACCGCCGCGGCGAGGTGGTGGGCAGCCTCAACAACGGCATGACCTCCTACAGCGAGCCTTACGACCAACTGGACCTCAACGCGTCCTACAACCTCACCCCGGCGCTGACCGTGAGTGCCTCTGTGCTCAATGCCACCCGTTCGGAACAGCGCGTGCACCTGGGTAACGACACCAAGGCCCGCCTGTTGTCCAACACCTACACCGGTCGCCAGTTGTACCTCGGCGCGACCTGGAAGTTCTGACCGCAGGCACCCCGCTGGCAACAAGCGGCGGGGCATCATCGCGGCCAGTCCGCAGGTCCGGGCGGGTCTACTCCTGCCCGGCCTGCAGTTCGTAACTGGTCTGCGCGGCATGCACCGCGCCATCGGCCAGCGTGGCGCGGACCTCGACCTTGTGCCTTCCCAGTGACAGCCCGGTCGGCAGCGCGCCACGCCACAGGTGCGGCGACGGCGTGGCTTCCGGCGAGCGGTCGTGGCTGCGCAGGGTGCTGGCCAGGTCATCGGCGGCGTTTTCCACGGTCAAGCGCGGATCCACCTGCCTGACCTGCTTCATCACCTGCCACGCGCCACCATCAACGCGGTACTCGACGCGGGTGTTGTCGTCGCCCATGTACACATTGGCGAACACGCCCCAGGCCGGGTAGGCGCCCTGACGCAGGACCTTGGGCGCATGCAGGCCGATCTGCTCGTCGGCCGGTGCGCCCGACACGCGGTATTGCAGCGTATAGCTGCCATTGCCGGCGACATCGAGCAGCGCATGGCCGCGTGGCGTGCCATCGCTCATCGTGGCCACCGGGGCGCCGTCGGGCGCGGCGACACCGGACCAGAACGCACCGCAGTTGGCGCCCACGTTGTATTCGTGCAGCGGCTGCTCACCGTGCCAGCCTTCGGCCGCACCATGGTAGTAATGCTGCTGGGTGTGGCTGTGGCCGCTGAGCACCAACACGTTGCTGAAACCCTGCAGCAGCTTGAACAAGCGCTGGCGATCGGCATGGCGGAAGGTTTCCCGGCCTGGCGCGGCATCGAACAGCGGGATGTGCAGGCCCAGCACGACCAGGCGGTCCCGCCGCAGGGTCTTGAGGTAGGCCTGCAGGAACGCGAACTGGTCCTCGCGCAGGCCGCCCACGTAAGCAGGCTTGCTGGAGGGGTCGTAGACCACGTCATCCAGGAACAGGAAGCTCGCCCCACCCTCCTCCACCGCATAGGTATCCGGGCCATAGACCGCCCGCCAGCTGTCCAGGGAATGGGCATCGTCGCCAGCGTCGAAATCCAGGTCGTGGTTGCCCGGGACATGGAACCACGGCACGCCCAGGCGGGCGGTGGCCTTGTTCAACAGCGGGTACAGGGAAAGGTCGTCGTTGACGATATCGCCCAGGGTGGTCCCCAAGCGGGCCTTGGTGCGGCCGACCAGCGGGCTGATGCTGGCCTGGTCGTAGTACCCCACTTCGCGGGCGTTGGCGGTCTGCGAATCGGTGAAGACCAGCATCTGGAAGCCCTTGCGCACATTGTGGCGGTCAGGCACCAGCGCGAAATCGTAGGCACCGGCCGGCGTGGTCGTCGCGCTGATGCCCTGGTACTTCAGTGCCGGCGAACCGGACGGTGCGTAGTGGCGCCAATAAGCCGGCAGCCCGTTGGCAGCGGCCGGAAAGCGGTAGCCCTCCGGCTTGACCACGAATACGGTATCGCCGTCGCGCACTTCCAAGCGGTAACTGCCATCGGCGGCGGTACGCACGATGGCACGGCCATTGGAAACCTGCACCCCACCCAGCCCGGGGTCGGTGGCACCGCGCCCGGCCTTGCCGTCGCGTTCCTGGTAGACCTTGCCACTGACCACCGTGGTGGCCGCCCAGGCCGGTGCGGTGGAGGTCAACAGGCAGCACAGCAGCGCAACGCGCAGGTTCATCGGCGGATTCCCCGGGAAAGAAGACCCGCCATTGTAGTGACGGTGGATGACATCCGGCACGTCGCTGACGCTGGAATGGCTCAGGTATGGCGCGATTCCAGCAGATTGCGCACATCCTGCAGCGACAATCCACGTGCGCGCAGCAGCACCAGCAGGTGGTAGACCAGGTCCGAGGCTTCGCCCAGCAGCGCATCGTCTTCCTGCACCACTGCGGCCAGCGCGGTTTCCACGCCCTCTTCGCCCACCTTCTGCGCGATGCGGCGAGTGCCTTCTTCGAACAGGCGCGTGGTGTAACTGCCGGCAGGACGCTGCTCGGCACGCTGCGCCACGAGCGCGTCGAGGCCGCCGATGAAATCCTTCGGCGCCTTCGGGAAACAGCTTTCAGCACCGGTATGGCAGGTCGGCCCCGCCGGCCGTGCCTGCACCAGCACGGTGTCGGCATCGCAATCCACGGCAATGGAGACCACCGCGAGCACGTTGCCCGACTGCTCGCCCTTGGTCCACAACCGCTGCTTGCTGCGGCTGTAGAAGGTCAGGTGACCGCTGGCCAGGGTCACCTGCAGCGACTCTGCGCTGACGTAGCCCAGCATCAGCACCTGCAGGGTATCGGCATCCTGCACCACCGCCGGCAACAGCCCCTCGCCCTTGGCCCAGTCCAGCTGGGCCAGCGCCTGGGCGGACGGAAAGACCTCAATAGACATCACGTACCTCGATCTGCGCACTGCGCAGGAACTGCTTCAATTCGGGAATGGGAATGGCGCCACTGTGGAAGACACTGGCCGCCAGCGCGCCGTCCACGTCCGCCTGGTCGAACACGTCGGCGAAGTGCTGCATGGTGCCCGCCCCGCCGGAGGCGATCAGCGGCACGGCACAGGCCGCGCGGGCCTGGCGCAACTGCTCCACGTCGTAGCCCCGGCGCACGCCATCGCTGTCCATGCAGTTGAGCACGATCTCGCCAGCGCCCAGCCGCTGCACCTCGCGCACCCAGTCCAACGTACGCAACGGCACGGCCTGGGTCTTGGATGGGTCGCCGGTGAAACGCCGCACCCGCCATTGGTCATCGGCCTCGCGCACCGAATCGATGCCGACCACCACGCACTGCACGCCGAACTCCTCGGCCAGTTCGCTGATCAGCTGCGGTCGGCCCAGTGCCGGGGAGTTGATCGATACTTTATCCGCGCCGGAGAACAGCACGCGTCGGGCGGCCTCGACGCTGTCGATGCCACCGGCCACGCAGAACGGAATATCGATCAGCCGGGCGATCCGCTCGATCCAGGCCACGTCCACCGAACGGGCTTCCGGGCTGGCGCCGATGTCATAGAACACCAGCTCATCGGCGCCCTGGTCACGGTAGCGTTGGGCCAGTTCGGCGATATCGCCCATGTCGACGTGGTCGCGGAAACGCACGCCCTTGACCACGCGGCCGTCGCGCACGTCCAGGCAGGGAATGATGCGCCGGCTCAACATGCCAGCGCCTCGCCCAGGTCCATGCGCTGCTCCAGCAGGGCCTTGCCGAGGATCGCGCCACCGCAGCCCGCGGCACGTGCCGCGACCACGTCAGCCACGTCGCGGACACCGCCGGAGGCCTGCACGGCCACTCCCGGCAGCCGTGCCGCCAGGTGCTCGTACAAGGAAAGATTGGGGCCGGCGAGCATGCCGTCGCGGGCGATGTCGGTACACAACAGATGCGCCATGCCCGCCTGCGCATAGCGCTGCGCCAGCACATCGAGCGTCACCCCCGCGGTCTCGGTCCAACCGTGGATCGGCAGTTGCCACGCCCCCTGTGCGTCCTGACGCGCATCCAGGGCGATGGTCAGCCGCTGCGGGCCGAACTCTTCAAGCCAGGCGATCACCTTGTCCGGCTCACGCACCGCCAGCGAGCCGATCACCACGCGACTGGCACCGGCATCGAGGATGCGGGCCACGTCATCACGGCTGCGCACGCCGCCGCCGGTCTGCACGTGCAGCGAGGTGGTGGCGCGGATCTGTGCCAGCAGCGGTGCCAGCGTGTAGCCGCCGGCGCGCGCGGCATCGAGGTCGACCAGGTGCATCCAACTGGCGCCCTGCGCGGCGAAGGCCTGGGCACGTGGCAGCGGGTCATCGCCGTAATGGGTTTCCTGGGCATAGTCACCCTGGCGCAGCCGCACGACGCGGCCTTCGCGGATGTCCAGCGCGGGATAGACAATGAAACTCATGCAGCAGTGCCCTCGAGGAAGTTGCGCAACATCAACGAACCGGTATCGCCGGAACGTTCGGGGTGGAACTGGGCGCCGAAATAGCGGCCCTGTTCGACCATCGCGGTGAACAGGCCACCGTGGTCACAGGCCGCCACTGTATGGGCATTGAGCGGTGCGGCGTAGCTGTGCACGAAATAGGCACTGGCACGCGCCGGGATATCCCGCATCAGCAAGGAGGGGTGCAGCGGCAACAGCCGGTTCCACCCCATGTGCGGTACGCGGATGCCGGTGGCCGGCACCAGCTTGCGCACCACCCCGGGGATCAGCCCCAGGGTCTCCACTTCCGCCTCTTCCGAGCGCTCGAACAGCAATTGCATGCCCAGGCAGATGCCCATCAGTGGCACCTCCAGTCGGCGCAATGGCTCGACCAGGCCTTGCGCATGCAGCCGGGCCATGCCCGGGCGCGCGGCGCCCACGCCGGGCAGGATCACCCGGTTGGCACCGGTCAGCTCATCAGCGGTGCGGACCAGCTTCACACTGGCGCCAAGGCGCTCGAGGGCGTAACGCACCGACCCCAGGTTGGCGCCGCCGGCATCGATCAACGCGACATCCGTCATAGCGTGCCCTTGGTGCTGGGCAGTGACGTGCCGCTGCGGGCCAGCGCCGTGCGCAATGCACGGGCCAAGGCCTTGAAGCAGGCCTCCACCTTGTGGTGGTCGTTGTCACCGCGCACCTGCAGGTTGAGGTTCAGGCCCGAGGCATCGCACAGCGAACGGAAGAAGTGCGGGACCAGCTCGGTGGGCAGGTCGCCCACCCGCTCGCGCTTGAACTGGCCATCGAACACGAAGTAAGGCCGTCCGCTGAAATCCAGCGCCGCGCTGGCCAGCGTCTCGTCCATCGGCAGGGTGAAGCCATAACGGCCGATCCCACGCTTGTCCCCCAGCGCCTCGCGCAGCGCCTGCCCCAGGGCCAGCCCGGTGTCTTCCACGGTGTGGTGCTCGTCGATGTGCAGGTCCCCTTCGGCGCGGATGTCCAGCGCGATGCCACCGTGCTTGCCGATCTGCTCCAGCATGTGGTCGAAGAACGGCAGGCCCGTGTGGATGCTGGGTTCGGTGCTGGCATCGAGGTCCAGCGCGACGCGGATCCGGGTCTCCTTGGTGTTGCGCTGGACGACCGCGGTCCGCGGTGCGTCGGCCAGCGCGTGGGCGATGCCCGGCCAGTCCCACTCGCCGCCGAACTCCTCGGTGCGCAGCTGGAAGCCACGGATGTTCAGGTTCTGCGCGAACTGGATGTCGGTGCTGCGGTCACCCACCATCGCCGAGCGCGTCCAATCGATGTTCCGGTCCTGCAGGTAGGCGGTCATCAGGCCGATGCCGGGTTTGCGGGTCGGCAGGTTTTCGTGCGGCCAACTGCGGTCGATCAACACGTCACGGAACACGATCCCCTGGCTTTCGAACACATGCATCATCAGCGCATGCGGACCGTCGAACACGGCTTCCGGGTAGGCCTCGCTGCCCAGCCCGTCCTGGTTGCTGACGATGACGAACTGCCAACCGGCGTCGCGCAGCTTCAGCAGCGCCGGAACCACGTCTTTGACGAAGCGCAGCTTGCTGTAGCTGTCGATCTGGTGGTCGGCTGGCTCCTCGATCAGGGTGCCGTCGCGGTCGATGAACAGAATGGGGGTCATGCGGCGGCCCTCCGGGCCTTGAAGACGGCAATCACGCGTTGATTCTCTTCCGGGCTGCCGATGCTGATGCGCAGCGCATCGCCCAACCCCGGCGCGGCACGCTGGTCACGCACCACCACGCCAGCGGCGAGCAGGTCATCAAAGACCCGCTGCGGGTCATCCAGGCGCACCAGCAGGTAGTTGCCAGCCGAAGGATAGACCCGCCGCACGCCCGGCAATCCGGTCAACGCGTCGGCGAGCAGGGCCCGCTGCGTGCGTACCACTGCGATGCGTTCACGGGTCTGGGCCAGCGCGTCGGCCTGCAGGCCCGCCAAAGCCAGCTCGGCGCACGGCTGTGGCACCGGATACGGCGCCTGGCAGCGGCGCAGCGCGGCAATGATCGGCGCGGCGGCCAACAGGCTGCCGATGCGCGCGGCGGCCAGCGCGTGCGCCTTGGACAAGGTCCGCAACACGGCCAGGTTCGCATGCGCCGCCAACAGGGTCGTGGCTGACGGCTGGTCGCTGTACTCGATATAGGCTTCATCGACCACCACCAGCGCCTGGCCTTGCAGGGCGACGGCCACCCGCTGCACATCGGCCAGGGCGATTTCGCTGCCGGCGGGGTTGGAGGGCGAACACAGGAACACAAGGCGAGCCGCCGATCGCCGCGCCGTGGCGATGATCGCATCGATGTCCGCCTGCAGCCCGCCGCCGCCTTCGACCAGCGGCACCTCCAGCAGTGGCGCGCCCTGCAGGCGTGCACACACCGCATACATGCCGAAGACCGGCGGGGTCACCAGCACCGCGTCCTGGCCAGGGCGGCAGAAAGCACGCACGAGCAGGTCAATGGCTTCGTCACTGCCCCGCCCGACCAGTACTTGTTCCGGCGCCACGCCATACAACTGGCCCAGCGCGGCGCGCAGTGCCGGCGGCTGCGGCTCGGGATAGCGCCGGCTGCTGCCGGTGCGGTCAGCCGGATTGGCCCAGGCCGATTCGTTGGCATTGAGCCATACATCGCCCTGCACCGCGGCGCTGCGCGCCGAGCTGTAACCGGCGAAGGCCTGCAGGTCCGACCGCAGCAGGCCCAGAACCGCCTCTATCGACGACGTTGAAGGCGCCAGGCTCACAGTGCCTCCATCCGCACGGCGACCGCGCGTTCGTGGGCATCCAGGCCTTCGGCGCTGGCGATGGTGCGGGCGCAGCCACCGATCGCGGCGATGCCGGCCGGGCTGGCGCTCTGCACGCTGATGAAGTTCTGGAAGCTGGCCACGCTGACGCCACTGTAGGCACGGGCGGCGCCGGCGGTGGGCAGTACGTGGTTGGTGCCACTGCAGTAATCGCCCAGCGCTTCGGGGGTGTAATCGCCCAGGAAGACCGAGCCGGCTGCCTGCACCTCGCCCAGCCAGGCGCGCGGATCGCGCAGTGCCAGGATCAGGTGCTCGGGCGCATAGCGGTTACTGATCGCAAACGCATCCCGCAATCTGTCCACCAGGATCAGCCGGGATTCGGACAGCGCCTGGCGGGCGATGGCCTGGCGCGGCAACAGCGCGACCTGGCGCTCGACCTCGGCCTCTACCGCGGCCAGCATCGCCGCGTCATCGGTGAGCAGCAGCACCTGCGAATCCGGGCCGTGTTCGGCCTGGGACAGCAGATCGGCGGCGACGAACGCCGGTACAGCGCCGGCATCGGCGATCACCAGCACTTCGGAGGGGCCGGCCGGCATATCAATGGCGGCTGCCCCATCCTGTGCCACCTGCTGCTTGGCTTCGGTGACGAAGCTGTTGCCCGGACCAAACAACTTGTCACAGCGCGGCACGCTGGCCGTGCCGTAGGCCATGGCAGCGATCGCCTGCGCGCCACCGAGCTTGAACACCCGCTGCACGCCGGTCAGCCGTGCGGCGACCAGCACCGCCGGGTCAACGCTGCCATCCGCGCGCGGCGGAGTGCACAACACCACCTGCGGGCAACCGGCCAGGCGTGCCGGCACACCGAGCATCAGCGCCGTGGATGGCAGCGGCGCGCTGCCTGCGGGCACATACAGGCCGACCCGGCCAATCGGCCGCACCACCCGTTCGCAGTGCACACCCGGTGCGGTTTCCACCGCATAGCCTTGGCTGATCCCCGCAGCGTGGAAGCGCTCGATGCGCCCGGCCGCTTCGGCCATGGCTGCGCGTAGTTCGGCACTGACGGCGGCTTCGGCGGCCGCGAACTCGGCTTCGCTGACCTCCAGGGAATCCAACGCCACGCGGTCAAAGCGCTCGGTGATCGCACGCAGCGCCTGGTCACCCTCTGCACGCACCTGTGCGATCAACGCTGCCACGGCACTGCGGGTCTGTTCGGCCACGGTCTGCACCGGTCGGGTCAGCGCGGACTCGCGCGCCACTTCATCCAATTGATTCCACTGCAGCCGCTTCATGACAACGAACGCTCCACGCTGAACACCGTCAACCCCTGCGCGCCGGCGCGCTCCAGTTCTTCCAACCGCTGCCACGACAACGGGCCTTCGCACAACGTCTGCAGGCGCAGCACATCGCCCTGCCCCGGCAACTGCTCCAACGGACCGGCATCGGCCAGCAGCCGGCTCAGCTCGGGCAGCCGTTGTGCATCGGCACGGAACATCAGCAGCTTTCGATCCTGCACCTGCACCACGCCATCGAGGCGGCGCAACAGCATGTTGATCAGCCCACCACGCGCATCATCGGGGGTGCGCACCGCACCGGCCAGCACGGCCTCGCTGTCGAGCAGGGTTTCCACCGGCTTGAGTTGATTGGCCCGCAGCGTCGCGCCGCTGGACACCAGATCGCAGATCAGCTCGGCGGTGCCCAGGCGCGGGGCGATTTCGACCGAACCGGAGAGCTCGACCACCTGGGCCTCGGCGCCCTGCGCTCGCAACCACTGCTTGAGGATGGCCGGGTAGCTGGTGGCGATCCGGGTACCGGCCACCTGTGCGGGCCCCTGCCAATCCCACTCTTCCGGCACCGCCAGCATCAGCCGGCACTGCCCGAAGCCAAGCCCGCGCAGTGCCTGGTAGGCGTCGGGCAGGCCGATTTCACGGCGTGCGGCGGCCTGCTCGTCCAGTTCGTTGCGTCCGACAATGCCCAGGTCACAGACGCCGTCGGCGATCAGACCCGGAATGTCGTCATCGCGCACCAGCAGCAGGTCCACCGGCAGCGACTCGCCATAGCAGAACAGCTTGTCGCGGCTTTCGCGCCAGCTGAGCCCGCAGGCACTGAGCAGGCTGCGGGCGGGATCGGCCAAGCGACCACTTTTCTGGATGGCGATACGCAACCGGTCACGTGCCGGTGCTGCCTGGGATGCACTCATGGGGGTGTTCTCTGGATGATTCGAATGGGGGGCGCGTTTCAGCGCGCGGCAAGCTGGTCGATGGCGGCGGCATAGCCGCGATGGCCATGTTCAAGCGTGCGTGCCACCCGTCCGGTGGTGGTGACGCTGACGCCGGTGCGTTCATGGATTTCGCGATAGGGCACGCCCAGCTGCAGCAGCGGCACCACTTTCCAGCGATCGGCCATGGCCTCCAGCTCGGCTGGGGTGCAGAGGTCGCGCAGGAAGGCCTGGACCGCAGCGGGTTCAGACAGCGCGGCAAAGGCGGCAGCCAGCGCAGCCAGATCGGCCTGGGGGTCTTTGGCGGTGGGCGTGGGGCGGGCTTTCAAGGCGGGTTTCCGTGGATCAATGTAATAGCGCGTTAGTACATTAGCGCGTTTGTTGGCCTGCGTCCAGTTTGGTTTGTTGACTTCGGTCAGCGTGCCGCTGAGAGCGGCGGTTGCTTGTGGTGGGTCGCGGGAAGCTGGGTTATCGGCTGGGGCCGGGTGGGTCGGTCGCCCGGGGGACGCCGCAAGTCCCGCTCCGCACGGACCCAAGCCCGTAAATCGGCTCTCCGCAGCCCACCACAAGCAACCGCCGCTCTCAGCGGCACCCCGCCCGCAACGCAGGGAAACCGATCACGCCATGACCCGCGCCTGCTCCAGCTCCACCTGCAGCGTGCTCGCCAATTCTTCACGCGGCACTTCAAACTGCTGCTCGCGCACCAGATCCTTCACCGCCACCACGCCGCGCGCCAGCTCGTCCTCGCCGGCCAGCACCACGAAGCGGATGCCCGCCTTGGCCGCGTACTGGAACTGCTTGCCGATCTTCTTCGGCTCCATCTGCACTTCGGCATTGATGCCGCCAGCGCGCAGGCGACGGGCAATGTCCAACGACTGCGGCATGCCCGCGTCATCCATGAGCGCGACAAGGGCGTGCACGCTGCTGGCATCGACACCGGCAATCAGGCCCGCTTCGCGCAACTGCCAGAACAGGCGCGTCAGGCCGATGGAAATGCCCACGCCCGGCAGCCGCGACTTGCTGTAATGGCTGGCCAGGTCTTCATAACGACCGCCCGAACAGATCGAGCCAATTTGCGGGTGGTCGGTCAGCTGGGTCTCGTAGACCGTGCCGGTGTAGTAATCCAGCCCGCGGGCAATGCTGAAGTTCAGGCAGTACGCCTGCTCCGGCACGCCCAGGGCCTGCACCAGGGTCAGCACTTCGCGCAGTTCAGCCACGCCGATGCGCAGGGTTTCGGTGGCGGCCGGGTCGGCTTCCAGCACCGCCAGTTGGGCCAGCGCGTCGGCATGCCCCTGCGAGCGGACGGCGACGAAGGCCAGGATGCGTTCCACCTGGGCCACCGGAATCTCGAAGCCAGGGCCGGCCAGGGTCTCACGCACGTAATCCGGGCCGCGCTTGTCCAGCTTGTCCACTTCGCGCAGCACCGCCAGTTGGCGCTCGCCCTCGGCCACGCCCAGGGTCTCGAAGAAGCCACGCATCAGCTTGCGGTTGTTCAGCTGGATGCTGAAATCACCGATCTGCAGTTCGGAAAACACTGCATGGATCACCGCCAGCACTTCGGCGTCGTAACGGATGCTCAACGTGTCCTTGCCGATCACGTCGATGTCGCACTGGTAGAACTCGCGGAAACGACCGCGCTGTGCGCGTTCCCCGCGGTACACGCGCTGCATCTGGTAGCGGCGGAACGGGAAGGTCAGTTCGTGCTCGTGCTCGGCGACATAGCGCGCCAGCGGCACGGTCAGGTCGAAGCGCAGGGCCAGTTCGGGCAGCGCGCGCTCGGCGGCATCGCCGGCTTCGGCGGCGCTGGCGGCGTTGGCCAGGGCGCCGGTGGACTGCACGAAGTACACCTGGCGCTCGGTTTCGCCACCAGACTTGGTCAGCAGTACATCGGACAGTTCAAACACCGGGGTTTCCACCGGCAGGAACCCGAACCGCTCGTAGTTGCGGCGGATGACGTCCAGCATGCGCTGGAACGCAATCTGCTCGCGCGGCAGCAGTTCCATGATGCCGGGCGGGGTACGGGGTTTGATCACGGGCAAGCTCCTGCGAAAAATCGGGGGGAAGGGCGAGGGGCGCTATTGTAGCGCTGCGTCCGTGCCGTGCAGCGCTGTCGGCAAGGGGGCTCGCCGCCATGTCGTATCATAGGCACTCCTCCCGCGCCTGTGACCGCGCCCTGCCCCATGTCCCAGCTGCCGCACGCCCCTGACCTGGCACCCGCCAGCACCGCCTGCACGACCCAGGACTGCCTGCACTGCACGGTGCGGCATCTGGCCGTCTGCTCGGCGCTGTCGCCGGATGAGGTACAGGCACTGGAACAGGTGACGGTCACCCAGCAGGTGGCGATGGGCAGTACGCTGGCGCGCAGCGGCGAGCCCCGCCTGCATGTCTATACATTGACGCACGGCGCGCTGCGGCTGGTACGGACACTGGCCGATGGCCGACGGCAGATCAACGGCTTCGTGCTCCCCGGGGATTACCTCGGCCTGAGCAGCAGCGACCTGCACCGTCACGATATCGAAGCCATCGCCGACAGCCGTGTGTGCCGGGTCTCGCTGGCGCACATGCGTGAACTGCGCCACCGCTACCCCCACCTGGAACGCAAGCTGCTGCAGCGCGCCTGCCAGGAGCTGGACGCGGCGCAGGATGCAGCACTGGCATTGGCGCGCTTGCAGCCAACCGAAAAAGTGGCGGACTTCCTGCTGCGCCTGGCCGAGCGTGAAGCACGGCTTGGCGGTCCCGCACGACGGGCCACCCTGCCCATGGGACGTGGCGACATCGCCGACCACCTCGGCCTGACGATGGAGACCGTCAGCCGCACCTTCACCCGGTTGCGCCAGCAGGGCCTGATCGCCCTGCCCCACCTCAACACCGTGGACATCCTCGACGAGGACGCCCTGCGCAACCTGGCCGAGGCCTAGTCGCCCTCGCCCACCGCCAGTCCGGCGGCCTCGGACTGGACGTTGTTGCGTCCCGCCGCCTTGGCCCGATAACACTGGGCATCGGCGGCCGAAACCGCCTCTTCCACCGCCATGCCGGCATGGATGGCGGCGATGCCGATGCTGGCGCCGACGCGGATCTGCTGGTTTTCCCAGGGAATGGACAGGGTATGGATGCCACGCAACAGTTCTTCGCCAATCCGCCGGGCGCGGCGCAATGAGCAGCCCGCGAGGATGACCGCGAACTCGTCGCCGCCCAGGCGCGCTACCACGTCCACGTCGCGCACGCCCTGGCGCAGCAGGTTGGAAATGGCCCACAGCATCGCATCGCCGGCCAGATGCCCCCAGGTGTCATTGACCGGCTTGAACTGGTCCAGGTCGATGAACATCAACGAAGCCGCCTGCCCGGTCCTGTCCACGTTGTCGATGGCCCGCTGCAGGTGCGCCTCGAACCCCCGGCGGTTGATCAGGTCGGTCAACGGGTCCAGTTCGGCCAACTGGCGCGCTTCGCGCTGCCGCGCGCGCTGCTGGGTGACATCGCGCAGCACCCAGACCGCGCCACGCAGGCGCCCGTCGTCTTCATGCAGCCACGCGCGGGTCATGTCCACCGCCAGGGCCTCGTCGCCCACCCGCAGCAGCAGGTCCGAATGCAGGTCCACCGCATTGCTGTCCGGATCCAGCAGCACCGTCGGGTCGATCAGCGACTGCGGCGCATACTCGGCGGTCAACCGCACCACCTCCGTCACCGGACGTCCTACCAGCCCGGCCTGCAGCCCACTGCCCAGCGCGCGCTCTGCCGCCACGTTGGCGTAAGCAATCGTGCCATTGAGCGCAAGCGTGAGCACCAGGTCGGCCACCGCGTCCAGGGTGACCCGGCTGCGCTGCTCGGCCTCCTGCAGCCGCTGCTGGCTGTCGCGCTGCTCGGTGATGTCCTGGATCTGCGAGACGAAATGCAGCGGATCGCCGCGCTCGCTGCGCACCAGCGATACGGCGATGCGGGCCCAGATGGTGCGTCCGTCGCGGCTACGATAGCGCTTCTCCAGGTGGTAGTGCGGCCGCTCACCGGCCAGCAGCACCCGCACCATCTCCAGGTCGCCAGCCAGGTCCTCCGGATGGGTCAGCCGCTGGAAATCCACCTGCAGCAGTTCCGAGCGGCTATAGCCGAGGATCCGGCACAAGGCGTCGTTGACGTCCAACCATCGCCCCTCCAGCGATACCAGGGCCATGCCCAGCGCGGCAGAGGTGAATGCACCGGCGAATTTCTCCTCGGCCAGGCGGGCTTCGGCGCGCATCTGCAGCATCGTCGTCAGGTCCGTGGCCATGCCGACAAACCCGGTGACCTCGCCCTGGGCATCGGCCAGCGCGCTGATCGACAGGCGCACCTGGCGCTTCTGGCCGTCGCGGCGCACGAACGTCCATTGCCGCGAGTATGTCTGCTGGCGCGCCCAGCGGGTCAGCAGTTCAAAAAGCCCCAGTCCTCCTGATCGGGCTTCCGGCTGACCGTCCAGGAAGGCAGCCACCTCGGCAGGGTCATGGAACTGCGCCGGTCCGAGGCGACCGACCACGTCCTCGGCGCGGTAGCCCAGCAGGCGTTCGGCGCCGCTGTTGAACAGGGTGATCAGGCCCTGGGTATCGGTGACGATCATCGCCACTTCGTCAGAGGCATCGACGATGGACTGCAGTCGTTGACGGACACTGGCCGCCTCATGGCGCAACTGCTGCTGCTCGGTCACATCAGCATGGGCACCTGCCACCCAGATCGGATGGCCCTGCGCATCACGCGCCTGCACCTTGCCACGGTCCTGCACCCACACCCAGTGCCCGTCGCGGTGGCGCATGCGCACCAGACATTCGTAATGGTCGACGCTGCCGCTGAAATGGGCCGCGAGCATCGCATCGGAACGAGCAAGATCATCGGGGTGGACCAGGCGCACGAAGGTGTCCGCATTGATCGGCTCAAGCGCCTGCCGCGTATAGCCTACGATCTCCGCCCAGCGCTCATTGACCCGCATCGCCCCGGTCTGCGGGTTCCACTCCCAGGTGCCGGCACCGATGGCATCGAGCACCAACTGCTGGCGCCGGAGCTGGTCTTCGAGCACGGCCAGGCGCTCGTGCAGCGCCTGCTCCGTTGCCGCCTCTCCAGCGATGTCGGTCATGGCCGCCCTCCCGGCAATCGACCCGCAGGCCCCGACGGGCCCCGTCGCCTGCCAGTGTGCTCAATACGCAGGCAAACCGTAAGCCCCCCAGTGCACTGAAGCCGCTTCAGTTGCGACGCGCACGCGCGAATGCCGCTGCCAATGCATTGTCGGCCGGCGGCGTGGATGTCGTCGGACGTCCGCCGCCCCCGGCACGACCGGCGCCGCGCGCTGCCCCGCGATCGTTACCGCCATCCCGGCGCTGGCCGGTGGTGCGTTCATCGCGCTGACCCGGGCGGCTGGTGGCCTGACCCGGGGTATCGTCCAGCCGCCGGGTCAGGGCGATGCGTTTGCGCGCCACGTCCACTTCCAGCACTTTCACCTTGACGATGTCACCGGCCTTCACCACGTCACGCGGGTCCTTGACGAAGGTGTCCGACAAGGCCGAGATGTGTACCAGCCCGTCCTGGTGCACACCGATGTCAACGAAGGCGCCGAAGGCCGCGACGTTGCTGACCACGCCTTCCAGCACCATGCCCTCGCGCAGGTCCTTGATGTCCTCGACCCCTTCGGCGAAGCGTGCGGCCTTGAACTCCGGGCGTGGGTCACGGCCCGGCTTCTCCAGTTCTTTGAGGATGTCGCGCACGGTGGGCAGGCCGAAGGTCGTATCGGTGAACTGTTCAGCCTTGAGGCCGCGCAGGAAGCTGCCATCCCCCAGCAGCGCCGTGATCGGCCGGGCGGTGCTGGCGACGATGCGCTCCACCACCGGGTAGGCCTCCGGATGCACCGCCGATGCGTCCAGCGGCTGCTCGCCATCGGCGATGCGCAGGAAGCCGGCACACTGCTCGAAGGTTTTTTCGCCAAGTCGCGCGACCTTCAACAGGTCCTTGCGGCGTTTGAACGGACCGTTCTCATCGCGGTAGCGCACGATGTTGTCGGCGACGGTGCCCGATACGCCCGACACCCGTGCCAGCAAGGCGGCCGAGGCGGTATTGACGTAAACACCAACGGCATTCACGCAGTCTTCCACGCGCGCATCCAGCGCCCGCGCCAGCCGGTACTGATCGACATCGTGCTGGTACTGCCCGACGCCGATGGCCTTGGGCTCGATCTTCACCAGTTCGGCCAACGGGTCCTGCAGGCGACGGGCAATGGACACCGCGCCGCGCAACGAAACATCCAGCTCCGGGAACTCCTTGGCAGCAAATTCCGAGGCGGAGTACACCGAGGCCCCGGCCTCGCTCACGACAACCTTCTGCAGCCCCGGCAGGCCACAGGCCTGGATCACCTCGGCGGCGAGCTTGTCCGTTTCCCGGCTGGCGGTGCCATTGCCGATCGCGATCAGCGCCACCCCATGTTTCTGGCAGAGCTGAGTGAGGGCCTGGACCGATTGCGACCATTGGCGGCGCGGCTCATGCGGGTAGATGGTGTCGGTGGCGACAAGCTTGCCCGTGGCATCAACCACCGCGACCTTGCAGCCCGTGCGGATGCCCGGGTCCAGGCCCAGCACCACCTTGGGCCCGGCCGGCGCTGCCAGCAGCAGGTCCTTGAGGTTGTCGCCGAACACCGCGATGGCCTCGGCTTCGGCTTTTTCGCGTGCCTGGTTGAACAGGTCCAGCAGCAGGTGCATATGCAGCTTGGCCCGCCAGGTCAGCCGGCACGCGTCCAGCAGCCAGCGATCGGCCGGCCGCCCGCGGTCGGCGATACCGGCCTGCAGGGCAACCCGGCCTTCGGCGTACTGGTGACCGGCCTCGGCGTCACTGCCCGGGTCCAGTTCCAGGTGCAGCACCTCTTCACGACGCGCACGGAACAGTGCCAACAGCCGGTGCGAGGGGATCTTCGCCAAGGCTTCGGCATGTTCGAAATAGTCGCGGTATTTGGCGCCCTCGACCTCCTTGCCCGGCACGACGCGGGCCCGGATCACGCCTTTTTCAGCCAGCCAGGAGCGCAGTTCGCCGACGAGGGTGGCATCTTCGCCCCAGCGCTCCATCAGGATCGCGCGCGCCCCTTCCAGCGCCGCCTTCACATCGGCCACGCCCTTGTCGGCGGCCACGAAGGTCGCCGCGAGTGCTTGCGGGTCCTGGCCAGGATCGGCCAAAAGGCCATCGGCCAGCGGCTCCAGCCCCGCCTCGCGGGCGATCTGGGCACGGGTTCGGCGCTTGGGCTTGTAGGGCAGATAGAGATCTTCCAGCCGGCTCTTGGTGTCGGCGGCGATGATGTCCGCACGCAACGCATCGCTCAGCTTGCCCTGTTCATCGATGCTGGCCAGCACGGCTGCACGACGGTCCTCCAGCTCACGCAGGTAGGTCAGCCGGGTTTCCAGGTTGCGCAGTTGGGTGTCGTCCAGGCCGCCAGTGACTTCCTTGCGGTAGCGGGCGATGAAGGGGACGCTGGCCCCTTCGTCGAGCAGGCCGACGGCGGCGCGCACCTGGGCGGGCTGGGCGCTGATTTCCGTGGCGATGGTCTGGGCTATCTGCTGCGCGAGCGAGGTATCTGGCATTGCGTCCGGCCTGGGCGGCATTCGGGGAAAGGCCCATTCTGGCAATGCGCGGCGCGGGGGGAAAGCCGTTGACAGTCAGCCTGCGATGCAGGTCCGTTTCCGGCCTCGGGCGCCGGCATCCTTGCGTCGGGCTGGGATGCCGGCGCGGGCGCGCTCTACGGGCGCCCAGGCGTTGCTTCAGCGGTAATGGCGGACGGCGTGCTGCATGACGATGTCGTCGCGCAACCCTTCCAGCGCCATGAGACGGACCTTGCCCACGCCCTGCAGTTCCATGAACCGCTCCGTGTAGATTTCCGGCCCCAGCGCGGTTTCGGCGCGGGATTTACTGAAGCCGTAGGGCACCACGCCCTTGTCGCCATCCTTGCTACCACCGACATAAAGAACGATTGCCATGTGATGTCTTCCTCCGATGCTGCCAACTGCTGTTTCACGGACAGTGGCCAGCGAGAAGCGTGCCAGCCACCGATACCCAGCATAGCCGCTCTTTCCTGACTGAGATGTCACGAAGAGTAATAAGCACTCATTGCATGGAAATGACGGACGTTGGCAGCGTGATATCACATGAAACAAACGACAAAATAACGAAACCGCAACAACCGGGCGGGCGTGAGCAGCGTCATCCGTGTGCGGGTGCGCGGCGCATCGGCGCGATTGCGCAACGCCCAGCAGCTCCGCGCGGGCGCGACGGACCACGCAGGGCGGTGGTCGCGGGCTGGATCAATCGGTCTCGTTTGGAATGAGCAGCCACAGGATCAGGTAGACCAGGATGCCCGGAAAGGCGGCCGACGCGACCGACAGCAGCACGAACAGTATCCGCACCAGGGTCGCGCTCCAGCCGAATCGCCGGGCGATGCCGCCCATGACGCCGGCAATCATGCGGTCGTTGATCGAGCGGGACAGGGTACGAGGGGCGACGGTGTTCATGGCGGGCTCCACGGTGTTGACGACATGGCTGCCACTGTAGCGCTGCCCCCGTGAGGAAAGCAGCACGCCCGCGCGGCGGCCTCAGGGGCGGCGCGCCTGCAGCCAGCCATGCAGCGTTGCAGGAATTTCGCGCTGGGCACGCCCCGAGACGTAGATACCGATATGACCACCGTGGAAGCTGTTTTCCGTGTAATCGGCGGTGCCCAGCCGTCCACGCATCGCCCGGGACGCGTCCGGCGGCACCAGATGGTCCTGCTCGGCATAGAGATTCAGCACCGGGACCTGGACATCGGACAGTCGCGCGACCTCGTCACCGATCTGCACACCCTCGCCCATCAGGGCATTGCCCTGATAGAACTGCTTGATGAAGTCACGGAACGCCTCGCCCGCCAGGTCCGGGGAGTCGAAGATCCATTTTTCCATGCGCAGGAAATCCTCCAGCGCGGCCCGGTCATCAAGGATGTCGAGCAGACCCACGTACTTCTGCACATTCAGCCGGAACGGCTTGAGCATCAGGTAACTGGCATTCATCAGGTCGGCCGGGATGTTGCCAAGGGTGTCGACCAGCAGATCGACATCCACCTGACGCGCCCAATGCGACAGCATGTTGTCCGGGGTATGGAAATCGACCGGCGTGACCATCGTGACCAGGCTGGCCAGCTTGTGCCCGCGCAGGGCGGCATAACACAGGGAGAACGCGCCACCCTGGCAGATTCCCAGCAGGTCCACGGCGGTTCCGCTGCGCGCTCGCAGGGCATCGACGGCACCGTCAATGAAGCGCAGCAGATAGTCCTCAAGCGCGAGGTAACGCTCCGAGCGGTCGGGATAGCCCCAATCCAGGACATAGACGTCCTCGCCCAGCGCCAGCAGCTTCTGCACCAGCGAACGGTCAGCCTGCAGATCGACCATATAGGGCCGATTGACCAGGGCATAGACGATCAACAGCGGGCGCGCGCTGGTAGGCGGGGCGTCACCCACAAACCGGTACAGCGTGACCTTGCCATCGCGCCACACCACTTCACGTGCCGTCGCGCCGTAATCGACGTCCTCGACCGACGGCAGCAACTGCAGCCCCTCCATCAGCTTGCGCTGCATGGCGAGGGTTTCCTGCAGCAGATCGTCCGCATTGAACCCCAGCGGCCCCTTTTTGCTCATTGGTCTTTCCCCGTGCGGCGAACGCGCGGCCTGCGCGGCGGCGGTGTCTTGGTCTTGCTCGCCGCCGTGGGCGTGGCAGCCGTCGCCGGCCCTTTGCCGGCCCTCGCCGTGCTCCCAGCCGATCCACGGCCCTTGCCTATGCCGGCTGCCGGCCTGGCTGCAGGGGCAGGCTTGGCACGGGACGCCGGGCCGGGCCGCGAG
>DALZLW010000017.1:0-33645 GCA_032007425.1 Stenotrophomonas sp.
AAGGCAAGGGCGTGCTGTTCCAGAAGTTCGCCGGCATCGATGTGTTCGACATCGAAGTGGACGAGCAGGACCCGGACAAGCTGGTGGACATCATCGCCTCGTTGGAGCCCACCTTCGGTGGCATCAACCTGGAAGACATCAAGGCACCGGAATGCTTCATCGTCGAGCGCAAACTGCGCGAGCGGATGAAAATCCCGGTGTTCCACGATGACCAGCACGGTACCGCCATCATCGTCGGCGCCGCGGTCATCAACGCGATGGCCATTACCGGCAAGAAGATCGAAGAAGTGAAGCTGGCGACCACGGGCATGGGCGCCGCGGGCATTTCCTGCGTGAACATGCTGGTCCAGCTCGGCCTGAAGCCGGAAAACATCCTGGCCTTCGACCGCGACGGCGTGATCCATACCGGCCGCACCGACCTGGATCCTGAAAAAGCCCGCTACGCCCGTGACACCGACAAGCGCACCCTGGCCGAGATCGTCGAGGGCGCCGACATCTTCCTGGGCCTGTCCGCACCGGGCATCCTGACCGCCGAAATGGTCAAGAGCATGGCACCGGATCCGGTGATCTTCGCCTTGGCCAATCCGAATCCGGAAATCATGCCGGAAGTCGCCCGTGCCGCCCGCGCCGATGCGATCATCGGCACGGGCCGTTCGGATTACCCGAACCAGGTCAACAACGTCCTGTGCTTCCCCTACCTGTTCCGCGGCGCGCTGGACGTGGGCGCCACGGCGATCAACGAAGAAATGAAGATCGCCTGCGTGCGCGCCATCGCGGCGCTGGCACGCCGTGCGGCGACCGACATGGGTTCGGCCTATGGCGGCGACACGCCGAGCTTCGGCCGTGAATACCTGATCCCGCGCCCGTTCGACCGCCGTCTGCTGGTCGAACTGTCGGCCGCCGTTGCACAGGCGGCGATGGATTCAGGCGTGGCCAGCCGGCCGATCGCCGACATGACCGCCTACCGCGAGAAGCTGGGACAGTTCGTCTACCGCACCAGCCTGATGATGAAGCCGGTCTATGACCGCGCCCGCACCGACAAGCAGCGGGTCGTCTACGCCGAAGGCGAAGAAGAGGTGGTGCTGCAGGCGGTGCAGAACGTGGTCGATGAGGGCCTGGCGCAACCGATCCTGATCGGTCGCCCGGACGTGATCGAATCGCGCATCGAACGCCTTGGCCTGCGGCTGAAGATCGGCGAGAACATCGAAGTCACCAACATCAATGACGACCCGCGTTTCAACGAGTATTGGCAGTACTACCACGCCCTGACCGGCCGTCGTGGCGTCACCGTGGCCGCTGCCAAGAACCTGATGCGTTCGCGCCCCACCCTGATCGCCGCCGTCATGGTGGCTCGTGGCGAAGCCGATGCGATGCTCACCGGCGTGGTCGGCCGCTTCCACAAGAAGCTGGGTTACGTGCGCAGCGTGCTGCCACTGGAACCTAAGGTCAGCTCCACCTCGGCGATGACCGGGGTGATCAACCAGCAGGGCGTGTTCTTCTTCGTCGACACCCACGTGCAGGAAGATCCCACGGCCGAGCAGCTGGCTGAAGCCACCCTCCAGGCGGCCTACCGCATGAAGCTGTTCGGCATCGAGCCGAACGTGGCCTTGCTGTCGCACTCCAATTTCGGCAGCCACGACTCCAAGGACGCGCTGAAGATGCGCGAAGTCTGCGCACTGCTGCGCAAGCGGGCGCCGCGCCTGAACGTGGACGGTGAAATGCAGGGCGACACCGCGTGGGACGAAGCGCTGCGGCAGAAGCTGCTGCCGGGCTCCACGCTGAAGGGCCGTGCCAACCTGTTCGTGCTGCCCAACCTGGAAGCGGCCAACATCGCTTACAACCTGGTGCGGGTGTTCACTGATGGCGTGGCGATCGGTCCGATCCTGATGGGCGTGGCCAAGCCGGTGCATATCCTGACCACCAGCGCGACCTCGCGGCGCATCCTCAACATGACCGCCATCGCTGCGGTGGATGCGCAGATCCGCAAGCAGCTCGAGGCCGAGAAGAAGGCCTGATGGCCTTCTTCTGATCCTCAAGCTGCCCACGCATTCTTCCTTTACCCCCGCCTTCGGCGCGCCCCTTCAACAGAAGGGGCTCCGCTTTCGACAGGTTGGTCGGGGTTGGTCGGGGTCAGGGCGCAGCCGACAGTTCGGTCTCCGCCTTTCGCAGGCGTCCGGGCAGGCCCAAGCCCAACGGGTTCAGCGGCGTGTTCCGCTGTAGACCGGCAAGGGCGCCATCGCCATCTGCGCATGCCCATGCGACTGCACATCGCTGAAGCCGGCATCGCGCATCAACCGTGCGGTGTCGCCTGCGTGTGGCACGAAGCTGCCGCGCAGTGCCATGGGCAGGTAGAACGGCAACAGGGCTGCACTGGCATCGGCTGTGTCGGGGCGCTCGGCATGCACGATCACCAGCCGGCCCCCTGGCCGGAGTGCGGCCAGGACACGGCGCAGCAGGGCGACCGGATCGGCGACGAAATGCAGCACGGACGAACACCACACCAGGTCGTAGCCGCTGCCGAAATCGTCGTGGTCCAGATTACCGCCCATGGCCTGGACGCGGGACTGCAGGCCTGCCTGTGCGATGTTCGCGGCGGCCACGTGCGCGGGCTGTGGCAGGTCGAACACCACGGCATGCAATCGTGAGCTGGCCGTGGCCAAGGCAATCGCGACCCAGCCCGGTCCGCCGCCCAGGTCCAGCAGGCGGCCCTGCGCCGGTAGTGCGTCGAGTGCCTGCAGTATCCGCACCGTCTCTGGGACGGTGATGGCCTGCTGTTCCTGGCCGATCTGCACCTGCGCGGCACTTGCCCAGTCACCCAGGGTAGGTGCTTGCGCGCCTTCGGCCGTGGCAGGCTCGCTGCGCAGCATTGCACCCAGCCGCGGTGCCGCGCTGGCAAAAGCGCTGGCACGGAAGCGCCACGCCTGCAGGCAGTTGTCGGCCGACCCCGGAGTGAACCAGCGGATGGCCAACGCCGTGCTGCGATAACCGTCGGCATCACGCTGCAGCAGCTGCAGCCCCCACAACAGATCCAGCCAGGCCTGCGCTGCCCCGGCGTTCCACTGCAGGCGTGCGGCAATCGCCGCTGCCGGCGCGGGCGTGGCCAGCAGGGTGAAAAGATCGTGTTCCAGTGCCAGCGCCAGGCCTTCCACCTGGACAGGGGCCACGGCGAGGTTCCAGAACGGCTGCAGCGGGTGCGGGGCAATGGGTGCAAGGGCCATGACGTCAGCGCAGCGGCAGGCCCGATTGGCCCCGTACAGGACTGTAAGGGGCGGATGATGCCTGTTGTCAGCCATCATTTAGGCCATCGGAAATCCCGCGTAGGCATCCGGCAGGATCGGCCGCCGCCCCGCATCCGCCGACCCCGGGCCTGTTCGCGGCGATGCGACTTGGTATCATCCTGCGCGGCAGGGACTGCCCGGTGCGCACCTTCGCCAGGCCCCAGATGATGCACATGTTTCAAGCTTCAGCGCCGCCTATCGACGCCACTTTGGCCAGCCGCCTTCATTGCACATGCCGCGCTGAGGCCGGGCCATGCCCGGCAGTGCACCTGGGCGCGCCGGGCGTTTTCGAGCCAGCGCCCGGGTCAGGGCGCGGGCGCGGCCAACAGTTCGATCTCGGCCAATTGCAGGCGTCCGGGCGCGTCCATCTGCAGCCTGTACTGGTCGTAGGCCTGGTCGGTCTGCAGGCGGAACGGACGGGTCTGCCTGGCCCAGTCAAACGCCTCGTCCTTGCGGGTGTCCAGCGTGGTCCATGCACCATCGCCGCGGCGTCCCTGCAGCGTCCAGCTGACTCCGCGCATGCGTGCATCACCGCTGGTCAACGTGTACAGCTGTGGGCGGACCGGGGCGACCTCGCGCAGCAGCACCGGCGTATTGCGGGACAACGCGATGCCGGTGGTGGCATCGTCATCGAGCAGGACGGCGGCGTCGCCGCCCTCGCCAAGGCTGGCACGCGCCGTGGCGAGCAGATCGCGCAACGGCGCCGGCGCCTTGCCGGCCTGCGTCAGGGAGGGAGGAGCAGCGGCCTCGGTGCTGCCCCAGCGCGAGGGCCGGGGGCCCATCTGGAAATCCAGCGTGGCGCCTGCGGCGATCACCGCGTGCGGAATCCAGGCCTTGGTCCACGGCTTGCCATTGACCTTCAGCGACTGCACGTACACGTTTTCCGGCGTGTTGTCGTCCGCATTGATGGTGAGCACCGCGCCGCCCTGCAACTGCACGCGAGCCTGCTTGAACAATGGTGAGCCGATCGCATACTCCGGCGCGCCCATGCGCAGCGGGTACAGGCCCAGCGCGGCGAATACATACCAGGCCGACGTCTCGCCATTGTCCTCATCGCCTGGGTAGCCCTGGCCGATCTCGCTGCCCAGGTACAGCCGGGAAAGCACCTCTCGCACCCGCGCCTGGGTCTTCCAGGGTTGTCCGGCGTACAGGTACATCCATGGGATGTGGTGGGCAGGCTGGTTGCTGTGTGCATACATGCCCATGCGCACGTCGCGGGCCTCGGTCATTTCATGGATGATCCCGCCATAGGAACCCACGTGCGCCGCATCGGCGGTCTCGGCCGTGTCGAAGAAGGCATCCAGCTTGGCGGCCAGCGCCTCGCGCCCACCGTACAGGCTGGCCAGGCCCTGGCCATCGTGTGGCGCGGTGAAGGCGAAGGTCCAGCCGTTGGATTCGGTGTAGTCGTTGCCCCAGGTGCGGGGATCATAGTCGGCCGCGTCCAGCCGCCAGTGGCCATCGCTGCGGCGGCCCTGGAAGAATCCCACGGCAGGGTCGAACAGCGTGGCATAGCCACTGGCGCGGTGCCCGAAGTACTCGGCCTCGGTGCGGTAGCGCTCGCGCTGCTCCGCGCTGATGCCAGGCTGGCTGCCCAATGCCGCGGCCATGTTGGCGATGCCGAAATCGTTCAGCGCGCCCTCCAGCGTCCACGACATGCCCTCGTGGGTGTCGGTGTCGGCGTAGCCGCGGAACGAGGAGCGTGCCATGCCCTTGCGGCCGACGTGGCGATCCGGCGGCACGACGGTGGCATTCTTCAGCGCCGCCGCGTAGGCCTGCTGCGGATCGAAGCCCGCCACGCCCTTCAGCCAGGCATCGGCAAAGGCCACGTCGGAGCTGGTACCGACCATCAGATCGGCATAGCCGGGCGAGGACCAGCGCGCGACCCAGCCACCGGCCTCGTACTGTGCGAGGAAGCCCTGCACCAGCGTCCCGGCATCGACCGGGGTGAACAGCGCGTAGGCCGGCCAGGTGGTGCGGAAGGTATCCCAGAAACCGTTGTTGACGAAGACCTTGCCATCGCGCACCGGAGCGAAGCTGCGTGTCGCACTGCCATCGGTGTTGTCTTCCGACGCACTGGCCTGGCTGGCATGGCGCCACTGCGGCGCTTGGTTGCTGCCAACGTTCTCGTGGCCGGCACTGGGGTACAGGAACAACCGGTACAGGTTGGAATAGAACGTATCCGCCTGGTCCTCGCTGGCGCCGGTGATCTGGAATGCGTCCAGTTTTTCGTCCCAGGCGGCCTGTGCACGGCCTGCCACCGACGCCAGGTCATCGTCGGCAGTGATTTCCAGGGCCAGGTTATGCCGCGCCTGCTCCAGCGAGATCAGCGAGGTGGCGATGCGCATCGTCACCCGGCGGCCTGCCGTGGTGTCGAACTTGATGTAGCCGGTGGGACGGCCGCTGTCGATGCGTCCGCTGCGCTGCCAGGGGCGGTCGAAGCGTGCATGCACGTACATGCGCGTGGCCCCGTTGGACAGGCCGCTGCGCACGTCGGTGTAGCCGGACAGCGTCTGGGTGGCCGCATCGAGGGTCAATCCACCGCGATCGTCGACATTGTCGAACAGCAGGTTGGCATCGCCGTCGGCGGGGAAGTCGAACTGGAACAGGGCGGCATGGTCGGTGGGGGCGACGGCGGCGGCGATGCCGTTGTCGAACTGGACGCTGTAGCGGTAGGGGCGCGCGCTTTCCTGGGCGCGATCGAAGCTGAGCGCACGCTTGCTGCGGTCGGCCTGCGGGACGCCTGGCGACAGCGAGGGCATGACCTGGAACGTCTGCCGGTCGCCCATCCACGGGCTGGGCTGATGGCTCAACGACAGGGCCTGCAGGCGCGGACGGTTGTCGTCGTCGTTCTGTTCGCTCCAGCGGTACAACCAGCCCAGGGTGCCGGCATCGGTGACCGGGGTCCAGAAGTTGAAGCCGTGCGGCACGGCGGTCGCCGGCACATTGTTGCCGCGCGAGAAGCGCCCATTGGACTGTGTGCCACGGGTCGTGCTGACCCGTTCGGAGGGACGGGCAACCGCGCGCAGGGGCGCATCGCCCAAGACCACGTCGTCGATCCAGCCAGAGACCGCGTGGCCGGGATCACTGGCGGTCTCCACTTCCACCGCCACTACGCGGCGGCCGCGCAGGCCGGGTACATCGCCCAGACGTACGGCCTTGCGGGCCCATTGCTGCGGGTACAGCGTCCTGGAGTCCCCCTGGGCGCGCGCGCCAAGGGCAATCCCATGGTGATCGCGCGCCGGCGTGGCCGAGACCCGGCTGCCATCATCGAGCAGCAGGTCCAAGGACACATAGGTGGAGGCCACCGTATCGCCTTGCACGATCTCCGGCAGGACCAGCCAGGACAGGGTGGTGTCGGCCCCGATGGGGGCGTCGGTGGTGAACAGGCGTTGGCGTGTCTGGCCACCCGGGCCGGCGTAGCGCAGCGCGTGCAGGCCGGTATAGCCGGCCCCGGCCTTGGCTGCGTAGGGGGCTTGCGGCCCCGCACCGACCCGCAGCGTCAACGGGCCTTGGCCATCGGCGTCCGGTAGCAGCTGGTCTGGCTCGAACGAGCTGGACACAGCGGTTGATGCGCCGGCCACCGCGGGCAGGCAGGCCAACAGCAGGGACACGGGCAGGAGCGCGCGGCGCTGACCGGATAGGGGCGGCAGGGGCATGGAGAGCTCTCAAAGGGAAGCGTGAGGGCGAGCCTGCACCAGCAACAGTCACCGTTGCAAGTGGATTTAGTTCGATCTAAATGCTGCTAAGCAGCAGTTATCGATGAAATTGTTCTTGCGATGACACAGGCGCGGCAGGCACCGGACCGCTGCGTCTGCGCGGCCAAGGGCCGCAGGCAAATGCTAGAATCGGCTTCCTTGCACTCCCACCGCTGAAGCCTGCCATGAGCCATACCGCCACCGCGCCCGCCAATGCCGAGAAGCGCTACACCGTGCACCGCAGCGAATTGCCGCTGAGCTGCCCGACTCCGGAAATGGCGCTGTGGAACTCGCATCCGCGGGTTTACCTGCCGATCGAAGACGAAGCCAATGGCGAGGCACTGTGCCCGTACTGCGGCTCGGTGTTCGTGCTGGTCGACTGATCCCCGGACGCATGGCCATGCGCCGGCTCACCGTGGTGCAGCTGCTGCCCGCGCTGCAATCCGGGGGCGTGGAACGTTCGACGTTGGAAATCGCCTCGGCGCTGGTCAAGGCCGGCCACCGCGCGCTGGTGGTTTCGGCGGGTGGGCGGCTGGTGCAGCCGCTGCTGGACAGTGGCGCTGAACACCTCACCTTGGACATCGGCCGCAAATCGCTGCTGACGCTGCGGCACATGCCGACGCTGCGGCGCCTGTTCGCCGAGATCGACGCCGACATCGTCCATGCCCGCTCGCGGCTGCCCGCCTGGCTGGGCCTGCATGCACTGCGGGCTTTGCCCGCCGGGCGCCGGCCCCGCTGGGTCACCACCGTGCACGGCTTGAACTCACCTGGGCGCTACAGCAAGGTGATGACGACCGGCGAGCAGGTCATCTGTGTTTCGCAGACGGTCCGTGAATTCGTCCGCCAACATTACCCCGATGTGGCTGAAACCCGGCTGCGGGTGATCCCGCGCGGTGTCGATGCCGTGCAGTTCCCCCCCGTCGCCCGTACCGATCGCAGGGCCCGCCTGCGCCTGGCTGTCGATTACCCATGGCTGATGGCGCTGGAGGCACCGCTGCTGCTGTTGCCAGGCCGCGGCACCCGGCTGAAGGGCCATGCGCACGCGCTGCGTCTGCTGGCCGATCTGCACGCGGCCGGCGTGCCGGCGCAACTGTGGCTGCTGGGTACCGATGAACCTGGCCGGGAAGCCTATGTAACCGAACTGCGCGGACAGGCGCAGGCACTGGGGGTGGCCGCTGCGCTGCACATCAGCCGTCCGACCGCACGCATCGCCGATGCCTATGCGGCCAGCGATCTGGTCCTGCAGTTGTCGGACAAACCCGAGGCGTTCGGCCGCACCGTGGTGGAGTCACTTTCGGTCGGCCGTCCCGTGCTGGGTTGGGACCACGGTGGCGTCGGCGAGCTGCTACGGCAACTGCAGCCCAGTGGCGCGGTGGCACTCGGTGATGCCGCCACGCTGGCCGCGCGTGCACGGCAACTGCTGGCCCAGCCACCATCGCTGCCGCGGCGCATCCCCTTTACCCTGCAGGCCATGCAACGTGACACGCTCCAGCTCTATGCCGACCTCGCCGGTTGATACCGCGTCCGGCGTCATTGATCGTGCCGCTGATTGGGCGCCCTGGTGGGTGCTGGCGTTTGTTGCCTTGTGGCCGCTGCCGGGCATTGCCGAGGGCGTGCTGGTTCTTGGCGCACTGTATGCCGCCTGGCAGATGGTGTCGCGTCGCCTGCAGGGGCAGCCTCGCCTGCTCAGCCCGGCGGCGTGGGCACTGACCTCGATCCTGTTCCTGGGCTACTGGCTGCCACAGGTCGTGTCCGCCATCGATGCGGTCGATCCGGCCGCATCGTGGCGCAAGGCCGCTGCCGGCCTGCGCTACCTGCCCTTCATGTGGCTGGTGGCAATCGCCGTTGCCAATGACAAACATCGACGGTTGACCCTCAACGGGCTGGCGCTGATCGTGCTGGCTTGGACGTTCGATGCGCTGGTGCAGGCCGTGGTCGGCAGCAGCCCGCTGTTCTGGTCCCTGGATCAGCTGAAGGTGCTGGTCAGCGGCCATGGGCTGTGCAGCGCCGAAGAGACCGCACTGGCCGATCGCCTCAGTGGCGTGCTCGGCGCGTGCAACCTGAAGTTCGGCCAGGTGCTGGCCAGCTTGTCGGCGTTCGTGGTGCTGCCTGCCGCTATCCGCTATGGTCGCTTGGGATGGTTGCTGGTTGCGGGTGCCGTCGGCGTGGTGTTGCTGCTGGCCGGCTCACGGGCGTCATGGATCACCTTCGCGCTGGTGACGGCCTACAGCGGCTGGCGGGTGTTGGGCGCGCGACAACTGCTCCTGCTGGTGCTGTTGGGCGGCGTACTGGCCGCCGGACTGACCGCTGCCGTGCCGCAGTTGCGCGAACGTGTCGCGCGCACGGCGCTGGCCTGGGGCGGGCAGGCCGATGGGGTGGACCAGGCGCTTTCGGGGCGCGGCCTTATCTGGGAAGCCGCCGGCTGCATGATCCAGGCCCATCCCATCAACGGGGTGGGGGCACGTGGCTTCCGCGATGCCTATCCCGGCTGCGTGCCGGCCGGGGCCGGGCAGGCCGTGTGGGGCGATGCGCCCGCTTTGCACGCGCACCAGATCGTGCTGGAAATCCTCGCCGAAACGGGTGCGATCGGATTGCTGCTGTGGTTGGCCGCAGCCGCGCAGGCCTGGCGGGCGTGGCGCTATGCACCAGAGGCTGCACGCGACCGTGCACGCCCGGCGATGCTCGCGCTGGTGGCGACGGTGTTCCCGCTCAATACCCACCTGGCGTTCTATTCAACGTTCTGGGGCGGGCTGACGGTGCTGTTGGCGGCCCTGTATGCCGGCAGCCTGCTCGCCCGCGAAGCGGGCACCCGGGGCGACATGCCGGTAGGCCGTTAGGGCGTCATCCTGCCCGGAAGGCGCCGAGCCACTCCGGCGTTGCTGGTCACGCTGCTTCCGCTGCGCGGCTGTCAGTCGTAGTAAGTGCTGCGGCCGCCAGGTTGGCGTTTGAACCGGCGGTGGATCCACAGGTACTGATCCGGTGCTTCACGCACCATCTGCTCGATGGCCTGGTTCACCCGCGTGGTATCGGCTTCCACGTCCTGGCTGGGGAAATTCTCCAGTGGTGCACCCACTTTCAGGTAATAGCTGCCGCCTACCCGACGATGGAAATACGGCACCACCGCGCAGCCGGTCATGCGTGCGAGCTGGTGCGTGGCGGTGATGGTCGCCGCCGTGTGGCCGAAGAAAGGCACATAGACCGTGTCCTTGCCACGCATGTCCTGGTCAGGGGCGTACCAGAGGAAGCCGCCCTTCTTGAGGTGGCGGACGGTGGCCCTGATATCTTCGTTGGCGAACATCGCGCTGGCATAGCGCAGGCGCCCCATCTTCACCGCCCATTCGTAGACGGGGTTGCGGTGGCGGCGGTACATGCCGGCCAGCTCCACGTGCTCGCACAGAAGTCGCCCGCACATTTCCAGGGTCATGAAGTGACCAGACACCAGCAGCACGCCGCGTCCCTGCGCCCGCAGCTGCTGCAGGTGCTCGATGCCCTCGACATGGACGTTGGGCCGCAACGCATCAATGCTGCCCCACCAGGCACGCGCGAACTCGAAAATGCCCACGCCCAGAGCATCGAAACTATCGCGCAGCAGGCGCTTGCGCCAGGCATCATCTTTTTCCGGGAAACACAGTGCCAGATTGACCTCGGCGGCACGCCGGCGACTGCCGGCCAGGCGCCAGGCGATCGAACCCACGCCCCGGCCAAGCACGCGCTGCAACAGCCATGGCAGGCGGGCGACGGCGAAAGCGCCCAGCATCGCGGCAAACATCGGCCAATGGCGTGGATCGCGCAGGGATGGACGGACGGCAGTGGTGGCATCAGACATGGCGTGCATTCTAGCAACCTGCAGCGGGGCACGTTCGCGTGTCTTTCCCAGGGGGCTCCCGTATCCTTGCGGCATGCGCAAAGACCCTGTCGAATGGCTCCTGCGCGGCCTGTATTCGGCCGTGCTCTATCTGCTGCTGCCGATCACCGTCTACCACCTGGTCTGGCGGGGGTTCCGGGTACGCGAATACTTCCGCCGTTGGGATGAGCGTTACGCCTCCTACCCCGAGCGCAGCTGCCAGCCGCGGGTCTGGCTGCATGCCGTGTCGGTGGGCGAAGTGAATGCCGCCGCGCCGCTGGTCAACGCCCTGCGCGTGCTGCGTCCGGACATCCGCTGGGTCATCACCACCATTACCCCGACCGGCTCGGAGCGGGTGCGCGCGCTGTGGAAAGACGCGGTGGACCACGTCTACCTGCCCTACGACGTCCCGGGCAGCGTGGGTCGCTTCCTCGGGCACTTCCAACCCAGCCTGGCCCTGATCCTGGAAACCGAGCTGTGGCCCAACATGCTGTTTGGCTGCCGCGACCGCAACATTCCCGTCTACATCCTCAACGCCCGCCTGTCGGCTCGCTCGCTGCGCGGCTACCGCCTGCTGGCGCCGTTGATCCGCCGCGCGCTGCGCACGGTGACCTGTGTCGCAGCGCAGTCCCGGGACGATGCCGCGCGCTTCGTGCAACTGGGTGCGGCCGCCGAACAGGTACAGGCGCTGGGCAATCTGAAGTTCGACATCGCCGCACCGGACGTGGAGGAATTCGTCGCTCGTTTCCAGGCCCAGGTGCCCGCCGGACGCCCGGTATGGATCGCCGCCAGTACCCACGAAGGTGAGGAACAGGCCGTGCTTGAGCTGCACCGTCAGTTGCGTGCGCAGCTGCCAGACCTGCTGCTGCTATGGGCGCCGCGTCATCCGGAGCGTTTCCCGCGGGTGGAAGCGCAGGCCCGCGACCAGGGATGGAAGGTCGCGACCCGGCGTGGCCAGCAGTGGCCACAGACCGACACCGACATATTCGTCATTGATACGCTGGGTGAACTGATGAGTTTCTACGGCTGCGCCCAGGTCGCCTTCGTCGGCGGCAGCCTGCAGTCGATCGGTGGTCACAACCTGCTGGAGCCGGCGGCCATGGGCGCGGCGGCGGTGACCGGTCCGCACCTGCATAACTTTTCGGAGATCTCCCGGCGTATGCGCGAGGCCGGGGCGCTGTTGGTGGGCGAGGATGCGGCTGCCGTGGGCCAGCACCTGCTGCACCTGCTGCGTGATGAAGCGGCGCGACAGGACATGGCGCGGGCCGGATGTGCGCTGGTCAGCAATGGGCGCGGTGCGCTGCAGCGTACCGTGGCCCTGGTGACGCCGCATCTGCCTGAGCCTCGGGGCAACGGCCTGTCGTGACTGGCCGCTCGCCGGCGGGGGATGCCCAGCGCGAGGGTGGAATCTGTCGTTGAAAACGCGAATGTCTGTCGTATGCAAACCGATTCGTGCAGATTGAGGTTTATCTGATGCACAAGGCTCTCCACGCTTTCTAGCGTCGACGGGGCAGGCATTCGCCTGCCATCCGTGGAGAGACCCATGTTCAACCGAGTGCAGTGCCATCGTGGCTGGCTGCTCGTTTCCCTGGTGCCGCTGCTGTCCGCTGCTGGCACGGCCGCCGCCCAGACGCTGTCGTCCGGCCCGCATTTCATCGGCCCGTTGGCCACCGGCGCACCGCCGCTGCCAAAGGGCGCAGGCAATATCGAACCCTATCTCGTCAACACGCACGTGCGCTCAGTGTTCGATGACGACGGCGATCGCCACGCGCAGTCCGCACCGCCGAACCTCAGCGCCATCATTCCCGTTACCTACGGTCTCACCGACAAGCTGACGCTGGGGGCGACCCTGCGCGGGCAGTATGATCGCGGCGACAATGCCGTGGCGCCGGGCGATACCACGGTCAGTGCGCAATACGGGTTGTACGACAGCGCCGCGGAAAACCGGCTGCGCCTCCACGCCAGCATCCGCCAGACGCTCGACACCGGGCGTTACGACCAGCTGGGAAGCCGCGATGGCACCGGTTCCGGTGCGCGTCCGACAAGCCTGGGCGTGGGCGCGCAGGCCTATTATCTCGACGGACAGCTGCGGGCCCGCGCGGGCGCCAGCTGGCGACTTCCGGGCAGTCATGCCGATGTGCGTGGCCGCAGTGTCTACGGCACCAGCACCGGTTTCGTTGGCCGTGCTCGGCTGGGCTCAAGCCTCACTGTCACCGGTTCGATGGAATACAGTATCGCTCCGCAGTGGACCCTGGTCGGCGAAGCGATGTTTGAGCGCAGTGAAGGCACCCGGGTCAACGGCACGGATGGGCAGGGCAGGGCCGTTGCCATGCAAGGGCTCAACAGCTGGCGTGCATCGGTGCTGCCGGCCGTGCAGTACCACTTCAGTGACAAGGTCGGCATGATCGCCGGCGTGCAGTGCGCCTTGGCGGGACGGAACACGGCCGCCATCGTGGCGCCGCAGGTTGCCGTGAACGTGGCCTTCTGAATCCGGCACTCGACTCTTCGACATCAGGGCCGCGCCGCCCGCTGTCCCAGGCCCTGGTCGGCGTGGGCCAACGGCTGCCATGAAAAAGGAGGCCTGTCACGTCATGCGCTGCGCGTGGCAGATCATGACGTGACAGGCCTCCCTGTCGTGCGTGTGGATCAGTTGACCGTGGTACCGGGATTGCCGGCGTCGGCGGTCAGCAGTCGATTCAGATCCTGCAGTTCGGCGATGTCCAGGCTGCCGGTGGCCTGCGCCAGCAGCAGGCGGTTCTGCAGGAAGGTGTAACGCGCATTGGCGTAATCGAGCTGCGCGGAGAACAGGATGCGCTGGTTCTGGATCACATCCAGCACCGTGCGGGTGCCCACTTCCAGGCCGACCTGCGAGGCGTCGTACGCACTCTGCGCCGAGACCACGGCCAGACGACGTGCTTCCACTTCACTGATGCCAGCCACCAGGACCTGGTAGGCATTGCGGGTGTTGCGGTCCAGTGCGCGCTTCTGCTGCTCGTAGGTGTCCTGGGAGATGTCACGCTGGGCCAGGGCCTGGCGCACATTGGACTGGGTGGCGCCGCCGGCAAAGATCGGCACGTTCAGGGTCAGGCCGATGCTGTTGGTACGCGCATCCGGGCTCAGCGAGCCGGCGCCGGTGCTGTCGCCCCAGGTCGCGCTCTTGCCCCAGCTGCCGCCCAGTGACAGGGTCGGGTAGTGCCCGGCACGTGCGGCCTGCACGCTGGACTGGGCCGCCGTCACCTTCAGTTCCTGCGCCTTCAGCGCCGGGTTCTGCGTCACCGCGCTCTGCACCAGTTGATCGACATTGGCCGCGCTGGCCGGCAACTGCGGACGGAAGTCGGCCGGCAGACCGCGCAGGCTGGTCACCGGCTGCCCGGTCAGCTCGGTCAGTGCCTGGTAGGCATCGGCCAGCGTGTTCTGCGCCACGATCGTGTTGGCCCGGGCCTGGTCGTACTGTGCGCGGGCTTCGTGCACGTCGGTGATCGGCGCCAGACCCACTTCCAGGCGCTTGTCAGCGAAATCGAACTGCTTCTTGGCGGCTTCTTCGTTGGTCTTGGCAGCATTGAGCGATTCGATCGCGACCAGGACATTGAAGTAAGCGGCCGAGGTGCGGACGACCAGATCGTCGTTGGCCGATTCCAGGGTGTAATCCGCCGCCTGGCTCAGTTGGCGCTGGGCACGCAGGGTGCTGAACTGCGACCAGTTGAACAGGGTCTGCGAGCCGTCAATGGTGTAGTTGCGACGGCGGCTGTCGATCGTTCCGCTGTTGGCATCGGCGTTGGCTTCGCTACGCGAGCGGGTCAACGAGGCCGTGCCGTTGATCTGCGGCAGGAGGGCGGCGCGCGCCTGCACGGCGCCTTCCTTGTCGAACAGGCGGGTGGATTCAGCGGCGGCCAACTGCGGGTCGCCGTTGCGGGCCATTTCGTAGACCTGCAGCAGGTCGGCGGCATTGGCGGACAGCGGCAGCAGGACGGTGGCCAGCGCAAGGGCGAGGGATCGGCGGATCATTGCGGCTTCCTTGGACTCAGAGATGGAACTGGGGTGCCGGGGCGGCACCGCGCAGGTAATCGATATCGGTTTCAAACAGCGATTCAGTGTTGCCGTCGGCCCGGATGAGCTGGGCTTCCATGGCCGGCGAACGACCCTGGATCACGAACAGGCGACCGCCGGGACGCAACCACTGGGCGAACTGTGACGGCACCGTGTCGACCGCACCAGTGACACAGATCACATCAAAACGGCGCTCGGTCTGCCACGACAAGGCATCTGCGGTTTCGATGCGCACGTTGGTGCCCAGGCCGGATGCATCGAGCCGGGCGCGCGCGGCTTCGGCCAGCGTCGGATCTATTTCCAGACTCAGTACATCGCGTGCCAGCGCGCCGATGCAGGCAGACAGGAAGCCGCTGCCGGTGCCGATTTCCAGCACTTCGTCACCTGGCTGCAGATCCAGTGCCTGCAGGGTGCGGCCTTCGATCACCGGCTTCATCATCTTCTGCCCGGCGCCGATCGGCAGCTCCACATCCGTGTAGGCAAGGGCCCGGTGCGCCTCGGCGACGAAGGCTTCACGCGGCAGGCGGGCAAGGACGTCCAGCACTTTGATGTCCAGCACGTCCCAGGGACGGATCTGCTGTTCCACCATCAATTCGCGGGCGTGGGAGTAATTGATCGTCATGAGGTTCAAATCCAGCGCAGTGGGCCGGCCATTTTACCGGTGCCGGAGGCCGGCGGCGCGCCCAGAGCATCGCTCCGGGCTGGCCGTGGTCGCAGTGCCGGAAGTCATCGCGACCTCCGGTCCATTCAGGTTCAGCCGGAGCGGCCTCCGGTGCCGGCGCGCGGTGCATAGGCGCGCAGGAAAAAGTCCACGCTGGCAGCCACTTGGCTGCGCGCGTCCTCGTGGCTGGGCGCTGCCCGCATGCCGCACATCAGGTGGGTGTGCAGTTCGCCCTTTACCAGGGTGAGGAACTGCAGCGCGGCGGTGGCCGGGTCGTCGAGCTCCAGCTCGCCGCGCGCGGCGCGTACGCGCAGGAACTCGCCCAGCGATTCGTTGAGGCGCTGTGGCCCTGCCTGCCAGAACATTTCGCGCAGACGGTCGTCGGTTTCCGGCGCCATCATCACCCGCTGCACGGACACGGCCGCATCGGAGGCGATGAGATCGAAGAAGGCCTGGCCGATGCCCATCAGCTGTTCCCGCAGCGGCGCATCGAGGTCGGTCACGAACAGCGCGTCAGGCAGCATTTCGAGGCACTTTGACTGCACCGCTTCGGTGAACAAGGTCTCTTTATCGCCGAAATGGCTGTAAACGGTCAGTTTCGACACGCCTGCCGAGGCCGCGATGGTGTCCATGCTGACCCCGCCGTAGCCCTGTTCAACGAACAGTACCTTGGCGGCTTCGAGGATGGCGGCGCGCTTGCCCAGATCCTTCGGACGACCAGGACCTGCGCTCTTGCCGGCCGCTTTGGCGGCAGATTTACGCGAGAAGGGACACATCATCCGCTCAATACTAGACCAAACGGTTTGATATTTATACTATACCGCCGAGTTCACTAAATGCGTGGTCCCTCGCGGGGGGCTGCCGCTGCCCATCACCGTTACCAGGACGTAGACCGATGAAGACCTTCCACTGGCTGGTTCCCTTGCTGGGACTGGCAGGGCTGACTGCCTGTTCCCCCACGCCGGAAGAGTCGTCGGCCGCAACGCCGGTATGGGTCGTCCATGCGGCCAACGCGAGCGGTGCCGCGGAGGCGGTGTATCCCGGTGACGTCAGGGCGCAGCAGGAAAGCACGCTGTCGTTCCGCGTGGCGGGCAATGTCATCGCCCGCCACGTCGATGCCGGACAGCGGGTACGCAAGGGCCAGGTGCTGGCCGAACTGGACGTGGCTGATTTCGGCTTGCAGGCGCGGGCCGCCCAGGCCCAATTGGCGGCGGCCGAGGCCGACCTGGTGCGCAGCCGTGATGAGCAGGCGCGGTATGCCACGTTGGCCAGCCAGCAGCTGGTGAGCCGCTCTGCACTGGACCAGCGGACGGCGGCGTTCAAGGCAGCGCAAGGACAGGTGAATGCGGCGCGGGCCAACTGGGACGTCCTGCGCAACCAAGCCGGTTACGCCCAGTTGCGTGCCCCCGCCAACGGTCTGGTCGCCAGCCGTTCGGTGGAAGTAGGGCAGGTGGTGGCCGCCGGTGAGCCGGTATTTACCCTGGCCGCAGACGGCGGCCGCGAAGTGGTGATCGCATTGCCCGAGCGTGACGTGCGCGCGCATGCCGTCGGCGATGCGGTCAGTGTGGAACTGTGGAATCGTCCCGGCCAGCGCCTGCCGGGGCACATCCGCGAAATCGCCGCCGCCGCCGACAGCCAGACGCGCAGCTACCTGGCCCGTGTGGCACTGGACGCGGCCGTGCTGGCCGACGTTGAACTGGGTCAGAGTGCACGCGTCTACAGCCGCAGCGGCGCCAATGGCGCTCTGCGCTTGCCGTTGGCGGCGCTGCAGCGTGGCGAGGATGGCAGCGCCAGCGTCTGGGTCGTGGATCCGCGCAGGCACACCCTCAAGGCCATCGCGGTGACGGTCGGCGCCTACGGCAGCGAGCAGGTGCCGGTGCTTTCGGGCCTATCGGCCGACGACTGGGTGGTGGCTGCGGGCGGTCACCTGTTGCGTGAAGGGCAGCCGGTGACGGCGGTGGATCGCAACAACCATCCCGTGCTGGGGCCGGTGGCGGCATCGACGGCCAAGGCTGCAGCGCAGGGCAAGGAGTAAGCCATGCGTCGATTCAATCTCTCCGAATGGGCGTTGGCCAATCGCCCCTTGGTGCTGTTTGCAATGTTGGCTTTCGCGCTGATCGGTGCGTGGTCGTACAAGCACCTAGGGCAGTCCGAGGACCCGCCCTTTACCTTCAAGGCGATGGTCGTGCGTACGTTGTGGCCGGGGGCGACGGCCGAACAGGTGGCGCGGCAGGTCAGCGAGCCGATCGAGAAGGCGCTGATGAATACCGGTGAGTACGAGTTCATCCGCTCCTATTCCCGGCCGGGCGAATCGCAGGTCATCTTCATGGCGCGCGATGCGATGCGCTCCAAGGACGTGCCGCAGTTGTGGTATCAGGTCCGCAAGCGTATCGGCGACATCCACGCAACGTTGCCGCGTGAAGTCGTCGGGCCCTTCTTCAATGATGAGTTCGGCGACACCTACGGCAACATCTACGCGCTGACCGGGAAGGGTTTTGATTACGCGCAGATGCGCGATTACGCCGATCGCGTGCAGCTGGAACTGCAGCGGGTGCCCGATGTCGGCAAGGTCGACCTGGTGGGGCTGCAGGACGAGAAAGTCTGGATCGAGCTGTCCAACACCAAGTTGGCCACCTTGGGCATCCCGATGCAGCAAGTGCAGCAGGCACTGGCGGACCAGAACGCGGTGGCGGCCACCAGCTTCTTCGAAACCGGCAGCGACCGCGTGCAACTGAGGGTCACCGGCCAGTTCGACAGCCTGGCCGACATCCGCGCGTTCCCGATCCGCGCCGGACAGCGCACGGTCCGGCTTGGCGACATCGCCGAGGTGAAGCGAGGCTTCGCCGATCCGGCGTCGCCGAAGATGCGCTTCATGGGCGATGAAGCGATCGGCCTGGCGGTGGCGATGAAAGACGGTGGTGACATCCTCGCCCTCGGCGCGCATCTGGATGCCCAATTCCAGCGGCTGCAGAAAACGCTGCCGGCCGGCATGCAGCTGCGCAAAGTGTCCGACCAGCCACGCGCCGTGGAGGAATCGGTTGGCGAGTTCGTGCAGGTGTTGACGGAAGCGGTGGTGATCGTGCTGCTGGTCAGTTTCTTCTCGCTGGGCCTGCGCACCGGCTTGGTGGTGGGTGTCACCATTCCGCTGGTGCTGGCGATGACTTTCTTCGTGATGCATTACTTCGGTATCGGCCTGCACAAGATTTCGCTTGGGGCGTTGGTGCTCGCGTTGGGGCTGCTGGTCGACGATGCCATCATCGCCGTCGAGATGATGGCCACCAAGATGGAACAGGGCTTTGACCGGCTGCGGGCGGCGAGTTTCGCCTGGGAGTCGACCGCGTTCCCGATGCTGACCGGCACCCTGATCACCGCCGCTGGCTTCCTGCCCATCGCCACGGCAGCGTCCAGCACCGGGGAATACACCCGTTCGCTGTTCCAAGTGGTCACGATCGCATTGGTGGTGTCATGGATCGCCGCCGTGCTGTTCATTCCCTACCTGGGCGACAAGATGCTGCCGGACCTGTTCAACCGGCAGCCGCCAGAACCCGGCAGTCTGGCCGCGCGCTGGCTGGCGCGACGGCAGGCCTGGGCCGATCGCCACCCGGCGCTGGCCAATCTGTTGGCGCCGGCCGCCCACGGCCATGACCACGATCCCTACCAGCGGCCCTTCTACCGGCGTTTCCGTGGCTTCCTCGATGCCTGCCTGCGCCATCGCTGGTGGGTGATCCTGGCCACCGCAGCGCTGTTCATCGGTTCGTTGCTGCTGTTCCGCTTCGTGCCGCAGCAGTTCTTCCCCGACTCCACCCGGCCGGAGCTGATGGTGGACATCGAGCTGGCCGAAGGGGCCTCGCTGCGCGCCACCCAGGCACAGGCGGAAAAACTGGAGGCCTTGTTGGCCACCCGTGATGACATCGCCAACTACGTGGCGTACGTAGGCACGGGCTCGCCGCGCTTCTACCTGCCGCTGGACCAGCAGTTGCCCGCAGCCAACTTCGCCCAGTTCGTGGTCCTGGGCAAGGACATCCAGGCACGCGAAGCCATCCGCCGCTGGATGCTGGACGAAGTGATGCCTCGGTTCAGCGACGTGCAGATGCGGGTGACGCGACTGGAGAATGGGCCGCCCGTGGGGTATCCCGTGCAGTTCCGCGTGTCCGGTGAGCACATCGCGCAGATCCAGGCCATCGCTCGCGAAGTGGAGGCCAAGGTCCGCGCCAATCCACATACGATGAACGTCAACCTGGACTGGAGCGAACCCAGCAAAGTGGTGCGCCTGCAGATCGACCAGGACCGCGCCCGCGCCCTGGGGGTGAGCAGCGCACAGGTCAGCCAGTTCCTGGCCAGTTCGCTGGCGGGGCAGGCGGTGAGTGTCTATCGCGATGGCAATCGGCAGATCGAGATGCTGGTGCGCGGGCCGGCCGATGAGCGTGCGCGCCTGGATCAGCTGGCCAGCCTGGCGATGCCCGATGGCCAAGGCGGCAGCATCAGTCTTTCCCAGGTCGCGCAACTGGATTACGGATTCGAAGACGGCATCATCTGGCACCGCAACCGGCTGCCAACGGTGACTGTGCGTGCCGATATCAGCGACGGCAGCCAACCGGTGGACGTCGTGCAGCAGATCCTGCCGAGCCTGGCGCAGATACGTGCAGGACTGCCCAGCGGTTACCTGCTGGAAACCGGCGGCACGGTGGAAGATTCCACCCGCGGGCAGGATTCGATCAAGGCCGGCATGCCGCTGTTCCTGGTGGTGGTGGCCACGTTGTTGATGCTGCAGCTGCGCAGCTTCTCGCGCGCGGCGATGGTGCTGGTCACCGCGCCGTTGGGCATCATCGGGGCCACGCTGTTCCTGTTGATCTTCCGGGTGCCTTTCGGCTTCGTGGCATTGCTCGGAACGATCGCGTTGGCCGGCATGATCATGCGCAACTCGGTGATCCTGATCGACCAGATCCAACAGGATATCGATGCCGGCCATGACCGCTGGCACGCGATCATCGATGCGACCGTGCGCCGCTTCCGCCCGATCGTGCTGACGGCATTGGCAGCGGTGCTGGCCATGATTCCACTGTCGCGCAGCGCGTTTTATGGGTCGATGGCAATTTCAATCATGGGCGGCTTGATTGTCGGTACCGTGCTGACCCTGGTCTTCCTGCCCGCCCTTTATGCGGCGTGGTTCCGGGTGCGGTCGGAAGAGTCGTGACGTGCCGATTGCCCCTGCCCGCCGCACCTCATTGACCAGGGAGCTTTAAGGCGGTGAGGTAACCCGGTATCGCGTTGTCCTGCAAAGGGCTTCCTTGATGGAAGCCCTTTTTTATGCGCGTCGCGCTTGTCCCTTGAACGGTTCTTCGAATGGATCCCACGATGAATTCTCGAACTTATCAATCGTGACGCGCATCGAGCACCAGCCGGTTCGATGCCGCCACCAGCAAGGAGGTCGAACGTGATGAAGTACGCGATGGGCGCTGTAGTAGGCGCCTGCCTGCTGGTTGCATGTTCGCGGGCGGAAGACGTTGCCGCGGTTCCTGTGCCGGTGCTGGTCATGCAGCCGGTCGAGGATGCGATGCCGCGTGTGACACTGCCTGGCGAAGTTCGCGCCCGCCACGAAAGCGTGTTGTCCTTCCAGGTCGACGGCAGGGTGCGCGAACGTCGGGTGGATGCAGGCCAACCCGTGGTGAAAGGGCAGCTGCTGGCGGCGGTGGATGCCTCGGACCTGCGGCTGCGTGCACGCGCGGCCCGTGCCGAACGTGTGGCCGCGCAGGCCGAGTTGACGCAGCTCAACGATGACCTCATCCGCTATCGGACGTTGGCCGCCAAGCAGCTGGTCAGCCGTTCGGCGCTGGACCAGCAGCAGGCCGCCTTCAATGCCGCACAAGCCAAGGTGGATGCAGCCAAAGCCAATGCCGATGTCCTGGACAACCAGGTCGATCATGCCCAGCTGCGGGCGCCGGATGACGGCATCATCGTGCGGCGCGAAGCGGCCGCAGAGGTGGGCCAGCTGGTGGCGGCGGGGCAGGCGCTGTTTACCTTCGCGTCCAACGAAGGACGCGAGGTGCGGATCAACCTGCCTGAAGCGGCCTTGCGCCGGTTCACGATCGGTACGCTTGTGCAGGTGCAGCTGGAGCAGTACGGCGCGGCGTCATTGCCTGGCACGGTCGTGGAGATTGCCGCCGCCGCCGATCCGCTGACGCGCACGTTTGCCGCGTATGTCAGGCTGCGCGAGGACGCGCTTGGGCACGCCGCCCTCGGGCTGGGGGCGCGCGTGCAGGCAATGGACGAGGACCGTCGCGGGGCACTGCAGGTGCCGCTCACGGCGTTGCAGCGTGGCGAGGACGGAAGGCCCCACGTGTGGGTGGTCGACCCAGCCCGTTCCTTGTTGAAAGCGGTGGCCGTGCGCACCGGCGCCGTCAGTGGCGAACGTATCGAGGTCGTGGCCGGGCTCGGCAGGACCGACTGGGTGGTGGTCGGGGACGGCGCGCAGCTGCGCGCGGGGCAGCGGGTGACGGCCGTCGACGCGCAGAACCGACCGGTGCTGGCGCCGCCGGCGAAAGGGCGTGTGGCTGGGGGCGGCCGGTGATGCAGGTACGTCGATTCAACCTTTCCCAGTGGGCGCTGGGAAACCGACCGCTCATGCTGTTCCTTGTCCTGGGCCTGGCCTTGCTCGGCGGCTGGTCCTTTGCGCGGCTGGGTCAGTCCGAGGATCCACCGTTCACTTACAAGGTGATGATCGTCCATGCGCGGTGGCCGGGTGCCACGGCCGAACAGGTGTCCCGGCAACTGACCAAGCCGATGGAAGCGGCGTTGATGAACACCGGCAAGTTCGAGTTCATCCGGTCTTCCTCGCGGCCTGGCGAATCGGAGATCGTGTTCGCGGTGCGCGATGATCTGGGGTCGGCGCAGGTGCATCGCGTGATGGATCGGGTACGCAAGCGTATCGGTGACATGCAGGGCACTTTGCCGCAGGGGGTCATCGGCCCCTTCTTCAATGACGAGTTCGGCGACACCTTCGGCAATATCTATGCGCTTACAGCCAAAGGCCATGATCCCGCGGTGATGCATGATTACGCCCAGCGGGTGCAGTTGGCCCTGCAACGCATGCCGGACGTCAGCAAAGTCGAACTGATCGGGCTGCAGGACGAGAAGATCTTCATCGAGCTGTCCAATACGCGGATCAATGCCTTGCAGCTCTCACGGCGGGACGTGCAACAGGCGCTTGCTGATCAGACCACGATCACTTCTGGAAGCTTCTACGAGACGGGCAGCAGCCGTGTCCACCTGCGGGTCAGTGGTCAGATCCTGGCGGTCGAAGACATCGGCCATCTGCCGATCCGCATCGGTGAACGAACCGTGCGTCTTTCCGATGTGGCCGAGGTCCATCGCGGGTTTGCCGATCCCGCTTCGCCACAAATGCGCGTGATGGGAGAGCAGGCCATTGGCGTGGCTGTTGCGATGAATGAAGGTGGCGACGTCATTGCCCTGGGCGCGGCGCTGGACGCAGAGGTTGCACGTCTGAACAGCACGCTGCCGACGGGCATGCGGCTGAAGAAAGTCGCCGACCAGTCGCTGGTGGTCAAGCAGACCGTGGGGGATTTCGTCCAGGTGCTGGGTGAAGCCATCGTCATCGTGCTGTTGGTGAGTTTCTTCCTGCTGGGCCTGCGCGCAGGCCTCGTGGTCGGATTGGCTATTCCGTTGGTGATGGCGATGACCTTCCTGGTCATGTACTACTTCGGCATCGGATTGCAGCGGATTTCGCTCGGCGCGTTGGTGCTGGCGCTGGGGCTGCTGGTGGACGATGTCATCATCGCCGTGGAGATCATGGCGACCAAGATGGAGCAGGGAATGAATCGCCTGGCGGCGGCCTGCTTCACGTGGCAGTCCGCCGCGCTGCCGATGCTGACCGGAACGTTGATCACCGTTGCAGGTTTTCTGCCGATCGCCATGGCCGCTTCAGGCGTGGGCGAATACACGCGTTCCCTGTTCCAGGTGGTGGCCATCGCGCTGCTGGCGTCCTGGGTCGCCGCGGTGTTGTTCGTGCCCTATCTTGGCTTTGGCATGCTGCCGGAAAAGGGTGCCGGGCCGGGACCGGGCATGGGCGTCGATACCTACCAGAAGCCGGTGTACCTGCGCTTCCGTGCCCTGCTTTACTGCTGTCTGCAGTATCGATGGTGGGTGCTGGCGATCATGGGCCTGCTCTTCGTTGCAGCGCTGATGGTTTTCCGCTTCGTGCCGCGGCAGTTCTTCCCGGATTCCACCCGGCCGGAGCTGGTGGTTGACATGACACTGGGCGAAGGGGCTTCGCTGCGCGCAACCAAGGCGCTGGCCGTGAAGCTGGAAGCATTGTTGGCCACCCGCACGGACATCACCCAGACTGTGACGTATGTAGGCGTCGGCGCGCCACGGTTCTACATGCCGCTGGCGCAGCAGCCGACAGCCATCAATTTCGCGCAGTTCGTCATCTCGGCCGAGGATCTCCAGGCGCGTGAGCACCTGCGTCGCTGGTTGCTGGATTACGTGGTGAGCCAGTTGCCCGGGGCACGCGTACGTGTCAGCCGTCTGGAAAATGGACCGCCTGTCGGCTATCCAGTGCAGGTCCGTGTTTCTGGCGAGGACCTCGACGAGGTGCAGGCATTGGCTCGACGGGTGGCCTCGAAAGTGCGAGCGAATCCGCACATCACCGACGTCAATCTGGACTGGAGCGCGCCCAGCAGTGTCATGCAGGTGCAGATCGACCAGAACCGTGCGCGTGATCTGGGGGTGACCAGCACCGACGTCAGCCGCTTCCTGGCCGGTGCGCTGACGGGCACGCCGGTGGGCGTGTACCGGAAGGGCAATCGCCAGATCGAGATCGTGTTACGGGGAACGGCCGAGGAACGGCTGGACGCGGGATTGTTGGAGAGCCTGCAGATGCCCACCCGCAACGGCGGGCGGATCAGCATTGCGCAGGTGGCTCGGGTATCACATGGGTTCGAACACGGCGTCATCCGTCATTACAACCAGCTCCCGACCGTCACGGTACGGGCAGACATCAGCGACGGCATGCAGGCCATCGACGTGGTCGAGCAGATCGCCCCGACGCTGCAGGCGGTGCGTGCGCAGTTGCCTGCCGGCTACCTGTTGGAGATCGGCGGCACCGCGGAAAGCTCGGCATTTGCGTTGGCGTCGATCAAGGCGGGCATCCCCTTGTTCGTCATCGTGGTGATGACACTGCTGATGCTGCAGTTGCGCAGCTTCCCTTGTGCCTTGATGGTACTGGCCACGGCGCCATTGGGCATCATCGGGGTGGTTGCTTTCCTGATCCTGTTCCGGACACCCTTCAGCTTCGTCGCACAGCTGGGGACGATCGCGCTGGCCGGCATGATCATGCGCAACTCGGTGATCCTGATCGATCAGATCCGCCAGGACATCGAAGCAGGCAATGACCGCTGGAACGCCATTCTGGATGCGACGGTCAGGCGTGCCCGTCCGATCGTGCTGACGTCGCTGACGACGGTGCTGGCGATGATCCCGCTGTCACGCAGCGCGTTCTACGGCTCGATGGCCATCGCGGTCATGGGCGGATTGATCGTGGCGACCGTGCTGACCCTGGTGTTCGTGCCGGCGTTGTATGCAGCCTGGTACCGGGTCAGGCCGGGCCAGGAGGCGTGCTGAGGCAGGATGCGCGCTCGTGCCGGGTCATGGCCATGCGCGTGCGGCTGGCGATGGACAGGGGGGGCGCCATCGCGCGGCGCCGACCGTTGCGCAGGTGGGGCCATCGCCGGGGCACGCCCGGCGATGGCGCAGCCTGCATTACAACCGGGTGAGCACGGCGTCGGTCGCCTCGGTGGTGGACACCGCGGTACCGGCAGCGGCAAGGTCAGCGGTGAACACGCCAGCGTCCAGTGCGGCATGCACGGCCGCTTCCACGGCAGTGGCTTCGGCCTCCAGTCCCAAGGAGTGACGCAGCAGCATGGCGGCGCTCAACAGCGTGGCGTAGGGATTGGCGATGCCCTTGCCGGCGATGTCCGGCGCCGAACCATGGATCGGTTCGTAGATGCCGACCGCACCGGTCTCGCCCAGCGACGCCGACGGCAGCAGGCCCAGCGAGCCGGCCAGCATCGACGCTTCGTCAGTGAGGATGTCACCGAACATGTTCTCGGTGACGATCACATCGTAGTCGCGCGGCTTGGCCAGCAGGTGCATGGCCATGGAATCGACCAGCTGATGTTCCAGCGACACGTCAGGGAACTCCTCGCGGCCGATGCGGGTGGCGACGTCGCGCCACAGGCGCGAGGTTTCCAGCACGTTGGCCTTGTCCACCGAGGTCACCTTGCCACGCCGCTGGCGCGCCAGCTGGAAGGCGCTGCGCAGCACGCGCTCGATCTCCGTGACGGTGTAGCGGCACAGGTCACTGGCGCTGTCGGCATCGCGGGTCTTGTCGCCGAAGTAGATGCCACCGGTCAGTTCACGCACCACGACGAAATCCACGCCGCGCAGCAACTCGGCCTTGATCGGCGAGGCGCCCAGTGCAGCCTCGTGCGTGCGCACCGGGCGCAGGTTGGCATACAGGCCCAGTGCCTTGCGGATTGCCAGCAGGCCCTGTTCCGGGCGCACCTTGGCATTGGGGTCGGACCACTTCGGGCCGCCGACGGCACCCAGCAGTACGGCGTCGGCGGCCTTGCAGGCGGCCAGGGTCGCGGCCGGCAACGGCTCGCCGTGGCGGTCGATGGCGATGCCACCGATGTCGTGTTCGGTGAAGGTGAAGCTGTGATTGAACCGGGCGGCGACAGCGGTCAGCACCGCAACGGCAGAGGCGGCCACTTCCGGACCGATGCCATCACCGGGCAGGACAACGATTTCAGCGTGCATTCGAGGTCTCGTAACGTTCGATATCAGGGACACGGCCCAGCAGGTAGCCCAACTGGTCGACGCCTTCCAGCAGGCAGGTCTGAGAGAAGCCATCGAGGGGGAAAGTGTAGGCCCGGCCATCGGGCGTGCGAAGCTCGCGTGCAGCGACGTCGATGGTCAGGACGTCGTCCGGGCGCTGCATCAGGGCCTGGACGTCGGCTTCATCAAGCACGATCGGCAGCAGGCCATTCTTCAACGCGTTGCCGCGGAAGATATCGGCGATCTCGCTGCTGACGATGGCGCGCAGGCCGAGGTCGGTCAGTGCCCATGGCGCGTGTTCGCGCGAGGAACCACAACCGAAGTTGCGGCCGGCCAGCAGGACGCTGCGACCCGCATTGTGCGGCTGGTTGAAGGCGAACTCCGGATTGGGGCTGCCATCGGCCTGCCAGCGCCAGTCATTGAAGGCGTTGCGGCCCAGGCCAGCGCGCTCGGTGGTGGACAGAAAGCGCGCCGGGATGATCTGGTCGGTGTCGATGTTGCTCTGGCGCAGCACCACGCTGGCCGAGCTCAAGGTGCGAAAGCCGGCCATCACGCCACCTCCTTGGAAAACAGTTCACGGGTATCGGCGACGCGGCCGTTGACCGCCGCCCAGGCCGCCGTCATCGGCGAGGCCAGCAGGGTGCGCGAGCCGGGCCCTTGGCGTCCTTCGAAGTTGCGGTTGCTGGTGCTTACCGCCAGCTGGCCGGGGGCGACCAGGTCGCCGTTCATGGCGATGCACATGGAGCAGCCGGGTTCGCGCCATTCGGCGCCGGCGGCACGCACGATCTCGTGGATGCCTTCGGCTTCCGCCTGCTGCTTGACGATCTCGGAACCGGGCACCACCAGCATCCGCACGCGGGCGTCGACGCGCCGTCCCTGCAGCACCTGCGCCACTTCGCGCATGTCGCTCAGCCGGCCATTGGTGCAGGAGCCGACAAAGACCACGTCCACCGGCGTGCCTGCCAGCACCTGGCCGGCGTGCAGTTGCATGTAGTCCAGGCCCTTCTGGTCGGCGGCATCGTTGGCCGCCGGAATCGGCCGGTCCACGGCGATGGCGGTGCCAGGATGGGTGCCCCAGGTCAGGGTGGGGCGGATGTCGGCAGCGTCGATGCGCACGTCCACGTCAAAGCACGCGCCCTCGTCACTGCGCAGCTGCTGCCAGCGCGCCACGGCAGCATCGAAATCCGCGCCCTTGGGACCACGAGGCGTCGCGGCGACCCAGTCATAGGTCACCTGGTCGGGGGCCACCATGCCGGCGCGCGCGCCGGCTTCGATGGACATGTTGCACAGGGTCATGCGCTGTTCCATGTCCATCGCTTCGATGGTGCTGCCGCGGTACTCGATCACGTGGCCGGTGCCTCCGTTGACGCCGATCACGCCGATGATGTGCAGCACAACGTCCTTGGCGCCGACGCCCGGTGCCAGCGAGCCGTCGACGGTGATCGACATGGTTCTGGCCTTCCGCTGCAACAGGCACTGGGTGGCCAGCACGTGGCCCACTTCGCTGGTGCCGATGCCGAAGGCCAACGAACCGAAGGCGCCGTGCGTGGACGTATGGCTGTCACCGCAGACGATGGTCATGCCGGGCTGGGTGAAGCCCTGCTCCGGGGCGATCACATGGACGATGCCGCGGTTGGCCGATGCCATGTCGAACAGCTCGATGCCGTGTGCGGCGCAGTTGTCGGCCAGCATCGCCACCTGCGCTTCTGAGGCGGCGCTTGCATAGGGCAGGCTGCCATCGGCGCGCGCCGGCAGGGTCGGAGTGGAATGGTCCATGGTCGCCTTGGTGCGGTCCGGCCGGCGCGGCGCCAGGCCGCGTTCGCGCAGCTCGGTGAAGGCCTGTGGCGAGGTGACTTCGTGGATCAGGTGCAGGTCGATGTACAGCACCGCCGGGGCGCTGTCGGATTCAGGGACGACAACATGGTTGTCCCACAGTTTGTCGTACAGGGTGCGGGGTGCGGAATTCATGCGATTGCCTGGCAGGAGTACGTGACAACGAACATCATGGAATACAGGGTAAAGGGTCAAGGTCAGCGGCGACGTGCCAGCAGCCGCAAGCGCACGTAGTCGGCCAGTGGCTGGCCGCTGGCATCGCGGGGCAGGTCGTGCAGCAGGGCGATGGCCGATGTGCGCACGACCAGCTGTTGGCCGGCCTGCAGGTCATCGAGCAGTGGGCTGGCGAACACGCGCAGCCAGCCCTCGATGCCGGTCGGCAGCGGCGTGGGACGCACGTGGGTCTCGATCAGCTGGACCTGGAAGCCGTGCTGGCGCAGGCGGTCGGCATAGGCATCTGCCGTGGGGAAGTACCATTCGAACGGGCTGCCGCCGTGGCCGTGCGCTGCGCGCGCGGCCTGCAGCGCCGCAACGATACGGGCGACGTTGCCATGCGCGCCGAACTCGGCGACGAAGCGTCCGCCGGGTCGCAGCGCGCGACGGATACCGGCCAGCACGCGGTCCGGCTCGCGCATCCAGTGCAGTGCTGCGTTGCTGAACACTGCATCGAAGGCTTCGTCGAACACCAGTGCGTGGCCATCCATCACCTGGGCCGTAACGCCGCGTGCGCGCGCTGCGTTGACCAGTTCCGGCGAGGCATCCACACCGGTGAGGTGGGCACCGCTCAAGGCCAGTTCGGTGGTCAGTACGCCATCGCCGCAGCCAAGGTCGAGGATGCATTCGCCCGCGCGGGGATCGAGCAGGCGAGCGACGGCGCCGCCGAGGCGCGGCACGAAGCCTGCATCGATGGCGTAGTCGGCGGCGCTCCATTGCTGGCCGGCCGCCGGGGCGGTGTCGATCTGGCGCTGGGCGAAGGCATTCATCAGCGGGCTCCTCAGGCGTTGTGGGCGACGGCTTCGGTGGCGGTGGCAACGGCCTGGCGCTGGCGCAGCAGGCGGTTGGCCACGTCCAGCCAGGCCAGGGCCGAAGCCTCGATGATGTCGCGGCTTGTCCCGGTACCTTCGAAGACTTCGCCTTCGTGGCGCACGCTCAGGTTGGCTTCCCCGCGGGCGTCGGCGCCGATGCCTACGCTGTGCACCTGGTAGCTGTCCAGCTGCAGTTGCACGCCGGTGGCCGAGGACAGCGCACCGAACAGCGCATCGACCGGGCCGTCGCCCTGGGCGGTCTCGGCCACGCGACGGCCATCCGGGTCGGACAGCTCGACCAGGGCGTTGGCACGGCTGCCGACGTCGCTGATGGTCATCGATGCCAGCCGGTAACCCTGCTGGTTGGCACCGCCCTGCATCAGCGTCTGCAGGTCGGCGTCGGTCACCACGCGCTGTTGCTCGCACAGGGCCTTGAACTGTTCGAAGACCAGCTTCAGCTCTTCTTCTTCCAGCCAGAAGCCCAGCGCCCGCAGGCGTGCCTCGACGGCGGCGCGGCCGCTGTGGCGGCCCAGCACCATCTGCGAATCCTCCCAGCCGACGTCTTCCGGGCGCATGATTTCGTAGGTGCCGCGGTGGCGCAGCATGCCATGCTGGTGGATGCCCGATTCATGGGCGAAGGCATTGGCACCGACGATCGCCTTGTTGCGCTGGACCGGCATGCCGACCAGGCGCTGCAGCAGCTGCGAGGTGGACACGATGCGCGGCGTGTTGATCGCCGTGTCCTGGTTGTAGAAGGCCTGGCGCACCTTCAGCGCCATGGCGATTTCTTCCAGCGAGCAGTTGCCGGCGCGCTCGCCGATGCCGTTGATCGTGCATTCCACCTGGCGCGCACCGCCTTCGATGGCCGCCAGCGAGTTGGCCACGGCCAGCCCCAGGTCGTTATGGCAGTGCGCGCTGAAGACCACGTTGGCGGCACCCGGCACATCGGCCACGCCGGCGATCACCTGCTGGAACATGGTGCGGATTTCTTCCGGGGTGGTGAAGCCGACCGTATCGGGCAGGTTGATGGTGGTCGCACCGGCGGCGATGGCCACGCGCGACACTTCGACCAGGTAGTCCAGCTCGGTGCGGGTGGCGTCTTCCGCGGAAAACTCCACGTCGTCGATGTAGGAGCGGGCCAGGGCAACGTGCTTGCGCACCGATTCCAGCACCTGTTCGCGGGTCATGCGCAGCTTGTGCTCGCGGTGCAGCGGGCTGGTGGACAGGAACACATGCAGGCGCGGACTCACCGCTGCTTCCAGCGCACGTGCGGAAGTTTCGATGTCGGCCTGCAGGCAGCGCGACAGCACGGCCAGGGTCAGGCTGGAGCGGCGCAGTTCACGGCCGATGGCGGCCATCGCTTCGCGATCGGACTGCGAGCTGGCCGGGAAGCCGGTTTCGATGATGTCCACGCCCAGTTCGTCCAGGGCGCGGGCCATGACCAGTTTCTGCGGCGGGGTCATGCTGCAGCCGGGCGATTGCTCGCCATCGCGCAGGGTGGTATCGAAAATTCGAATTCGCGGGGTGTTGGTCGGCGTGGTCATGATGAAATCTCCTCGCCAGCGGGCGTGGCGGCTTGCAGGGGGGAAGGTATTGAAGAAGGAATCGGGGTTGGCCGCGGCTCGGGGACCGCTCTGGCGCTGCGTGGTGTTTCGCTGCGCCTTCGACGCGGCTTGCGCGGCGGGCTGGGACGGATGTCGGTGAGCAGGTTCGCCAGCACGGTGGCATCGATGTTGCCGCCAGAAACCACGGCGCACTTGCGTTTGCCGGCCACGCGGCGGCCGGCCGCCAGGGCCAGCGCGCCGGCGCCTTCGGCGATCAGGTTTTCTTCCAGCGCCAAGCGGACCAGGGTTTCGCGCAGTTCGGCTTCGCGGACGATCACGACATCGTCGAGCAGGCTGGCGCACAGTCGGCGGGTCAGGTAACCGGGGATCTTCACCCGTACGCCGTCGGCCAACGAGGCCACCGGAGCCACTTCGCGGATGTCACCGCGGATGGCGCGGGCCATGGAATCGACGCCCTCGACCTGCGCGCCGATGATGCGCACGCCTTGTGATTTCAGTGCCAGTGCGACACCCGATGCCAGGCCACCGCCGCCGATCGGGACCATGACCACGTCCGGGCCGTGGGCGGCCAGTTCGATGCCGATGGTGCCCTGGCCGGCGATCACGTCGGGATCGTCGAAGGCCGACAGGAAGCGGTAGTCGTTGCGGCGGGCCAGCTCCACCGCGAAGGCCCAGGCCTCGTCATAGCTTTCGCCATGCTGGCGCACCGTGGCACCCCAGTGGGCGACGCCTGCGATCTTGTTGGCCGGTGCGCCATGCGGCATGACCGTGATGGCCGGCACGTTGAGCTTGTAGGCCGACCAGGCCACGCCCTGGGCATGGTTGCCGGCCGAGGCGCAGATCACCGGACGGGTGTCACCGCGTTCGCGACCGGCCAGCAGCGCGTTCAGCGCGCCGCGAACCTTGTAGGAACCGGTGCGCTGCAGGTTTTCCAGCTTCAGCCAAGTGCCGAAGCGTTCGGCGTAGTGCAGCGGAGTGGCGGGCAGGAAGCGGCGCAGGCGGGCCTGCGCGGCCAATACGTCGGCAACGGTTACCTCGCCTACCTCGCCTGGTGCGCTGGTATCAGCGGCGGGCATGGGCAGCCACGGCTTCGACGGCGACCGGCGACGTTGCGCGCGGGCGGCGAAGAAGACGCCTCCGTACCGGCACCGCATTGGCGGTACGAGCATTCATGCGGCGGCTCCTTCGACTTCGGTGACCTGCACCGAAACGCAGTCGTAGATCTTCTCGATCTGCCGGCACAGGGTCTGTGGCGGGCGCTGGCCGTCCACCACCAACTGCAGGTGCCAGCGGCCCTGGTCGTCGGCCTGCGATGCACCGCTGATGGCGCGCGGTGCGAAGCCGCGGCGCTCGGCCATGCCGATCACGCGCAGCAGCGCACCTTCAGCCGGGTGCAGCACCAGATCAAGCCGGTATTGCATGGGGGGCCTCCTGAGGGTGGGCGGGGTTGGCTTCCAGCATGGTGCTGTTGGCGGTGTTGGGGGGCACCAGCGGCCACACATTGGCGCGGGCATCGATGGCCACATGCAGCAGCGCGGGCCCGGGTTCGGCCAGCAGCGCAGCCAGCCCACCTTCGACATCGTCGCGGGCATCGATCCGGGTGGCGGCGATACCGAACACCTTGGCCAGGGCGACGAAGTCGGGGTTGTCGGACAGGTCGATTTCGCTGTAACGCTCGGCGAAGAACAGTTCCTGCCACTGCCGGACCATGCCCAGCGAGCTGTTGTCCAGCAGCACGATCTTCACCGGCAGGCGGCAGCGGGCGATGGTCGCCAGCTCCTGCACGTTCATCATGAAGCTGCCGTCACCGGAGACCAGTACGACAGTGCGCTCCGGGCAGGCGAACTGCGCGCCCATCGCCGCCGGCAGGCCAAAGCCCATCGTGCCCAGCGCGCCGCTGGTCAGGTGGTTGCGCGGGTGGTTGAAGCGGCAGTGCTGGGCCACCCACATCTGGTGCTGGCCCACATCGCAGGCGATCACCGCATCGGCCGGGGCCAGCTCGCTCAGTCGCTTCAGCAGGGCCGGGGCATAGATGTGCTTGCCCGGCGCATCGTAGCGGGCGCCGAAGCGCTCGCGGTTCTGGTTGCAACGGTTGCGCCACGCGGCCTGGTGCGGCGAGGGGGAGGGGAAGGCCGCGTGCAGCGCCGCGATGGCATGGCCGACATTGCCGGGCACGGCCACGTCGGCGGTGCGCAGTTTGGAGATCTCGTAGGCATCGGCATCGATGTGCACCACCCGCGCAAACGGGGCGAACTCGGCCAGCTTGCCAGTGGCGCGGTCGTCGAAGCGTGCGCCCAGCACCAGCAGAACGTCGCAGTCCTGCACGGCCATGTTGGCCGCGCGGGTGCCATGCATGCCCAGCATGCCCAGTGATTGCGGGTGGCTGGCCGGCAGTGCGCCCAGTCCGCGCAGGGTCATCACCGTGGGGATGCCACTGCTTTCCACGAAAGCGCGCAGCCCCTCCACCGCGTCCCCCAACGCAATGCCGCCACCGGCATAGACCACCGGTTTCTCCGCCGACGCCAGCGCTGCGATGGCGGCCGCGATGGCCGCCTCGTCAGCGGCCGCCGGTGGTTCCACCTGGGCCGGCACATGTGCCGGCAGGTGGCTGGCGTCGGCCAGCTGCACGTCCTTGGGCATGTCGATCAACACCGGGCCAGGACGACCCTCGCGGGCAATGCGGAAGGCCTCGGCCACCACGCGCGGCAGGTCGTCGACGCTGCGCACCAGCCAGCTGTGCTTGACGATCGGCAGGGTCAGGCCGAACACATCCAGTTCCTGGAACGCATCGGTGCCCAGCAGCGGGGTGGCGACCTGGCCGGTGATGCAGACCATCGGCACCG
>DALZLW010000018.1:0-33502 GCA_032007425.1 Stenotrophomonas sp.
TGCGAACACCCTACGTGGTTGCGGGGTGTTGCACTTGGAAGTTGAGTCTAAGCACCTTTGCCAGATAGTCTTTGATCTTGTCCGCGGCAAAGTTGCCCAGCGAAGGGATGGATTCCAGCCTGGATTGGATCGCTTTCGTACTGTCGAAGGCGGTTTGTCGGGCCTCTTCCAGGTTCAGGATCTGCAGCGGCGCGTCAGGTCCCGATAGCGATCGCCGCATCGACTCGGTTGCATCGCCATCCCAGGCTCTCGACAGATCCAGATAGCCCTCTGCAATCGGTGAGTTATCCAGGTAGTCCTTCAATGAATCCGCATCCTTGCTCAGTTCGAGTCCGTCGGCCAGCCGCCGTTCCATCTGTGCTCGCAGGTCCTGCACGCGCAGCGCGAAGATGTTCCCGTCTGCAACACGTGTACCTACGGCTTCGACATTGCTCTGACGACGGTCGCCGTCCGTCGTCGCGTGTTCGTCGGCCACCCATTGCCGAAGGTCGTCCACGCTTGAAAATTCCTGAAGCGGCCGACCCGGTCGCCAGAGCATCGCGACCTCGGCCTCCTGCGCGCCCGCGCGTCTTCCGGAGATGACGAACGCGCCAGCAACGTCCTCGCCGTCCACGGTGAGCCGGCTGGTTTCCATTCTGGGTGCGAGGTCGGACAACCGGCGGTTGGGATCCAGCCATAACTGCTCTATAACCCGATGGGCGGTGGCCGACAACGTCCTGGACCTGAGTCGAATGCCGGCTTCGGCCTTCACGGCCGAGCGCATTGCGCGCTGCAGTGTCTCCGACCTTGATACTCCGTCGATTTCCGTGGACCAGTAACGCTCCTGGGCGGCGTTGTAGTTGGCGATGACTCGGGAGGCGAACGACTCGTCCGGAAGGTCGTCGTCAGCGTCGTTGCCACGCTGTGTAAGAGAGGCGGCGGGTGTGCCGAGCGGTTGGTCCTTGTCGACGACCTCGATGCGTTCTCCCAAAGGCAGCCAGTCGCCAGCCTCAGGCGTCTGCGACGTGTCGTGCGGATGGTCGCTGTCGACGACCTCAATGCGCTCTCCCAAGGGCAGCCAGCCATCCGCGGCAGATGCCTTCGCTGTACTGTTTGACATCCACTGGGGGCCAAACTCCTGTGACAACTCGGCGTACGACGCTTCGTCGTCGGACAGTTGGGGAAGCGCCAGGCTGACAGCATCTGAAGCGCGCGGGATCGTATTTTTGATGCGGTCGATGGTCTGTTCGGCACCACGCAGCGTGATGACGTCGGCCTCGAGTTCGCGCTGCCGTCCGCTGACAGTGAATCTGTGTGGGTGCCCGGCCCGGTTCACTTCGTTGCCGCTGTTGCGCAAGCTTCTTTCAGGACGGCTCAGGGGCGCGGTTGGTGTCACAGGCCTCTTGGCAATGGAGGGTTCCGCAGCGGCTGCGGAATGCTGGGTCGATGCCGCTTTGCGTGGGGCCTCGTCCTTGATATCAGGTGTGGTAGCCGCCGCAGGGTCGAATGCGTGCCGGTTCTGGTTGATTCTGATCGACATCGTTGCCTCTCATGGGAGTGGAGCTGCTTCTCCCGCATCCAGATCGGTGCCGCGACCCCATCGGGCGTTGGCAGGAGGGCGATCGCGCGCGCCGTGGGCAGCACCAGATCACCGGGGCGTGGTCGTCGCGTGCCCCGACCGATCTCTGGAGAAGAAGCCGATCGAGCGTACCCCTGGAGAACTTCAGGCCGGTGTTATGTGTTTGTGGTCCATGCATTGACGCCGGCGGCACCGCAGGTCCCGTAATTGCCGCCTCGACTTCAGCGGTCCATGCAAGACAGACTGAGGCGCTTGGCGATGGACAGCGCAGGCTGGCCCAGACGCGAGCGTTACGCAGGTAGTGCCCTTTACCTGGAAACACCTGGTGCAAGCTTGCTGGCCATCGCCTTGCGTCGATCAAAACGGTGCCCATCGGCAATGAACGAGCCATCACCCACCGCATGGATCGTGCGCCTCTCCTTTCGCTTCACATCGACATGCGCGGCAACCCCCTGCAGCACGACCATGCCGTAAGGTTCAACGATGTCCACGACCTGGCATTCGATATTCGCCAGGCAGCGACCGATCAGCGGGGCACCCACCTTCTCGGCCGGTAAAGCGTTCAACCGGAACCTGGCGAACTTGTCCGTATCCGCGCCCGAGCATGTGCCGATTTTCACCACCGTATCGAGCATGTCGATCCCGGGGATTGCAAGCACACACTCACGCTGGTGCTTCAACGCGGCGAAGGAATAGTTCCAGGGTCCGGTGGTGATGGCGATCAAGGGCGTGTAGTCCATGACCATCGTCCAGGAAATGGCCATGACGTTGGCCTTTTTCCCATCATGGGTGCTCACCAGCACAACGGGACCGGATTCGATCAGAGTGAAGGCTTTGCTCAGGGCGAGTGCGCGCATGATGTTCCCGTCGGCCAGCGGTAGGCGGAAGTCAGCCGCCGACAGGCCACTGACTGTCTGAGCACCGTACACCTCCCAGCAACGGTCCCGAGTGTGAAACGTGTGCGCATGATGTGATGGGCCTGGCCACTGCCCAAGGATGGAACGGCTCAGCAGGCAGAGTCCCGTCCATCCGCATTACGCGCTCGAGGTAGGCTGCAGTGAACCCCGGGTGATTCGGCACGCCGGAGAATTCACGATATGGGAACCGGGCGAGGTCAAACATGGAAAGCCCACGTCCCCCGCCAAAGCCCAACCCCATGCAACAACTGGCCGAAGACTTCTGGAACTTCCGCGGCCATCACCGCATTGCCGGCGTCTTGGACGTCGGCACGCAGATGTCGCTGATCCGCCGAGCAAACGGTCGCTACCTGCTGATCGACAGCTGCGCCGTGGACGAAGATGACCGCGCCCATCTGCTGGCACAAACAGGCAACGGCGATCTGATCGAAGCGATCATCAACGTGCACCCGTTCCACACCCTGCATTGCCACAACATGCACCAACTGCTGCCACGCGCACGAATGATCGGTACCGGGCGTCATCGACAGCGCGCACCGACCGTGCGCTGGGACACCGCCGTGATCGAAGATCCCATTACCCAGCAGCAGTTTCACGAGGACCTGGACTTCTCCATCCCCGCCGGATTGGACCTGGTGACGTCTGACGAACGGGTGCACGCCGCGTCGGTACTCGTCCGGCACCGCCGCAGCGGCATCGTGCATGTGGATGACACCCTGAACGTGCTGGCCGCCCCGGGCTGGCTGGGCAGGGTGCTGCCGCAGTCGCGACTGAAGTTCCACCCCATGCTCGGCAAGGCACTCCGGCCCTTGCCCGAGGCCACGAGTGCGTTCGCCGACTGGGCGCGGACCCTGGCCGCGCAGTGGGCAGATGCACCGGCGGTATGCGCGGCCCACTCAGCCGTGCGGAACCTGCCGCAGGGCGGATGGCAACGCGAGGTGTTGCACGCCTTGGCGGACGTGGAGCCCCAGCTGGAGCGGCATCGCAAGGCGTATCTGTAGCGCGTGCCGAAAATCTCACACTCTCTCTGGACGTAAAGGATTCCCTGCATGTCAAAGAAACAGCTCACCACCATCAACCCGCTTACCGAAGAGGTACTGGCTACCTACGACTACATGTCTGACGAGCAGGCAACAGCCGTGGTCCAAGCCAGCCACGAAGCCTACCTGCAGTGGCGCCTGCGCAGCCTGGATGAGCGCGCCAAGGTGATCGCCGCCATCGCCAAGGCACTCCGTGACCGCAAGGAAGAATTCGCCCAGTTGATGACCAACGAAGTCGGCAAGCTGATCAAGGACAGCCGTACCGAGGTCGACCTCTGCGCCGCCATCTGTGACTACACCGCCGAGCAAGGGCCTCGGGTGCTGGCCGATGAGGAGCGCAACGTCGACGGGGCCACTGGCATCGTCACCCACTCACCCATTGGCGTGGTGTACGGCATCCAGCCATGGAACTTCCCGGCCTACCAAGCCGTCCGTTATTCGATCGCCAGCCTGATGGCTGGCAATGGCGTACTGCTCAAGCATGCGGAAAGCTGCACCGGCAGCGGCCTGCTGTTGCGTGACATCTACGAAGGCGCCGGGCTGCCCAAGGGCTTGTTCGGCGTGCTGCTGATCAGCCACGACCAGTCCAACGCCATCGTGGACAATGACCTGGTACGCGCGGTGACGCTCACCGGCAGCGAGGCGGCAGGGCGCACCGTCGCCACCAAGGCAGCGCAAGCGCTGAAGAAGACCGTTCTGGAGCTGGGTTCCAACGATGCCTACCTGGTGCTCGACGATGCCGACCTCGAACTGGCCGTGGACACCTGCGTAACGGGACGTCTGTTCAACAACGGGCAGACCTGCGTCAATGCGAAGCGCTTCATCGTTACCGCGAAGAACTACGACGCCTTCGTCGACGCCTACGCGAAGAAGTTCGAAGCCATCAAAATGGGCGACCCGAATGCGGAGGACACCCAGCTTGGCCCCATGGTGTCCAAAGCACAGCGCGACAAGCTGCACGAGCAGGTCACCAAGAGCGTTTCACAAGGTGCTCGACTGCTGGTCGGCGGAGAGGTGCCTGACCGGGCCGGCTGGTTCTATCCCGCCACGGTATTGGCCGATGTCGTACCGGCCCAGGTAGCCTATTCCGATGAGTTGTTTGGCCCGGCTGCCGCCATCATCCGCGCCGAAAATGACGATGACGCCATGCGCATCGCCAACGACAGCCGTTATGGCCTGGGCGGCGGCATCTTCAGCCGCGACGTGCAGCGCGCCCGCGAGTTGGCCAGCAAGTACTTCGATACCGGCATGGTCTGCATCAACAGCTTCGACGTCGCGTCCCCGACCATGCCGTTTGGTGGGGTCAAGGCTTCTGGCTACGGGCGTGAGCACGGGCCGGAGGGGTTGAAGGAGTTCGTCAACGTCAAGGCGATCAAGATTCCGTCAGCGGCCTGACATCCAGTCCCGCTGGGCCTGCAGCGACGCCATGGTGCTGGGCGTCGGACCAGCACCAGGGTTGGCACTTCCAGGGGGGACGACCAGGGCGTCTCCGTGGCGTCCCGCCTGGAAGCCGCTCCACATCTGCGCTAGCGGCTTACTTCCCTCAACCCGATCACCCAATGATCGTCCAGCTCAGGTCCGCCACCACGATTGCCGCTGCCTGCGATGAGATGCAGAGCGTTATCAACTACCACCGCCTGGGTTCCGTGCCGCCCCACTGGGATAGCGTCCAAGCGTGACCACGTCGAGGTGCTGGCGTCGAACGCTTCCACCTCGGCGTGCGCAGACCTCTGATTGGCGCTCTCGCCGCCCAGCACGAGAATCCTCCCATTCACCGCCACCACGGCAACGCCAGAACGCGGGGTAGGCAAGGGCGCAGGGACGGTGGACCAACTGGCGGTGGCAATATCGTAGACGTCCATCGCCTGCACATGCAGGCCAAGCGGCGCACCTTGCGGATGCCCGCTCAGACGACCGCCCGCGGCGTAGATCTTGCCGTCCAGAACAGCGGCATGAAAGTGATCACGAGCGTGCGGCGCATCCGGCAATTTCTTCCACTGACCGCTAGCCGGATCGAACGCATCCAGCCATGGAACGAATCCCGGCTCGTGGCCAAAACGATTGCCGCCGATCAGGTAGAAGACACCGCTGTCGACAACGAGTCCCGAACCGCCCCTGCGGCGATCCTCCGGCAGGGCGGGTCCCTGGCTCCATTGATCAGTCTGGGGGTCATAGATCAACACACTTGGCACGATATCCTCGCGCGGCCAGTTGCCCGTCATGGCGCCGATCACATAGATCCGTCCATCAAGCGCGGCGGCCTGTGCGTGGTGGACTTCCATCGGCGGCGGCGTGCCCTGGCGCCAGGTACCGGTGTCGACGTTGAACACGTCCAAGGGCCGCTGGCCTCGGCCGCCGAAGAGGAACACCTCCCGACCCACGACAGCGGCGCTGTTTTCGTGTCGGGCGCTCGGATTGCCTGCCGAATCCACTCGTCGCCAACTCGATGCAAGACGCTCAGCCTGCTGTGAGTCGTCAGCGGCCGGACCAGCGCTTGCTGCCGCACTGAACGTCACCCACGCCAACAAACACCATCTGAAGGTGCTTACCCTGTTCATCTTCGAGATCTCCTCGCAGCCGTCAGGGTGTTTTGCCCCAGGTTCACCGGCTGGGTCAACCGTGACACGCCCGTAAAGGTGACGGGGCGGTGCGTGCCAAGATCTCACGCACTCAGTACATCGGCATGAACTGAGCGCATAGTTGGCGAAGCCCTCGAGTTCACGCTATGATGTCAAATATATCTTCCATTCCATGAAGATCGCCATGTTCAGCCATCTATCCCAGCTCGGCAGTTCCATAAAGGCCAGACGGGTTGAATTGGGGCTGTCACAAGCCCAACTCGCGAGCATGTCGGGTCTGACCAGGCAGACTATCAGCGGCCTTGAGAACGGCACGATCAATGACTTAGGGTTCAATCGGGTCTGCCAAGTGCTCAACGTGCTTGGCTTGATTCCCGAAGTGGCGCCGAGCGGGCTGAGGCGCAACCGTCAAGCGCTTGAAATGGCCGCTGGCACTGCCAGCGTCAGCTACAGGGAAGCACTGACGCCCGATCAGCTGGCACGCGTCATGGCGACTGGAACCGTGCCCAAGAAGATTCTGGCGCCTGTAGCGAGCCTCCTCGATGAAGCGCCGATTTCGTTGCTGGTGATGGCAGTGCGTGAGGCGGCAGATAGAGAACATGTAGCGCCGAAAGCCATCTGGAACAACCTTGAGGCTCTGGCCGTCTCGTTGGGTGTCGCACGTCAAGGGGTGTTCAAGTGACCAGCCGTGGCCAGGCGCACGCCGTCGAGCTGCCCCCGGGTCCATGGCAACCCTTGTTCTCGCGGGCAATGGTCCTGCTCTCCAGATTGGAGGTAGAGAGCAAACTCTCGCAGCCGTCTTGGACATTCGGTGGGGGAACCGTATTGATGTTCCGGTACGACCATCGAGCCAGCAAAGATATCGACATATTTGTTCCCGATCCGCAGTATCTAGGGTATCTCACGCCCCGCTTGAGCGAAGTCGCTGCTGAGATGACCTCGAGCTATGTCGAAGACGCAAGTTCGTTCGTAAAGCTGCGTTTTCCTGAAGGAGAAATAGATTTCGTAGCTTCCGCCAACCTGCTGCAGGATGCCTGGGAGTGGTGGACGATTGACGGGTATCCGGTTCGGGTTGAGCGGCCTGCCGAAATCATCGCCAAGAAAATGTACCATCGCGGCGGCGCGGCCACGGCGCGTGACCTGTTCGATCTCTGTCTGGTCATTGATCGTGATCCTGTTGAACTTCGCTCCGCTGCCGACTACCTGATCGGAAATCGTGAGCGGTTCATACAGCGAATACAGGCCAGGTCGCTCGCCCTGGAGGCCACCTTCGAGGCGATCGACACTCTGGGTTACCGGCCAAACCTTGATGAGTGCATTGAGAAGGCGACAGTGTTTCTTACATCGTTGTAATGGACCCGATCGGCAAGGTCTGCCCCCTCAAACCCCCGGCGCAAGCTTGCCAGCCATAGCACGCCGCCGATAAAAACGCCGCCCATCGGCAACACACGATCCATCAGCCACCGCATGAATCGTGCGCCGCTCCTTGCGCTTTGCATCGACATGCGCAGCAACACCCTTGCGCATGAGTTGATTGACCTTGGCCACTGGCGACGGGTTGATCGGCTCAGCTGACAGCGCCGCGTGCATCCACGATCAACCGGCCAGCCATGACCAATCCTTCCACCAGCCGATCATCAAGATCCCCGCCATCGGCCTCGCGATCATCCTGCTGTGACGCATGCAGGATCTCAAGGATCGCACTCAGCGCTTCGCGCTCCTGAGCGCCCAATCCCTCGCGGCCAGGATGCCGGATGAGCGCAACGTTCCGCACGCCAGCCAAGGCCATCGGCCCGGCCGAACGCTGCGGCGCCTCCTGCCGGGCCAACATCAGTTCCAATGTAGCGAACGCACTGTCAGGCAGCAGCCGTGCGGCGTCGCCGATCAATCCAAACAGCCGTGATGAATCCAAGGTCTCGGTACACATCGTGCGTCTCCGCGTCAGCAGGAAGCCACCTGCGCCGTAGCGCAGGGTGGCGGGCGATGCGGGTTGGCGTACCGGTGTTTAATCTCAAATCCGGCGGATCGGGAATCCCCGCGCATCGCCCGCCGTATGACCGGCAGGACAATGCATTCTCCGCCGTGCCCAAGGGCAGCAACAGAGTTGCGGTGAGATTAAACAAACGGGACGCCAATCCCGACTGGCGACAACCATCGCCAGCACGCCCATCCCATCAGGCGAGCAGCGCTGCGTACATGGGCAAATCTTCAAATCGTCGACCTGACCGCAGCAGCGAGAGGGCAGGGCAGGTCGCTGGCCCAGGACTGCCGCCTGCGACACAGCACGCCACTCGGAGATTGGCTGGGCATCATGAAGAGCGACAACCGCCATTGTGCGTGTCAAGTGAGCGGGGTGGGTCACCAGTTCGTTAGGCGTAGTGCTGTCTGGCGGATGAGGGTGCTACCATCCCGCAACAGGCGCGAGGGAGCGGAGTCGCTCCTTCAGATCGTTACGAAAGCTGGAACCAAGGAGGGGGAATGAAAGTATTTATCCATGCGGTAGTTGGCACCTTGTGGATCGCCTTGTATTCGGGCGTTCTGGGTTTCCTCGGTGGCGGCGTTCTGTGGGGCAGCATGGACCTGGGCCCAATGGCCGGGTTTCTCGGTTTTGTTGTTTGCGGCGGAATTCCGTTCTTCTTCGGGATGCGCAGCATGATCCGCAGCATCAGCAAATATCAGGCGAGCCAGCGGCCGCTTTACTGACTCCATGACGCAGATCGGTGCATCGCCTGCCAATGATCGGGGTTCCCGGTCATTGGCAGGCGACAGTCACACAGGTGCTGGGTCACTGTTGATACTGGTCAGCGCGCACGCCCGTTCACTTGTTCCAGGGCAGTCCAGGCGGTTCGCCCTTCATCCAGCAGACCAGCACCAGCACCAGCACGATCGCCCAGGTGTAGACCTGGAAGGCGAGCGGCTCGCGGAATGGCGAAAAGATGAAGAACCCTGCGCCCAACAGGATGAGCGCGATCGTATAGACCACCCAGCCCTGCCACGCGGCGGGCAGGCCCCAGCCCCAGCCAAACCCTCTCTTTGCGTGGAACCAGTACTTCGGCTGTGCCATGCCATTCCTCCTTGTCAGTCCTTGAATCCAGTCGCGCGGCCGAGCGCCGCCGCGCGATTCCAGCTTAGCTGATCCAGCGCCTCCAGCGCCTCCAGCGAACGCGCCTTCAACTGCTCGTTCGTGAGATGAAACGCTGGTGCGGCAGCAAGCAGCGCCGGATCATCGGTAAACGCATCGATGTCCGCGAACAGACGATCCAATATCGCGAAGGCGGGCTCGGGCAACATGACCTGCTCACGCTTGAATCTCCCCAGATACGCATCGCTGAAGTCCGCCTCGGACATATCACCGTGAACAAAACTGCTGATCAGCCCGGCATACCCTGCAACGGTCGCATTCACATCCAGTGGTGGGGAATTTTCCATACCATCATTCTGCTGGAGTATCGATGCCAGTCCAAGCCATACTCCAGCCAACGCCCGCCGGGCCCGCCGCGAGACCAGCTCATGTTTCACCGAAACCTGCAGTTGTCGTCTGTTCTGATCCTCAGCGCCATCGCCTTGCCAGCCTCGGCCGCTGTTCCTTTCTTCAATGCCGATTGCCCGGGCGGCGTGGACGTCCATGCCGATCAAGGGGGCCCGGTCTATGTGCAGGGCCGGGAAACCCAGCTCAAGCGTTTCAATGATCGCTATTACGAAGCCAAGGATTCAACCAGCGGCATCACGTTGTCGATCAGCAGCAGCGACGGCGGTGAGCCGCAGGTCAGCTATACCGGCCGCAACGGTGCCAACGGCATCTGTCAGGTCAAGTCGGACGGCGCGGATGGCGGGCAAAGGAGCCGTCACGCTCACCATGACAACCCGCTACAGGATGACCAAGCTTCGTTGCCCAGCGAAGTCACGTGTGAATCCATCGATCAGCGCCAGGTTTCGTGCCCGATGAACACTCAGGGCAACGTGGAACTGGTGCGCCGCCTCAGCCGTGCCCAGTGTGAGCAAGGCCAGAGCTGGGGCCTGTCACGGCATTCGGTGTGGGTGTCCGGCGGCTGCCGGGCGGAGTTCCGTAACCCCTCCAGGCGAAGCGTCAACCTGCCTGCCGCCGGCAACGATGCGCCGTTGCTGGGTGCCTGCAATGTCCGCAAGGGCGACCAGGGGGCGCTGGTCACCCAGGTACCTGTGGGTGCCGATTATCAGGAACTGATCATCGATTATCCCGAGGGTCGTTTCATGTGCATGGTACGCAACAACGGCCAGGTGCAGAGCGTGACGCCGCTGCGGCGCAAGCAGCGGTAGTGCGGCGGTCGGGCGCTCGCTCGACACCCGCAACCGCTCAACCAGACACCAATCCGCCGTCCACGATCAGGTTCTGCGCGGTGACGGCCCTGGCCCACGGCGAGGCAAAGAACAGCACCGCGTCGGCCAGTTCAGCCGGCGTGGTGACCTTGCCCAGGGGCGTCTGCTGGGCGATCAGGTCGAAGATCGCCGCCGGTGTTGCCGCGCTGGCGTCGGTGGTGCGCAGCAGGCCGCCGGATACCATGTTGACCGTTACCCCAAGCGGCCCCAGCTCACGCGCGGCGGTGCGGGTGAAGGCCAGAAGCGCAGCCTTGCCGGCGGTGTAATCGTGGTAGGGGACCACCGGGTTCTGCACCAGGTTGGTGCCGATGGTGATGACGCGGCCAAACTGCTGTGCCTTGAACACCGGCAGCAGTGCCTGCACGAGATTCAACGCGCCGCCCACCGAGGTCTGCAATTGGTCGTGCAGCGCCCCCCATTGCAGCGAATCGAGCAGGGGCCGGGCAGGCCCATTGAAGCTGAAATCGGCCAGCGCGTTATGCACCAGCGTGGTAGTCGCACCGAGACTGGCCTGGATGTCTCCCACCATCGCCATGACCTGCTCGGGCTGGGTGATGTCGGCCTTGAAGGCCTTGGCCTGCGGGCCAATCGCTTCGGCCAACTGCCGCGCGGCGGTCTCGCTGTTGCGGTAGTTGAGCGCCACTTTGGCGCCTTCGCGGGCAAATGCGCGGGCGATCGCTGCGCCCAGCCCGCGCCCGGCACCGCTGATCAGCACCACCTGTTGGTTCAATGCAACGCTCATGCTCACGCCTTGTCCTGCCAGAGTTGATGGAAGTGGTGGGTTGGTCCATGGCCGCGCCCCACCTGCAAGCGCTGCGAGGCCCGGATCGCCCCGGCCACATAGTCTTTGGCCCCGCGCACGGCCGCATCCAGGGCCAGGCCCTGGCCCAGTGCCGTTGCCAGCGCGGAAGAAAACGTGCAGCCCGTGCCGTGCGTGCTGGAGGTGGCGAACCGCTCGCCGGGCAGCCACGCCAGCGCATCGGCGGTGGCCAGCAGGTCCGGGCTCTGTGTACCTGGCAGGTGGCCGCCTTTCAGCACCACTGCCTGCGCACCGAGGGCCAGCAGCGCCCGTGCCTGTGTTTCCATGGCGCCCTGATCGCGCGCTTCGGCGACACCCAGCAGGTCGGCCGCTTCGGGCAGGTTGGGTGTGATCACCGTGGCCAGGTGGGACAGGGCGCTGCGCAATGCGGCCACGGCCTCGGCCGCCAGCAGGCGATCGCCACTCTTGGCCACCATGACCGGGTCCAGCACGACCGGCACATCCAGTCCTGCCAGCGCGTCGGCGACAGCCCCGGTAATGGCCGCATCTCCCAACATGCCGATCTTCACCGCATCGATCCGGATGTCATCGCGAACAGCAGCGATCTGCTGGCGAACAAAACCGGGGTCCAGCAATTGCACCGCCTGTACACCCTGGGTGTTCTGTGCGGTGAGTGCTGTCAGCACCGCCATCGCATAGCCACCATTTGCAGAAATGGTCTTTATGTCGGCCTGGATACCGGCGCCGCCGGAGGGATCGGAGCCGGCGATGGCCAGGATGTTGGCGATCATGGGGTACTCCATGCACGGGCCATCGCGCTGATGGCCGATTGTGGATCGGCCGCGCGGCTGGCGGCGGATATCACCGCCATGCCGTGCGCGCCGGCGGCTTTGAGCTGCGGGACATCTGTCAGTGACAGTCCGCCGATGGCGATCACAGGAACGTTCACGGCCCGCGCGACCAGCAGCAGGCCGTCCAGCCCCATCGGCGCGGCGTGGTCGGCTTTCGATGCCGTGGCAAACACCGGCCCGGCACCCACGTAGTCAACGGTGCCTGGGGGCATCGCGTGGGTCTGCGCCGGTGCTTCGATACTCAACCCAAGCAGCATCGCCGGGCCGATCCTGCGCCGGACCTGCACAGGATCGCCGTCGTCCTGGCCGATGTGCACGCCATGGGCACCCACAGCAATGGCCACCTCGATGCGATCGTTGATGATCAGGCGTGTACCGAACGGTGCCAGGCCGTCCAGCAACGCGCGTGCGGTGGCGGCCATCGCTTCATCGGATGCGGTCTTGTCACGCAATTGCACCGCCCAGGCACCACCCCGTGCCGCCGCCAGTGCCTGTTCAATCGCCGGGCGTTCGGCGTGCGCGTCGGTGACGATATGCAGGGCCCCGATCATGCGCGCGTGATCCGTGCCTGCGCTTCCAGCTCGGCGGGCGTGATCTGGTAGAGCGCGTCCATGAAGGCCGCGCGGAAGCTGCCCGGCCCCTGTGATGTTGCGGCCGCGCGCTCGCCCGCCAGGCCGTAACAGGCCAGCGCGGCGACCGAGGCTTCCAGGCTGGCGTCCTGCGCCAGAAATGCAGCCACGACGCCGGTCAACGCGCAGCCCATCGCGGTCACCCTGCACATCCAGGGGTGTCCGTTGGCCACCCGGTACGCCCGCTCGCCATCGGTGGCGTAATCCACTTCACCCGTGGCGATGACGATGCCGCCGGTGCGCAGCGCCAGTGAGCGGGCCGCCAGTTCGGCGTCGCTGACAGCATCACGGCTGTCCATGCCGGCAGCGCGTGCAGCGTGGCCGGCCAGTGCCAGGATCTCCGACGCATTGCCACGCACCACCGTGGGACGGTAATCGAGCAGCCGCTCGCACAGTGCGGCGCGGTAACGGGTCGCGCCCACCGCGACCGGGTCAAGCACCCAGGGCCGCCCACGGCCTTGCATCACCTGGGCAGCGGTTTCCATGGCCGTCGCCCAGCCCGCATCCACGGTGCCGATATTGATCGCCAGTGCCTGAGCCAGCCCGGCGAACTCGTCGACCTCATCGCTGGCATGCACCATCGCCGGCGAGGCGCCGAGCGCCAGCAGGGCATTGGCCAGCACATCCATGGCCACGAAGTTGGTGATGTTGTGGACCAGCGGCGCGGCATCGCGCGTGGCCTGAAGGTGGTGCCCGATCGTCATGGTTTCCTCCGCCCGGTAGGGGAGCGCGGAAGCCAAGGCAGGTCTTCATCCGGGAAGCTGCTGTGCTTCGCAGCTCCCTACGCCGGCATTATCCGGTTCAGGTTCAAAGGGTACGTCTCAGCCCCTGGTCCCACGGGCGCCCCTGCTACCTGGTTACGATGCGCAATGCGGCGTGCCGGTGTCAAGCCGCCATCACGGCCCGTCGGCCGCTTCCATCTTCGGTGCGGTGACCTTCTTGTCGGCGCCGATGAACTTCAGCTCGGGCTCGCCCTGGTAAGTCGTCAGCATCGCCGCAGCGCCATTCTGGTGGACCACGAACAACGAGGCACCGGCATCCGCATTGGCCACCACCTTGAAGACCTCGCCGCCATTGGCAGCGCCGTCCAGGGTCAATAGCGCTTCATCACCGGCGTCAACGGTCAGGTAACCCCCCCGCTCATTGCCGTCTGGCCCGTTGAGCAGGATCCCCGAGGCCGGGGCAATACGCTCCTCGCGCTTGCCCAGGATCATCGGCCCGTCCACGGGTGCGCCGATTTCCACCCGTGAGGTACCGGCAGCATCGCGTACCACCAGACCACGCGCCTCGATGATCCGTGACGGGTCACTGGCCTGTTGCGCCTTGTGCAGGGCGGTCAGCGAGATGGCGACCGCTGTCAGGGAAATCGCAACGTTCAGAATGAGTCCTTTCAACACCAACTCCAAATGATCAGATCGGGGCCACACGCGGACGCGCGTGGACGCAGCACTATCCACGAAATGGCCAGGCGGTGCCAAATCCGGGGCTGGATCCACTCCCTGCTGGACTGGGAGGGTGCTATTGCAGCGATCGAGCGCGCCCACAAGGGCCCGCGACCCAATGGCACCGGGTTCTTCCTCGGCGACACGGCGTACGGTCTTCTGGCGCGTGGCGTGATCCAACCGGGCGCCGGCGCAGGCCTGAAGCTCGCCTCCATCTGCGATGGAAATCGCAACGCGGTTCCGCCGCGTCCTACCGAGGATGCTGCCTTCATTGTCATCGATGAGACCAGCAAGGCGATCACCGCGATCCTCGACGGGCCGGCGATCACCCGCTGGAAAACGCCGGCTGATTCAGCCCTTGCCGCCCGCCTGCTCAGTCGGGAAGAGAGCAAGGTGCTGCTGGTGCTTGGCGCAGGGCCAAGCGCGCGTGCGCTGATCGACGCGTACCTGTACATCCGGCCTGCGATCCGCGAAGTGTTGCTGTGGAACCGTACCCCGGCAAGATTGCTGGAACTGCAGCAGTCACTGCGGATCCGCGGGATCGACGCGCGTATTGTCGAGGACCTGGATGCAGCGGTTGCACGCGCCGACATCATCAGCGCCGCCACCAGTTCGTCCACACCGTTGATCGATGGCAGCCGGGTAAAGCCCGGTGCACACGTAGACCTGCTTGGTGGCTACCGCGCCGACATGCGCGAGGTGTCCAGTGCGATATTCCCACGGGCGCGGGTGTTCGTGGACGACCGTGGCAACGCCTTGGCGTCTGGTGATCTGAGTGTGCCAATCGAGGAGGGCGTGTTCAATGCCGACCAGATCGAAGCGGACCTGCACGCGCTCTGCCAGCAGCCGCCCATCCAACGTTCGGCCACCGACATCACCCTGTACAAGAATGCCGGGGGCGCCCACATCGACCTCGCCGTCAGCCAGCATGTGGTGCGCCTTCTGCAGGCGCGCGAGGCCTGAGCGGCGTGCCACTGGCGTCGGTGCGCGAAGACGGTCACCATGCGGGCTCCTCCGGGCACCGTAGCGACGCAGATGAGCAGAAAAGGCCGGCTGTACCATCTCAGGCGTTTGATCTTCTGGGCGTCGCCGGCCCTGGCAGAAGCCCTGGGCATCGATTTCCGCATCCATGCCCCGCACCGGCGCTTCCTGGAACAGCAGGTTTTCGGTGTGATCAACGCCCGCCTGCATGGACAGCCCAACGCCCGCTGCCTGTCCATCGGCATCCACAAATACACTTGGCATTACCCGCGCCTGCTGGCCTGTGAACTGCACACCATCGATTACGATGCCAGTCGCGCGCGCTACGGCCAGGCCGGCCTGCACACCACCGGGTCAGCGCTGGAGCTGGACAAGCATTATCCGGCCGGCAGCTTCCCGGTGGTGCTGGTCAATGGCGTGGTGGGGTTTGGCATCGACAGCGAAGATGGCTTCAATCAGTTGATGGCCCAGGTGGCCACGGGCTGCACGGACGATGCGCTGGTGGTGCTGGGCTACAACAACCGACCGGACCGGCTTTCGTTTGCGATCGAGCATGCAGCGGGGCTGGCCCTGTTCGAGCCGGTACTGCCGCCGATTGCCGGGCTGGCCGGGCCGGCGCACGAGATCGACGACGGCCATCGGCACCGCTACCTGTTCCTGCGCAAGGCTGCCTGAGCGGTGGCGCTGGCCGAGGCCACGCGTCATGCCGGCGTTGGGTCCGGCGGTTAGACTTGCAGGGTGCTCCCCCACCCACAGGTTCCATGGACACCCAACGCGTACAACCCACCATCGATCTGATCGCCATCGACATGGATGGCACCCTGCTGGATCCGGCGCACCGCATCACCCCCCGGGTCAAGCAGGCGATCACCCGTGCCCGCCAGCAGGGCGTGCAGGTGGTGCTGGCCAGTGGTCGGCCGATTTCCGGCTTGGCGCCATTCCTTAGCGAGCTGGAGATCAGCAACGACACGGACTTCTGCATCGCCTGCAACGGCGCGGTGGTGCAGAGCGTGGGCAGCGGGCAGAAGGTGGTCGAGTTCCCGCTCAGTTACGATGATTTCGTGTTCTGCGAGCAGGTCTCACGCGATCTGGGCGTGCATTTCCAGGCACTGGACGGCAAGCGCCTTTACACCACCAATCGCGATATCAGCCCCTACACCGTGCTCGATTCACACCTGTCCCATGTGCCGCTGTCGTACCGCCGGGTGGAGGACATCGATCCGGCAACGGTGTTCGTCAAGCTGATGCTGATCGATACCCCGGACATCCTTGATGCGGCCATCGCCCGCCTGCCATCGGCGCTGACCGATCGCTTCGCGGTGCTGAAAAGCGCGCCGTTCTTCCTGGAAGTGTTCGATCACCGCGCCGGCAAGGGCCCCAGCCTGAAGCGGCTAGCCGAGCACCTCGGGATCGCGGCGGAGAACGTGATGGCGATCGGCGACCAGGAAAACGACCTGACCATGCTGCAGTACGCTGGTACCAGCGTGGCGATGGGCAATGCCATCGACGCGGTGAAGCGCACCGCGGTGCATGAGACAACGAGCAATGCCGACGACGGCGTGGCCCGGGCAATCGAGCGTTTCGTGCTGCGCTGATGCATCGGCGCGTGTCCGTCCCGCCGCCTCGACGGGCGGGACGGTGCACCCTCACCACAGGCCCAGCAGCTTCCACCACAGCATGCCAAGCACGGCGTAGATGATCAGTTCGCCCACGCACATGATCAGGCCAGCGCGCCACCACAGACCCAGTGATACGTAGCCGCTGCCAAAGATGATCGGCGAGGTGCCGGTGGCGTAGTGGGTCAGTGTCATCATGATCGTGGAACCGGCCACCATCATCAGCAGGAACGGAACCAGGTACTCGGTGGGCACCAATGCGGCGCCGACGGTGAGGAAGGCCAGCATCATCGCGCTGATGTGGGCCGTGGTGCTGGCGAAGAAGTAGTGGGAGAACACGAACAGGAGCACCAGCAGCGAGGCGGCGAGCTGCCAGCTCGCCCCGGAGGCCAGCAGGCCGTTGCGCAGCAGGTCGGAGAACCAGGCGATGACGCCGGTGGCGTTGAGCTGCTCGGCCATCATCACCAGTGCGCCGAACCAGATCAGGGTATCCCAGGCGCTCTTTTCCGAGAGCACGTCGTCCCAGCTGATGGTGCCGGTGATGATCAGCACGAACAGGCCGAGGAAGGCCACGACCGTCGGGTCCAGGGTGAAGGCCGGTCCAAGGATCATGGCCGGCACATTGGCCCACAACACCAGCAGCAGGCAGAAGGTACCGATCATCACCCGTTCCTTGCCGGACAGTGGGCCCATGCGCTGCAGTTCGCCCTTGGCATAGCCCACGGCATCCGGGGTGGACTTCACTTCCGGCGCAGCAATCAAGGACAGGGCCAGCGGCATCAGCAGCAGGCAGACCAGCCCAGGCAGCAACATGTACAGCGCCCACGAGGTCCACGACAGGTGGAAGCTCTGGTTGGTGACCCGCGCGACATAGTCCACCACGAGCGGGTTGGGTGCCGTCGCGGTGATGAACATGCCGGACGTGATGGTGTTGGCATGCATGTTCACCAGGGACAGATAGGTGCCCATGCGCCGTTCGGTGCCATTGGCCGGGTCGGAATCGAACGCGCTGGCGATCGACTTCATGATCGGGTGCACGATGCCGCCGCCGCGTGCCGTATTGCTGGGGGTGAACGGGGCGAGGATGAGCTCGCAGGCCGCCAGTCCATAACCAATGCCAACGGTGCGCTTGCCAAGCAATGAAATGAAGATCAGGCCGATGCGGCTGCCCAGTCCGGTTTTCTTCAAGCCGCGCGAAACCAGGATGGCGACCACGATCAGCCAGATCAGTGGGTTGGACAGGCTGGCCAGGGCATCGGCGATGGCGCCCTTGGAACTGTCTGCGGTGACCTGGGTCAGTGCCACCAGGGTCATCGCCATCATCGCCATCACCCCGATGGGCATGACCTTGAGGATGATGGCTACGATGGTGGCGAGGAATATCGCCACCAGCGTCCAGGCCTTTGGGGTCAGCCCTTCGGGAACGGGAATCAGCAGCAGGGCCAACAGCACGATCGTGGTGATGATGGCCGGTTTGATCCGGAACGGCACCACGCTGGCAAAGTAGTCGAACATTCCCTTGAGGCTTTTCGCTGGCATGCGCGGCGTCCTGGTCTGGTGGCGGTGGAGGGCCCGGTCTCCACTGTCCACGGCCCGTCTTTCAACCTCGACGTGGGCCGATGGCAGGGGGATGACAGGGCGAGCGTAGTCCTGCAGGTGAGTGTTCGCAATGCGTTGGATCAATGCGTTGGGACATAGTGCTCAATCCGGTTACCATCGCGGCCTCTCAACTGCGGTCCCAACCTTGTCATGTCCGAGTCCCTATCCGCAGATATCGACGCCGGTTACGAGGTCATTCTGACCGAAGGGGCAGTACGGTATGGCTACATCGCCGTCGACCCGCGCTGGGCCGGTTTCAGTGCCGACATGTGCGGCAGCAAGGACGCCGCCGATGGTCGCGCGGTGCTGTTCCGGCTGCCGGAGGGCAACGAAGTGCGCTCGGACCTGCGCCGCGAGGGGCCGGGCTCGGCGCGTATCCGCAGCCGTTTCACCGCGCTGTTCAAGCGCCTACGGCTGCAGGCCGGCGACGCCTTGTTGATCCGCAGGGACGGCGATGCGGCCTACCAGGTCCAGGTGCAGGACGGGCAGGGACGTGACCACTTTGAGGCGGGGTATGTCCGGCTCAAGGAACGCCTGCTATTGGCGATGCCGGGCTTCACCGGCTTCACCACCGACCCGCGCATGCAGCGCGAACTGGCCTATAAGCGGGCCCTCGTCGAGCAGTTCGCCGTGCTGGTAACGCCGGCGCTGGGAACGGACGATCCGGCGACGGTATGGGAATCGGTGCTCCGCCTGCTGAAGGTCCGCGTTGCCGGTGATACCCCTGCCGCGCAGAACATCGTCAGTTGGCGGATTACCGCGCAGCTTGCCGAACTGTCCGAGGCCGATGGGCGGGCCATGGGGCAGGGCGTGCTCGCTCTGTTTGCCAGTGATCCGGTGGATGCTGGGGTGGATGCCTTCAATCAGGTCATGAGCACCCTGGAGGCACCGCTGCCGGCGGCCAGCCAACGCTCGCTGGCCAGCCTGCTGTTGACCCTGCATGAGCCGCAGCGCTACTGCTTCGTCAAGACTGGACAGCTGCGGCGGGCGCTGACCCTGCTGGATCCGTTCTTCGACTGGGAACGGGGCGGCATCAGTGCCGCGCGCTGGGCCGCGCTGCGGGCGTTGCTGCAGCGCTTTGCCGAGCGGCTGGCGGCCGATGGCTGGCCGGTGGACGACATGCTCGGGCTGCAGTCGTTCCTATGGGTGGCCATCAGTTATGACGAACCTGCGGCCAGTGATGATGGCGAGCCGGAGGAACAGGAAGAACCCGGCGATGATGCGCTGCTCCAAGACCAGAATAGGCAATCCATGACCGCGCCACCCAGCAACACGCTGTTGTACGGTCCGCCGGGTACGGGGAAGACCCATGCCATGGTCGACCGTGCGATCGCGCTGCTTGATCCAGACCTGTACGGTTGCACCGAAGGCCAAGGCCCCGCCGGGCGGCGGGCGCGGAAACAGCGTTACGATGTTCTGGCGGCAGCGGGCCGGATCGCCTTCGTGACGTTCCACCAGAGCTTTGCCTACGAGGATTTCGTCGAAGGACTCAAGGCCACGACCACCGACAGCGGCGCGTTGTCGTATGCCGTGGTTCCCGGCGTGTTTCTGGACCTGTGCCGCCAGGCGCAGCAGGCCGCGCAGGACAGCACACCCGGCCAGGCGCCGCCCTTCCTTCTGATCATCGATGAGATCAACCGCGGCAACATCGCGCGCATCTTCGGTGAACTGATCACCTTGATCGAGCCGGGGAAGCGGCAGGGCATGGCCGAAGCGTTGCAGGTCCGTCTGCCGTACTCACGCGAGCCGTTCGCCGTGCCGGCCAACCTGCATCTGCTGGGAACGTTGAACACGGCCGACCGTTCCTTGGCCGCGATGGACATCGCCTTGCGGCGGCGTTTCACATTCATCGAGATGCCGCCGCGCTTGGACCTGCTGGACCGGCAGGTGGCCGGGGTGCACCTGGGACAGCTGCTGGACGCCATGAATCAACGTATCGAGGTCCTGCTGGGACGCGATCACTTGATCGGGCACGCCTACGTGATCGGTGTGCAGGATCTGGCGGGGCTCGCCGAGGTCTTCCAGAACCGCATCCTCCCGTTGCTTCAGGAGTATTTCTTCGAGGACTGGCAACGTATCGGCTGGGTGCTCAACGACCCGCGCAAGCCGGAAACAGATCGCTTCCTGAGACAGCAGGCCATCGATTGCCAGCAGCTCTTCGGCGTTGACGTGGGGCTGGCCGGGGACGGTCAGCGCTGGTCGATCCAGCATGCGGCATTTGAGCGCGTCGCAGCGTACCAGGGCATCATTGCCGTGGCGGCAGGCTGATTCGTGAGCGTGCTCAGTGTGCGTGAGCATGCGCGGATCGGCATCTCGGCCGGCGCCGCGTATCAGCACGACATGGATACAGCATGGGTTTCATCGGCGGCTTTTTCCTGGCTGTGTGACGAGTTCGAGCGCCTGTGCACGGGCGGGGCGAGATTGCAGCAACGTGGTGGCCAGCGCTGGCTGCAGCTGGACAGCTACGTGGGCGTGCTGGAGTGCCCCGATGGCACGGTCGTTGAGATCCTGCCCAAGCATCTTGCGTCGCCTTCCTCGGCCGTGGCGGCACGGCGGCTGTTGAAGGCGATGCTTTCGGCGGTTCTCGACTTGGACCCGCGGGAGAGTGCGCCCACCGGATTGGCGCTGTTCGATGTGCCGCTGAACGAGTGGGTGATGGGCCGGTTCCTGCTGGCGCTGGAGCACCTGCTCAAGCGCGGGTTGCGCTTTGAATACGGGCGCGTGGCTGAGGAGCAGCCCTTCCTGCGCGGTCAGCTGCGGATGGCCGCGCAGATGCGGCAACCACCGAGCCGGGCCCACCTGTTTCATGTCGAGCACGATGTGTTCAGTGCTGACCGGGCGGAGAACCGGTTGCTGCGCACGGCGTTGGACCGCGTCTGCAAGCGCACCCGGCACCCGGGCAACTGGCGCCTTGCGCACGAGCTGTCGGCGCGCCTGGCCTCGCTGCCGCGCAGCCGGCAGGTGGCTGCCGATCTGCGCGCCTGGCAGCAGGACCGACTGATGGCCCACTACCGGGGACTACGGCCGTTGTGTGCGCTGATCCTGTCCGGGCAGAGTCCCTTGGCACTGGTCGGTGAGTGGGACAGCCCCAGCCTGCTGTTCCCGATGGAACGTCTGTTCGAGCGCTACGTCGCCCATTGCCTGGGACGGCAGTTCGCACCGGCATGGCAACGGGTGGCACCGGCCACAGCGCATCTGTGCGAGCACGAGCAGCGCGGCTGGTTTGCGTTGCGGCCGGACATGGTGTTCAGCAACGGCCAGACGCTGTGCGTGGTGGACGCCAAGTGGAAGCTGCTGGACACCGACGAGGGAGCGACGCGCCGTGGCTATGGGCTCCGACAGGGCGATGTGTACCAGATGTTTGCCTACGGCCATCGCCATGCGCAGGGCCGGGGCGACCTGCTGCTGGTCTATCCGATGCATGCCGGGTTCACGGCGCCGCTACCGCCGTTTGCTTTCGATGAACAACTGCGGCTGCATGTGGCGCCGCTGGACCTGGCAAGCGGTCGTTTGCAGCTGCCGCTGGACTGGCAGGGGATGCCACCGTCGCCTGACTAGCCAGGCCAAAGTGACTTGTTCACTTTTTGCTTATGGTTACGTCAAGGTGCGGCGCAACAAATATTCAGCACCTGTTGCAATTTCATTTATCTTTTGTTTATATCGAGTGACGGGCCGTGGGGATCGGTCTCGAACAATCGCCTTGGGTCGCTGCTTGGACCCCTTAAACAACGAGAGAAATCTGATGCATAAGCATTTCTGGCGCCGCGCGGCGCTGGCGACGGCATTGTCTGGCTGCCTGTTCTCGGTTGCCAATGCGCAGTCGGTTACCGGCTACATCTACGGACAGGCTCCGGCTGGTTCGGACACGACGGTCGTCGTCCGCAACCTGGGGACCGGAGCCAGCCGCACGCTGGCCGTGGACGCCAATGGACGCTACCGTGCTTCTGACCTGCCCAACGGGCGGTACTCGGTGGAACTGGTGCGCAATGGCGCGGTGGTCAGCTCGCAGCCGGATGTTTCGGTGGTCATCTCCAGTGGTACCGAGGTTTCCTTCGCGACGGCCGCCGCCCAGGATCTGGATCGCGTGGTGGTGCGTGCGCCCTCGCTGACCTCGGTGGACGTCTCCCAGGTCGATACCCGCACTGTCTTCAACTACGAAGACCTGCGCAGCCTGCCGCTGCCGCGTGACACCACCGCGGTCGCCCTGCTGGCACCAGGCGCAGTGGGGAGCAGCAGCTACGGCGGCGTTCCCAGCTTTGGTGGCTCCGCGGCATCGGAAAATGCGTATTACATCAATGGTTATGCCGTCACCAATCCGCTGACCAACATCGGGTCTACCACCCTGCCGTTCGAGGCAATTGCTCAGGAGCAGGTGTTGACCGGCGGCTACGGCGCCGATTTCGGCCGTTCCACCGGCGGCGTCGTGAACATCGTCACCCGTCGTGGTACGAATGAGTGGGCGGCCGGTGCCTACACGATCTGGACTCCGGAATCACTGCGTGCTTCGCCGCGCAACACGATGTACCCCAACACGGGCCACTTCGGTCCGGACAATCCGCGCGGCGCCGCCTACCAGACCGACGGCAAGCTCTACACCTACCGCAACAAGAACAATTCCTGGCAGAACACCACGGGTGCCTATGTCGGCGGCCCGATCGTCCAGGACAAGCTGTTCTTCTTCGTCAACGGTGAGTTCGTCAAGACCGAAGGCAACAGCGTCCGCTACGCCACCAACGCGTCGGCGGCAAACCTGGGCCGTGGCTGGAATGACTACAGCTACGAATATCCGCGCTGGACCGCCAAGATCGACTGGAACATCACTGACAACCACGTGATCGAACTCACTGGTGTGTCCGACGTGACGAAGTACGACGCCGAGTACTACGCGTTTGATTACTCCGATTTCAGCCACGGTGACGTGCAGACCGGCGGTATAGGTACCAAGGAAGACGCAAAGCTCTACATCGGCAAGTACACCGGCTACCTGACCGACAATCTGACCCTGTCGGCGCTGTACGGCCAGCAGAAGGTCGAGCACAGCCAGGACCTGTTCAACTACGACCCCAACTGTCCGTACATCAGTGCCGGCGCGACTGCGCGCGCACCGGGGTTCAACTACGGTGGTTGCCAGTCGTCGACCGCTCTGGTCGCTGCTGACGGTGCGTTCGATGAAACCAAGGGTGGTCGCCTGGACCTGTCCTGGCGCATCGGCAAGCATGAAATCCGTGTTGGTTACGATCGCCAGGACGCCGAGTCGCTGACCGGCACCACTTACCCTGGTGGCTATGGCTGGATCTACGGTCGCGCCACCAACCCGACCACCGCCCTGGATCCGTCGCACGGTGTCGGTTCCCCGTCGAGTGCCGGCGGCCTGGGTACCAGCGGTTACTATGTGTACCGCTACTACAGCACGCAGTTGGCCCGGCCCAAGACCGAGCAGGCCGCGCAGTTCATCGAAGACCGCTGGCAGGTTTCCGACAATGTGCTGCTGTCGCTGGGCGTGCGCAATGAACAGTTCACCAACTTCACTGGTACCGGTGAAAAATACGCGAGCCAGCGCCATCAGCTAGCGCCGCGTCTGGGCGTGGCGTGGGATGTGAACGGCGATGCGTCATTGAAGGTGTTCGCCAACGCCGGCCGCTACCACCTGGCAATGCCCAACAACGTTGCCGTCCGCGCTGCTTCCGGCTCGTTGATCACCAGTGAGTACTTCACCTATACCGGCGTCGATGCAACCACCGGTGCCCCGACGGGTCTGAGCAGCATCCCGGTCGATGCGAGCCTGGGCTACACGTGCGCCGGCAACGCGGTGTCCAGCAACCTGGAATGTGGTGAAGCGCCGAATCCGCGCACCCTGGCTGCAGTGGACCTGAAGTCGCACTATCAGGACGAGTACATCCTCGGTATGGAACAGCAGTTGTCCGAGGGCGCGCGTTGGGGCGCTAAGTTCACCTATCGTGAGCTGAAGAGCGCCATTGACGACACCTGCACCAATGCGCTGGGCGGGGCCTGTTTCCTGTTTAATCCGGGCGTTGGCAACACGTTCTGGGAAGAGCAGATCGACGGCAGCTTCGAAAAGGTCCATTATTCGGCAGCTGAGCTGGGCATGCCCAAGCTCAAGCGCAAGTACTATGCGCTGGACCTGTTCCTGGAGAAGCGCACTGACCTGTGGTATGGCAAGGTTGCCTACACGTTCTCGCGCAACTACGGCAACACCGAAGGCCAGCTGAACTCCGATCTGGACACCGGCGCCGGTGGTCAGGAAGACGTCTCGGTCACCCAGGACTGGGATCTGCCGCAGTTGATGGAAGGTGCCAACGGCCTGTTGCCCAACCATCGCGGCCATGTGTTGAAGGCGTTCGGCTATCTCAAGCTGACGCCGGAATGGCGCGTGGGTGGGTCGCTCACCGTGGCCGAAGGCCGTCCACGTAACTGCACCAGTATGTACCCGACACCGGATGCCGGGCTCTACAACGGCTCATATTATTGGTACTGCGGTCTGCCGGGCACCGGCACCGATCCGTCCAGTGCCAACTACGTGGCGCCTTCGGCCGATTACGCTTCGTCGCCTCGCGGTTCGCACGGCAAGTCGCCGTGGAGCTTTGGTCTGAACCTCAACGTTGCCTACACCCCGAAGTGGCTGGAGGGTCTGACGCTGCAGGCGGACGTGATCAATGTCTTGAACCGTCAGGTGGCCGGCAGTTACTACTCGCGTTATGCCGCCAGCCCTTACCGTGGTGCAGCCGATTACAACCAGCTGTACGGCCAGGAGCTGAACTACAGCGCGCCGCGTTACTTCCGCTTCACCGCACGCTACGATTTCTGATCGAAGCCTGATGTGGAAAGCAAAGCCCGTGCAGCTGCACGGGCTTTGCCGTATCTGCGTTCACGGGGACGGGTGCCTTGTGAGCTGACTCATGGCCCATTTACCGCCTGCCAACCCATCGGTGATGATCGGCCATCCTCAACGATGCAGGCAACGTCCCATGAGCACAGCGCTTTCCCATCCCGCCGAACGGCGTATCGACAACATTGAGTTCACCGTCGCCGACATCGCCCGCAGCAAGGCGTTCTATGCGGCGGTCTTTGGCTGGACCTTCGTCGATTATGGTCCCGGCTATACGGAGTTCGATGATGGGCGGCTCAAGGGCGGTTTCACCACCGATGGCGAAGTCCGTACCGGCGGCCCGCTGGTGATCATCTACTGCCAAGACCTCGCCGCGGCCGAACAACGTGTGCTCGAGGCCGGCGGCATCGTGGTGCAGCCGGTGTTCGCCTTCCCGGGGGGCCGCCGCTTCCAGTTCACCGACCCCGACGGCTACGAACTGGCTGTGTGGAGCGCCGCGGACTGAGCGGCTGGTTGGCCAACAGACCTTTTACACACGGTGGCTTCGCGCGCCATGAAGTGCGCGCTACCTCAATGGAGTTGCAACATGCAAAGGATCCACGCTTGGGTGCTGTCCACAGTGCTGCTGGCCGGCCCATTGGGCGCGCAGGTACCTGCCACCGCGCCGGGGTCGACGCCCGCGGCGACCAGTGCCACGGCCGAAAAGCCGGGTCCGGTGGTCGACATGGCCACCCTGCAGGTCAGCGGTGAACAGCCCGGGCCGGGGATGTGGAAGGTCAGCAATGCGCAGGGCCACGTGCTGTGGCTGCTTGGCACCGTGAGCCCGGTGCCGGCGGGCGTGCAATGGCGCTCCACCGAGGTGAACGCAGTGATCGCCCAGGCCGACCATGTGCTGGGCGCGCCCGGCTGGACCATGGATTTCGACGTGGGCTTCTTCAAAGGCCTTACCCTGTTGCCGCTGGCGCGCAAGACCGTGCGCGATCCGCAGGGGCGTACCCTGCAGGAGCAGTTGCCGCCGGCGCTGTACGACCGCTGGCTGCAGCTCAAGCCGACCTATCTGGGCCGCGATCGCGGGGTGGAAAAGGAGCGCGCCATGGTGGCCTCGGGCCGCTTGCATGCCGCCTTCCTCAAACGCAACGGGCTCGGTAGCGCCAAACAACTGCGCGATGCACTGCGCGAACAGTTCAAGGCCAACAAGCTCACCGCCGAAGATACCCGCCTGATCCTGAAAATCGACGATGCCCGCGCCACCTTGAAGGAAATGCAGGCAACCGCCTTGGACGACCGGGCCTGCTTCGAGCGCACCCTGGATGTGGTGGAATACCAGGCGCCGGTGCTGCGTGAGCGTGCCAATGCGTGGGCGCTGGGCGATGTGGCGGCGCTGCGTCGATTGGCCAACACGGCGATGCTGAAGACCTGCATGGAATCGGCCGAAGAAACGGCGTTCGCCCAGCGCCGTGGCTGGACCAACCTGGATGCGCGGGCCAGGGCGCAGTGGCTGCAACGGGTGGATGCCGCCCTGGCAGCCCACGGCACCACGTTCGGCACGATTGCAGTGAACCTGTTGTTGGGCAGCGATGATTACCTTGGCGCGCTGCAGGCGCGCGGGTACACCATCGAATCGCCGCCGGAGTAAGCCAGCGCTTCCACGGCTTGGGCAGTACCGGGGCGTCCAAGCAGGTAACCCTGCAACTGGTCGCAGCCCAGGTCGGTCAGCACGCGGCGCTGGGCCTCCTCCTCCACGCCTTCGGCCACGGTGGTGTAGCCCAGGCCGCGCGCCAAGTCGATGATCGCCTTGACCTTGAGCCTCACCGCGCCGTCGCTGGCGACGCGGCGGATCAGTGAGCGGTCCATTTTCAGCGTCGACAGCGGCAGCTCGGACAGGTAGCCAAAGTTGCTGTAGCCGCTGCCGAAGTCGTCGATGGCGACACGCACGCCTCCCTGCACCAGCTTGGCCAACTGCCGCACCGCCGGTGAGCCGGGCCGCAGCCATTCGCCTTCGGTGACTTCCACTTCCAGCAGGGCGTTGGCCAGGCCGCGTCGGGCCAGGGCATCGAGCAGGCTGTCGGCCGAGTCCGGGCTGGAAAGATCAGCGGGCGCGAGATTCACCGACATGTCCAGCGCGATGCCGCGGCGGCGCCACGCTGCAAGTTGGTTCAGCGCACCATCGACCACCCAGGCGCTGACGGCGGGCATCAGCGCGGTGCGCTCGAACACAGGGATGAATTCAGCCGGGCTCAGTTCGCCCAGCCGCGGATGGCTCCAACGCAGCAGGGCTTCGGTGCCGACCGGGCGCAGACTGGCGGTGGCCACCCGCGGCTGATACACCAGATGGAACTCCTCGCGCAGCAGCGCGCGCTCGGCATCCACGGCCAGCCGGTAGCCACGGCGCAGGCGCTCGTCCTGGCTACTCGTGTACCAGGCCACCGGGTGCCGCGCCTGGATCGCCGCTTGCAGGCCGATCAGCAGCTTGCGCAGGACGTCGTTGCTGGAATCCTCGGCAAGGGAAATCCTGCAGGCCCCGGCATGGAATTGTGGCGCCATGGGGACCGAGGCGGCGATGACGGGCCGGGTGATCCGCCGCCGCAGTTCCTCCAGCAGCGACTCCACCGCCACGTCCGACGGCTGCTGCAACAGGAAGGCGAAGCGGCTGACGCCGACATGGTAGACATCGGCAATCCCTTCAAGCGCGTTGCGCAGGCGGACGCCGGTACGGTGGATCATGGCCTCCAGCGGGGGCATGCCCAGGGCCTGGCCTGCCTCGTTGGCCATGGGCACGTCCATCACATCCAGCAGCACCGCACAGGGCGCGCCGTCACCGGTTCGCTGCACCAGCGCCGCGTAGTCGATATGGAACTGCTGGCGATTGGCCAGCTGGCTCACTGGATCCAGGCGGCCAGCGGACCGACGCTGCTCAAGCTGGTTCACCAGCATGTCGGCCAGCGTGCGTAAATGCTGCTGCTGACTGGTGCTCATTGGCCTGGCCGCACGGTCCATGACGCACAGCGCACCGATGGCCACCCCGTTACGGGTTACCAGCGGCGCACCCGCGTAGGAACGCAGGCGTTCGGCCCCGGTCACCAGCGGGTTGTCGCAGAAGCGTGGGTCGGCGGTCAGGTCGTCGATCACCAGCACCTGGTCCGGCGTGGTGATGGCATGGGAGCATATCGAAGTGCTCAGCGGGGTCTGCGCAACTTCCAGCCCTGTCCGGGAAATGAAGCGTTGGGTGTCCGCGCCGAGAATGGAGACAAAGGCCACCGGGGCGTTGAACGCAAATGCGGCCAATGCGGTGATGCGGTCCAGTGAGGCGCCGGCAGCTGGATCCATCAGCTGCAGCGCTTCAGTGGCGTCGATCCGTTCATGTTCCTGATTCTGTAGCGGCATGGCGAGGTGCTGCGGATGGCGTGAGAGCAGGGTAATGCGCTGGCGGTGAGTGCGACGTTGGCTGCCGCCGGAAGATGGCAGGGGCGGTCCGGCCGCTACAGTAACCGGTCACCGAACAGTTCGCGCGCGCGCTGGGTCAGGTCTATGTCGCCATCTTCGGCTTGGGTGGCCAGTTCCTGTTCAATGGCCCAGTCCAGTGCCTGTTGCGATACGGGCTGCTGCAGGCTGATCTGCTGCAGGATCTGCAGCTGTTCATCTGACAGATTCATGGGGATGTCCTGGTCGATGGAACTCCGACGTTACCGGCCGCCCGTGACGACCATGTCGCCGCAGCACCCCGGGCGCGGCAAAAGACGGGATAATGGGCGGATGACCCGTGTGCAAGACCCGCCGCCGCCGCCGACCCTTGAAGACGAGGCGTTCCTGCGCAGCCAGCTCATCACTTACATCGGCAACAAGCGCGGCCTGCTGCCGTTCATCGAAACCGGCATCGTCCACGCCAAGCAGCAACTGGGGAAGGCGCGGATCGATTTCCTGGACCTGTTTTCCGGTTCCGGGGTGGTGGCGCGGCTGGCCCGGCAGCATGCCGACGTCCTGCATTGCAATGACCTGGAGCGCTACAGCGAGGTCGCCAACCGCTGCCACCAGGCCAACCTGGCCGATATTGACCAGCCTGCGCTGGCAGCTGAACTGGCCCGGGTCGAACGTACGGTGGCTGACAACCTGGCCCCGGGGTTCATTGCAGAACTGTACGCCCCGCGCGATGACCAGGCGATCAAGCGCGGCGAGCGCGCGTTCTATACCCGGCGCAATGCGGTGTTCCTCGATACGTTCTGCCAGGTGCTCGCCGATACCCCGCTGGAGCTGCGGCCGTTCGTACTGTCGCCGGTGCTGGCGCAGGCCTCGATGCATGCCAATACCTCCGGCGTGTTCAAAGGCTTCTACAAGAACAACAAAGGCATCGGCCAGTTCGGCGGCACCGGGCGCAATGCGCTGGCGCGGATCCTGCGCGATATCCAGGTGCAGGCGCCGGTGCTGAGCCGCTTTGCCTGCCAGGCCCAGGTGCATCGGCGCGATGCCAATGCGCTGGTGCGCGAGCTGGGAGCGGTTGACGTGGCGTACTTCGATCCGCCTTACAACCAGCACCCCTACGGTTCCAACTATTTCATGCTCAACCTGCTGTGCGACTACCAGCGGCCTCAGGCGATCAGTGAAGTGTCCGGCATTCCGGTGGATTGGAACCGTTCCGATTACAACAAGGCCAGGCTGGCCGAGGCAGCGCTGTTCGATGCGGTGGAGCAGGTGGATGCACGTTTCGTGCTGATCTCCTACAACTCCGAAGGCTTCATCAGCCATGAGCGCTTCGTGTCGGAGCTGGAAAGCGTCGGGCGGGTCAGCGTGATGGATACCCGTTACAACACGTTCCGCGGCAGCCGGAACCTGGCCGGCCGGGATATCCACGTGACCGAGTTTCTGTACCTGGTGGACAAACGATAGGCAGTCAGTAATGGCAGACAAGGACGATCTGCGCGCGATGCGCGTGGACATGGTGATCAACAGCCGCTCCAAGCGGCAGGAAAAGGCACTGGACCGCGCGGTGCGCCGCGTCGAGCAGGCGCTGCGGCTGGAATGGCCGGGCATCGCCCTGCACCATGTGGGCGAATGGAAGGTGCGCGAAGTGGTGGAGCGCCTGCGCCAGTGCTATCCCGGTGTTGATTTCCAGCATATGTTCGATTCTTCCTCGATCCGCCCCGACGGTGGCATCCTGTCGCTGGTTGATCGCCAGGGCGGCCTGTTTCCGGTGTTGATCGCCGAGAAAAAGAACCAGGGCACCAACGACCTGCGCGCCCTTGAAGGCAAGGGCAAGCAGGCGCGGGGCAACGCGATCGAGCGCCTTGGCAAGAATGTCATCGGATTCCGCGCGGCGATGGCGCACGAAGCGATCTTCCCCTTCGTCTGTTTCGGCGATGGCTGTGATTTTGCCGACGATTCGACCATTCTTGACCGGGTGGTGACCATCGCCCAGTTCGGCGCCTTGAACGTTGAGCATCTCCATCGGCAGGGACCGCGCGGCGAGTTCGCGCGCGGCACCTTCCATTTCCGCGTGGCGGAGTGGACCGAAGAGGAAATGACCACGCGGGCACTGTCCATCGCCACGCAGAGCGTGCGGCATTACCTGGGTGTCTACGGCCAGTCGCGCTTTCTCTGAGCGCGGTAGCAGGCCTGCGCTGCCGGGGTGGTGTGGCTGCAGGTACAATGGCAACCAGGCCGGCCCACGGCCGTTGGAGTCCTGATGCCTGCCTCGTCCCGCCGCCCCGCCGTCCTGCCCGATTCCCAGGTGCATTCGGAAGGGTTTGCCCAGGTCCGGGAGGCACGGCGATCGGAACTGGTGGAAGACTACGTCGAACTGATCGCCGATCTCATCGCTGACGGCCGCGAGGCCCGGCAGGTGGACATCGCCAGTCGCCTGGGCGTGGCCCAGCCGACCGTGGCCAAGGCCCTCAAGCGGCTGGTGAAGGAGGGCTGGGCCATCCAGCGGCCGTATCGCGGCGTGTTCCTGACCCCGGAAGGCGAAGCACTGGCGCGCGAAGTACGTGCCCGCCACCAGACCGTGGAGCGTTTCCTGCTGGCATTGGGGGTGGATGCCGATTCGGCGCGGCGCGATGCCGAGGGCATCGAACACCACGTCAGCGAGGCCACCCTGGCTGCGTTCGAGGCCTTCCTGCGGCGTGGTGGCGACGGTGACTGAGGGTACCGTGGTCCACGACCAGGACGAGCGCTGGATGCGCCATGCGCTGGCCCTGGCCGAGCGCGCGCAGCGCGAATTCAATGAGATCCCGGTCGGTGCGGTGCTGATCGGCCCGCAGGGCCAGGTGCTGGGCGAGGGCTGGAACCTCAATATTGCCCAGCACGATCCCAGTGCGCATGCCGAGATCGTGGCCATGCGCCATGCCGGCCAGGCGCTGGGCAACCATCGGCTGATCGACTGCACCCTGTATGTGACCCTGGAGCCCTGCGCGATGTGCGCCATGGCAGTGGTCCACGCGCGGGTCGGGCGCCTGGTATATGCCGCTACTGACCCGAAGACCGGCGCCTGCGGCAGTGTGTTCGACCTGCTGGGTGATGCCCGGCATAACCACCGCGTCGCGGTGCACGGCGGGGTGTTGGCACGCGAAGCCAGCACGCGGCTGACCAATTATTTCCGCGCCAAGCGTGGCCGTCCGCTGCTGCCTTTGCCGTCGTCGGCAGAGGACTGAGCACGGCGCGGTATCATGGGGGACATTCCATTCCCTGCGGTCGGCCCAGCGCCGGCCCTGCAACGAGGCGCGATGATGACGGAAAGTGGCAAGGCCAATGAGCGGCTGATCTGGATCGATCTGGAAATGACCGGTCTGGATACGGACAACGATTCCATCATCGAAATCGCCACCGTGGTGACCGATGGCCAGTTGAACGTGCTGGCCGAAGGGCCTGAACTGGCCATCGCGCATCCGCTGGCCACGCTGGAAGCCATGGACGAGTGGAACCGCAACCAGCACACCCGTTCGGGCCTGTGGCAGCGGGTGTTGGACAGCGAGGTCAGCCTGGCCCAGGCCGAGGCGCGCACGGTGGCCTTCCTGGCCGATTGGGTAGGTGCGGGCATGTCGCCGATCTGCGGCAATTCCATCTGCCAGGACCGCCGGTTCCTGCATCGGCAGATGCCGCGGCTGGAGAAGTACTTCCACTACCGCAATCTGGATGTGTCCACGATCAAGGAACTGGCCAAGCGTTGGGCTCCGACGGTGGCGGCCGGGGTGAAGAAGACCAGCAGCCATACCGCGCTGAGCGACATTCGTGATTCGATCGACGAATTGCGCCATTACCGCCAGTTCATGGGCGTGCTGGGCGGTCATTCCGGCTGACCGGCGCCACGCTCACGCGACCACTACCCGCCGTTCAACCCGGCGGGTCTATGATCGCGGCCATGAACGATGCCCTGCCATTGCCGGCCACGCCACCACCCTTGGACGCGCTGCCCCGTGATATTGCCAGCGACACCGGCGACTGGGCCGACCTGAAACGGGCCGTAAGCCTGTTGGAGGCGCCGACCATCACCGCACGCATGGCCAACATGGTGGGCACGCCGTTGGAATTTGCGGTAAGCCGCCTGCCGGGAGCGGTCTCCTCGCGCATCCATGGCGCGGTGCAGGCCGCCTTGTTCAAAGCCGTGCAGGCCGCATTGCTGAGCATGGACAATGCGCCAGGCAAGGCGGCGTCCACGCGCTGGCACAAGCTGGCGGCCGCGGCCAGCGGCGCGGTGGGTGGTGCGTTCGGCTTCACCGCGCTGCTGGTTGAGTTGCCGGTATCCACAACGATCATGATGCGCGCCGTGGCTGACGTGGCGCGCAGCGAGGGTTTTGATCTGTCGGATATGGCTACCCGCCAGGCCTGTCTGGAGGTGTTTGCCTTGGGTGGCAACGCGCCGGGTGACGACGCCAGCGAAACGGGTTATTACCTGGCACGCGGTTTTACGGCCGACGTCGTACGGCACCTATCGGCCGAACTGGCCGGGCGGGTGGTGACCGGTCGCAACCTGACGTTGGGCGTGGCGCCGAAGGAAGCCGGAAAGCTGCTGGCCAAGCTGGTGGAAAAGGTCGCAGCGCGATTTGGCGTGGTGGTGACGGAAAAGTTCGCGGCGCAGGCGGTGCCGATCGTCGGCGCGGCGACCGGTGCGGCACTCAATACCATGTTCACCGATTACTACCAGGACATGGCGCGCGGGCACTTCATCATCCGTCGCCTGGAGCGCAAGTACGGCGAGGACGTGGTGCACGCGTGCTACCAGCGGGTGCTGGCGGGTTAGCGTCCCTTTTCGGTTTGCGACTCCGTTTAGAGTGTGCGCCGGAAGCGGCGAGGCTTTTTTTTGGGGGGCGCGTGTGGGGGCTGGGCGGCGTGGCTGGTGC
>DALZLW010000019.1:0-32948 GCA_032007425.1 Stenotrophomonas sp.
GCGCGGCATCGGCCAGGCCTACCTGTCCCAGCGCCTGGCCCGTGGCCGGCTCGACCACGCGCTGCTGCGGGCCGCCGCGCTGCCAGTGACCGTCGAAGAATGCGCCGGACCAGCGGTCAGTCGGCAACCAAGGGGAATTCGTCGTCATTACCGGTACTCCTGTGTCGTGCGCCCATTCCACGCCTGCGCACTGGCGAGGGCAATCAGCCATCGGACCAACTTCCGCAAGCCGTTGAATCAGCCGGGATTTCCACCCTGACCGGTGTCCAGTCGCTGGACAGTGAACAACGCAGCCGCCGTGCCCGGCCTACAATGGCCCCCCGCTGCCAGCCACCGCGCCCGCCATGTCCCTGTCTGTCCCCCTCGCCGAAGGCACTCCCGCCGAAGACCCGCTGCTGGCGACCCGCCTGTGGCTTGAGCGCATTGTCATCGGCCTGAACCTGTGCCCCTTCGCCAAGGCCGTCTACGTGAAAGACCAGGTGCGGCTGGTGCTCAGCGACGCCACCACCCCCGAGGCGCTGGTGGAGGAACTGGCCGAAGAGCTGGTCCTGCTCCGCGATACCCCCGCCGAACAGATCGACACCACGCTGATCGTGCACCCGCAGGTGTTGGGGGACTTCCTCGATTACAACGATTTCCTCGACAACGCCGATGCGGCGATCGAGGCGCTGGATCTGCAGGGCATCCTGCAGGTGGCCAGTTTCCATCCGCAGTACCAGTTCGAGGGCGTCGCTCCCGACGATGCCAGCAACTACACCAACCGTGCGCCCTACCCTACGTTGCACCTGCTGCGCGAAGACAGCGTGGCGCGAGCCGTGGAAGCCTTCCCCGACCCGGACGTGATCGTGGCCCGCAACATCGAAACCCTGGACCGCATCGGTGTGGAAGGCTGGCTGCGCCGCCTGCGCGGGCACGACCTGTCATGAGCACGGTACCCCCCATCCAGGCGTGGTCGGCGACGCCGCTGGCAGGCGCCGTGGTGCTGATCACCGGCGGTGCCAATGGCATCGGACGCGGCATTGCCCAGGCGGTGCTGGGCGCCGGCGGCCGGGTCCTGATCGGCGATGTGGATGCGGTAGCCGGCCAGGCCTGCCTGGAGGAATGGCAGCGCGGCGACGACGCCGCGTTCGAGCCCTTGGACATCACCGACGAAACCAGCGTGCAGGCCTTCATGGCCGCGGCCGTGCAGCGTTTCGGGCGCATCGATGGGCTGGTCAACAACGCCGGCATCGCCGGCGCCCATGGCACGTTGCTGCAGGACATGGATTGGAGTGAGTGGCAGCGTCGGCTGTCCTCACTGCATGGCGCCTTCCTGTGCAGCAAGCATGCATTGCCGGCACTCACGGCCAGCGGTGCCGGCGCGGTGATCAACATCGCCTCCACCCGCGCGCACCAGTCCGAAGCGCACAGCGAGGCGTATGCCGCCGCGAAGGGAGGCCTGCTGGCCTTCACCCATGCGCTCGCGCTGAGTGCAGGGCCATCGGTGCGGGTGAACAGCATCAGCCCCGGCTGGATCGCCACCGAGGCCTGGCAGTCGCCGGACCGGCGCCACGCCCCCCGGTTGAGTGACAGCGACCACGCCCAGCACCCGGCGGGCCGGGTCGGCCAGCCGCAGGACATCGGTGCGCTGTCGGTCTACCTGCTGTCCTCGCTTTCCGGCTTCACCACCGGCCAGGAGTTCATTGTCGATGGCGGCATGACCCGGAAGATGATCTACGCCTGAGACCGGTCCCCGTGGCGCCGGGCAATGCCCGGCGCCGCCGATCACGCCATGCCGGAGTGGCGCAGCAGCGCATCGATCTGCGGTGCGCGACCGCGGAACGCAGCAAAATTCTCGGCTGCACTGCGGCTTCCACCACGGCCCAGCACTTCGTCGCGGAACCGTGCCCCGGTCTGCGCCAAGGCGCCAGGCGTTTCTTCGAACGCGGCATAGACATCGGCGCTGAGCACTTCGGCCCACTTGTAGCTGTAGTAACCGGCAGCGTAGCCACCGGCGAAGATATGGCTGAACTGGTGCGGGAAGCGGTTCCACGCGGGCGGGTGGTTCACCGCCACTTCCGCGCGGACACGGTCGAGCAGGTCCAGCACGCTGCCTTGTGCGGCCTGCTCGCGACGGTCATGCAGCAGCATGTCGAACAATCCGAACTCCAACTGGCGCACGGTGGCCATGCCGCTGTGGTAGTTGCGTGCGGCCAGCATGCGCTCGTACAGCGCGCGCGGTAGCGGCTCACCCGTTTCCACGTGTGCGGTCATGGCCTGCAGGTGGTCCCATTCCCAGCAGAAGTTCTCCATGAACTGGCTGGGCAGTTCCACCGCATCCCATTCCACGCCGTTGATGCCGGCTACGCCCAGCTCACCGATGCGGGTCAGCAGCTGATGCAGGCCATGGCCCATTTCATGGAACAAGGTAGTGACTTCGTCATGACTGAAGGTGGCCGGACGGCCATCGGCGCCCTGGCCGAAATTGCACACGAGGTAGACCAGCGGGGTCTGCACAGTGCCATCGCCGCGCACGCGACGGTTGCGGCAATCGTCCATCCACGCCCCACCGCGCTTGCCCTCACGGGCGTACAGGTCCAGGTAGAACTGGCCGACCAGGGTGCCTCGGGCATCCTGCAGGCGGTAGAAGCGCACGTCCGGATGCCAGACCGGGGCCTGGTCCGGGACGACCTGCAGGCCGTAGAGACTGTGGATGACGGCAAACAAGCCTTGCAGGACCTTCGGTTCGGTGAAGTACTGCTTCACTGCCTGTTCGGAGTAACTGTAACGGGCCTGCCGCAGCTTGTCGGCCGTATAGGCCAGGTCCCACGCCTGCAGTGGCTGCAGGCCCAGGTTGTCCTGCGCGAACTGCTCCAGTTCCGCGCGATCGCGCACCGCATGCGGCTTGGCCCGCGCAGCCAGATCACGCAGGAATTCCAGCACCTGCGCTGGATCCTGCGCCATCTTGGTGGCGACCGAATACTCGGCGTACGAAGCGAAGCCCAACAACGCCGCCAGTTCAGCGCGCAGGGCCAGGATGCGGTCGATGTTGGCGCTGTTATCCAGCGCCGGATCACCGAACTCGGAAGCACGCTGCGCACTTGCCTGATAAAGCTGCTCACGCAGTGCGCGGTCATCGGCATAGGTCTGCACCGGCAGGTAGCACGGCATCTGCAGGCTCAACCGGTAACCGTCCCTGCCTTCCTTGCGCGCCGCGGCCTGCAGTGCGGCCACCACGTCATCGGGCAGGCCGGCCAGGCGCTGGGCATCGTCCACGTACAACGACCAGGCATCGGTGGCATCCAGCACGTTCTGCGAGAACCTGGCCGACAGTGCCGACAGTTCTTCCTTGATCGCGCTGAAGCGCTGCTGCTCGGCGGGCGCAAGTTCCGCGCCACCCAAGCGGAAATCGCGCAGGGTGTTGTCCAGCACCTTGCGCTGGGCCTCGTCGAAGGTCTGTGCCTGCGGGCCATCGGCCAGCGCGCGGTACTGGCTGAACAGTGCCAGGTTCTGCGCCAACTGGCTGGCAAACCGGGTGACGCGCGGCAGGTTCTCGTTGTAGGCCGCACGCAGTTCCGGCGTATTGACCACGGCCTGCAGGTGGCTCACCTGGCCCCACGCCCGCCACAGGCGTTCAGTGGCATCGTCCAAAGGCACCACGAAGCTGTTCCAGCTGACCGGCTGCACCTGCTCGGCCTGTGCGACCGCGGCCTCGGCCTCGGCCAGCAGCACGTCGATGGCCGGCCCGACATGTTCAGCGCGGATCTGGTCGAAGCGGGGCAGTCCGGACAGATCCAGCAAGGGGTTGGCGAGGGGCACGGCAGTCTCCGATACGCGCCGCAGGCAGCGGCAATGCCGTTGATATGGCATTGCCGGCGCCGGGATACAAGGGCGCGCGACGCCGGCCGCTCATGGAACGCGCCAACCGGCTGCGCTCAGATCGGCTCCAGGCTGCAGCTGGGCAGTGCCGGCAGGCCATGCCCGGCCACGGCGGCGGCCAGCTGGGCATCGGCCTGCACGGTGTCGATGCCCTGCTGGACGTACCAATCGGGGTTGTAATAGCTGTGGGCGTAGCGCTCACCGCTGTCACACAGGATGCTGACGATGCTGCCGCTGCGGCCGGCGGCGCGCATCCACTGGGCAGCCTGCAGCACACCGATGAAGTTGGTACCGGTGGAGCCGCCGACGCGGCGACCCAGCTGCCGGCTGACATGGCGCATGGCCGCCAGACTCAGTGCATCAGGCACTTTGACCATGGCATCGACGCTGGTGGGAATGAAACTGGCTTCCACCCGCGGGCGCCCGATGCCCTCTACCCGCGAGCCGCCACTGCAGGTCAGGTCACGCCACGGCCGGCCGGCGATGGCGGCTTCGTAGCCGGCATGGAACACCGACACTTCCGGGTCCGCGCAGAGGATGCGGGTAGCGTGCCGACGGTAGCTGACGTAGCGCCCGAGCGTGGCGGCGGTACCACCGGTACCCGGGCTGCAGACAATCCATTCCGGGATTGGACTGGGCTCTTCGCCCATCTGCTTGAAGATGGATTCGGCGATGTTGTTGTTTGCCCGCCAGTCGGTGGCCCGCTCGGCATAGGTGAACTGGTCCATGAAGTGGCCACCGGTTTCATGCGCCAGCCGCTCGGATTCGCAGTTCAGGTCACAGGCCCGTTCCACCAGGTGGCAACGGCCGCCGTGGAATTCGATCGCGGCGATCTTCTCCGGCGAGGTACTGGCCGGAATGACCGCGACGAACGGCAGGCCCAGCAGACGGGCGAAGTAGGCTTCGGACACGGCGGTGGAACCACTGGACGCCTCGATCACCGGGCGCCCCTGGCGCAGCCAGCCATTGGCCAGCGCATACAGGAACAGCGAGCGCGCGAGGCGGTGCTTCAGGCTGCCGGTAGGATGGCTGGACTCATCCTTCAGATAAACCTCGATGCCCGCAAAACCCGGCAATTCCAGCGGGATCAGGTGGGTGTCGGCAGAACGGTTGAAGTCTGCTTCGATCTTGCGGATGGCAGCAGCCACCCATTCACGTTGTGACATGGCCAGGAAGTGTCAGGGCGGGACAGTGCGTTGCAGTCATTCTACGACGCCTATCGCCAGGATTCCGCCTTTACAATCCATCATCCGGCCCCGCGCCCCTCTGTAACTGAAGGACTCCCATGACCTTGGCTGCCCTGCGTGACGTTCCCGGCGTCAGCGCCACCGTCCCCGCCGAAACCAACGGCTTCGTGTTCAACCACACCATGCTGCGGGTGAAGGACATCACCGCCTCGCTGGATTTCTATACCCGCGTGCTGGGGTACCAGCTGCTGGACAAGCGTGATTTCCCGGAAGCCGCGTTCAGCCTGTACTTCCTCGCCTACGTGCCGGCCGGTGCCAGCATTCCAGAGGACGATGCCCAGCGCCGACTGTGGCTGGCCGGCCTCGCCGGCGTGCTGGAACTGACCCACAACCACGGCACGGAAAGCCAGCAGGGCCCGGTGTACCACGATGGCAACAGCGACCCGCGTGGCTTCGGTCATATCTGTGTGTCGGTGCCGGATATCCAGGCCGCGTGCCAGCGCTTCGATGCCCTGCAGGTGCCTTACCAGAAACGCCTGGAAGACGGCCGCATGAAGCACCTGGCCTTCATCAAGGACCCGGACGGCTACTGGGTGGAAATCATCGCCAACCGCTGACCGCGCGGGGGCGCGGAATGTTAAGCCGCTTTTGACGCTGGATGGGTCAGAATCGGCTTCCGTCCCCCTGTTCGAGGAAGGCCGATGGAAACGATGGAACTGCATCGCGGTCGCCTGATCGATCACCTGCAGCTGGTCGTCCGCGACCTGGCCGACAGCCGCCGCTTCTACCAGGCGGTGCTGGACACGCTCGGCATTCCGATCGGCGGCGAAGGCGACAACTACTTCTGGGCCGACGAACTCTTCGTCTCCACCGCAGACAGCGAGGCCACCCTGGGCCAGCTCACCGGCCGCCACCACCTCGCCTTCCAGGCACGCGACCGGGCCACGGTGGACGCCTTCCACGTGCAGGCGATCGCTGCCGGCGGCCACGACAACGGCGCGCCGGGACTGCGCGCCTACCACCCGAACTATTACGCCGCGTTCGTCATCGATCCGGATGGCAACAACATCGAAGTGGTTTACCACGGCCCGGCCGACTACAGCGCCGACGCCGTGCAGGTACGTTTCCAGGCACCGCCCGAAAGCTGATCGCTGCAGCGTCATGGCGCTGCCCCGCCCGCTTCCCACGCACAAGGATGTCCGATGCGCCTGTTCCGCCCCGCCCTGCACCTGGCCTTGGTCTTCAGTGCCCTCCTGCCGCTGTGGGCAGCGGCCCAGTCGCGTTGCCAGGACACCCCTGGCGGCCTGTTCAGTCCAGCCCGGGTTACCTGCAGCCACCAGACCGCCTGGGTGGATTCGGGCATCGTCGGCCAACGCCGGGTGATCTACCAGACCCCGGTCGGCACGCCGCCAGCGGCCGGTTGGCCGGTGGTGCTGATCTACCAGGGCTCGTTCTTTGCCTTGGAAGATTTCGACTATGACGATCGCCTGCCCTTCGGTGGTTACTACGAAGGCAAGCTGGTGCAGGCGCTGCTGGACAACGGCTATGCGGTGGTGGCGCCGGCAGCCCCGGCCGACCTGGCCTGGCAGACCAACCTGCCCGGGCTGCGCAATGCCTGGGAACTGGGTACCGATTACGACTTCCTCGGCAATGTGTTCGATGCCATCGCTGCCGGTCAGTTCGGGCCCCTGGACGCCCAGCGACGCTATGCCACGGGCATTTCCAGCGGCGGTTACAACACGAGCCGGATGGCGGTCTCCTTCCCCGGTGAGTTCCGTGCGCTGGCCATCCAGTCCGGCTCCTACGCCACCTGCGGAGGGCCGGCATGCAGCGTGCCGTCGATCCTGCCCGCCGACCACCCGCCAACGCTGTTCCTGCATGGCTTCATCGATGCAGTGGTGCCGTGGTGGACGATGAATCTTTATTACACCCGGCTGCAGGACCAGGGGATCGAGAGCAGCCTCTACACCGAATCACTGGGACGGCATGCCTGGTTTGCCAGTTCGCCGCAGCGCATCCTGGCCTGGTTTGACGCGCACCCCTGAAACGGGCCGGCACGGACGGTGGCAGCGGCACGTGGGAAGCACGCACCGCTGCTGCAACGGCAGCGCGCCGCTTCAGTGCGCGGCCATGTAGATGTCCTGCAGCACGGCCTTTTCCAACTCCAGCTCGCTGAGCACGCTCTTGACGATATCGCCCAGGCTGAGGATCCCCAACAACTGGTGGCCTTCGGTCACCATCAGGTGGCGGTGGCGCGAGTAAGTCATCAGCGCCATGGCCTGCTTCAAGGTCGCATCGGCACTGATCCCTTCCAAACCAGTGCTCGGCAGCGTCGCCAACACGCGACGCCCTGCCAGCGGTCCATCCTCGGCCACGCAGCGGACGATGTCCTGCTCGGACACGAGGCTGACGGGCACGCCCTCGCGCGTAACCACCAGCGCGGCAATACGGTGCTGGCTCATCTTGTGTGCGGCCGAGCTGATGGTGTCATCGCTGTCGATGGTGATGACGGTCTGGTTCTTCGATTGCAGAAGCTCACGGACGTTCATGCTTGTTTCCTGATACACGTGACTGACGTCGAATTGCCGCGCTGTCGTCAGCCCCATCACGGGGCGGACCACAGCGTCCCTGTGGTGTTGGAAGCGGTTACCCGATGAATCGGACAACCCTGTCCAGAGCATCGCACCTGCGGAAAAACCGTTGCTGAACAGCGCCGTTTGCCGTACCAGAATCATCGATGGATCGATGCTGACAACGGCAATCGTTCAGGGAAACGGCCGCCACTGGCCGAGGATGGCCTCGGTGGTGTACTGCGCCGCTTCATCGCCCGACAGATGGTGCGACCAGGACACCCGCTCTTCCGGCGAAGCCCCTGGACCGGTGCTGCCGAACTCACCGTAATAGGTGGTCGCCTCGGCATCGGGTTTGTCCCAGTTGTGCCAGCCGGCCTGGACGATATGCGGGCCGAGGTTGGACTGCAGGAACACCGTGCGCGCGAAGGGCCGCCAGGGCCGCCCGAGATAGGTGGTCGCCGTGCCCTCGCCACGCAGCAGCGCGCGCCGGAACACATAACCGAAGCGCTGGCCCTCCACCGTGGAGGCGGCGGTGACCCAACCCAGCTTTCCCTTGGAAACGATGGTGCAGTCATCGAACAAGGCGGTGGCGGCGCCGAAGATGAAGTCCACCGTGCCTTCGATGTAGCAGTCCTTGAAGTGCAGTACGCTGCCTTCGTGCGTGTACAGCGTGTCCTGGTTGCCAAGCAGGCGCACGTTGCGGAAACCACCGCGGGGCGGCGCGGCATACAAGGCCAGCGCCTGACCGACATTGCCGGCAGTGTTTTCGATGGTCAGGTCTTCGGCGATGAACTCGTCGCCATACACGTACAGCGTGGCCGAGCCACTGGTGCGCATCGGCTTGCCCGTGGCCGGGTCGACCAGGTCGGCGTAGTTGTTCCAGCTGATGATGGAGGCACCGGCGGCGGCACCGCGCAGGGTGATGCGCGGCTTTTCCTTGGGGACTTTGACCACGCCACGATACAGGCCTTCCCGCAGCACGATCACCTGCCGCTGTGGGTTGCCATCGGGAACCGCATCAATGGCCGCCTGCACGCTGCGGTAGTCACCGCTACCGTCGGCGGCCACCACCCAGTCACGCGCTGCGGCCGGCAACGCCAGCAGCACCAGGGCAGCGCCCAGCCAGCGCGCGGGAAGGAAACGGAGGGCTCGTGCAATCGGGGTCATGGCGCTTCCTGCAGAAGAAAGTTGGCGGGCGGGCCATTGGCCCACCCGCCCGGGGACATCAGAACTTGTAACGCAGGCCGATCAGGTATTCGCGACCGGTCTGGGTGTAGGTGAGCGGCAGCTTCCAGGCGCTGGTGCCCACCCATTCGTTGCTGCTTTCGTTGGTCAGGTTGATCGCTTCCAGGCTGATTTCCAGCTTTTCATCGATCTTCCAGCTGATGGACGCATCTACCGTGTCCACCGCGTCCATGCCGTGGAAGCTGAAGCCTGCCACGCTGGCCGGCACCTGGGTGTAGTAGCCATCGCGGTGGGTGTAAGAGATGCGCGCACCCAGCTGCTCGCCCTCATAGAACAGCGTGCTGTTGTAGGAGTTCTTGGACAGGCCGGTCAGGTCGGTCTTCAACGAGGCTGCGCCGGTAGCGGTCAGGTACTGGATCTGCGAGTCCACCCAGGTGTAGTTCAACTGCAGGCCCAGGTTGCTCCAGCGACCTGGCAGGAAGCTGAAAGGCTGCACGTAGTTGAACTCCGCGCCCTTCAGGTCACCGCCCGGGGTGTTGAGCGGACGGGTGAAGGTGAACAGCTCATTGGGCGACACGCCGGTGCCATCGAGCAGGCTGAGCGGCAGGCCGCCAGCGGTGTACGGCATCACCGTGCTGGTGCCCTGCACGAAGCTCTCGATGTCCTTGTGGAACAAAGCCAGGCCCAGCATGGCGCCTTCCTGGAAGTACCACTCCAGGCCCAGGTCCAGGGTGCGCGCGCGCACCGGGTCCAGGTTCGGATTGCCGCCGTTCACGTAGCGATGCCCACTGGACAAGCTCAAGTTGGTGCCCGGGGTGAGGGCTGACAGGCCCGGACGGGACATGACCTTGGCCGCACCGAAGCGCAGGAACAGGTCCGGGGTCAGCTCGGCCACCAGGTTCAGCGACGGCAGGGTGTCGGTGTAATCACGCGACACGGTGGTCAACACCGGCGCGCCATCAACACTGGAATAGCCTGTGGACGACTGCTTGGTCTTGACCCGGCGCACGCCGACGTTGCCCGACACCGGGATGTTGCCGACATCAAAGCCGAACTCGCCCATCAACCACGCGCCGCGATCGCGCTCTTCCACGCTGCGACGCGTGGCAGTGCGCTCGTACAACTGGTAGATGCCCTGGCCACTGTAGATACCCAACAGCTCGGACAAGGCAGCCAGGTCCGGCACCGCCCAGCTGCCCGGCGAGCCGGCGACCCCGCCGAGGCTGGCCAGCCCGGTCAGCTCGGCCGGGATGATGCGGCTGCCATTGGCAAAGGCCGGCACGACAGTTTCGCTCTGGCGACGGTACTCGGTGGTTTCAAAGCTGTAATCCTTGGCCAGCAGGCCACCCTTCAAGGTGAACGAAGGCCCGAAGTTCCAAGTGAAATCCAGCGCACCGGTGTCGAACTTGTTGGTGGCGTACTGTGGGCGCAGGCGCACTTCGGCCAGCGTCCAGCCGTTGGGATCGGTCGGATCGATGCCGTAGTTGAACACCGGATGGGTGCTGCTGTTGCGGAAATCGTAGCTGTAGCCGGACACGTTGTTCTTGTCCATGATCACCGTGGTCTGCACGGGATTGGCATGCTCAGAGCTGGAATGGCCGACCAGCAGGTTCATCTTGAAGGCATCGTTGAAACGGTGTTCGCCGCTCAACGACACCTGCTTGAACTCGGTGTTCCAGTCATCGCGACGCTGCTCCGAGCGCACCCCGGCGCCGTCGAACACGCCATACAGCAGCGCGCCGGACTGCGGATCGATATAGCCGTCCTTGAGCACCATGTTGTTCTTCTGCGCGGCATAGGCGAAGGAGATCGCCTCGATGTAGTTCTCCATGCGCGTGGTGTCGATCTTCGAATACAGCGCATCCAGCGCGAACTCGGTGCGGTCGCTGGGCTTCCACTGCAGAGCTGCGGTCACGCCCAGACGCTTCTGGTCGTGTTCCAGCAGGGTGTAGCGCGGGAAGTACGGATGCCATACACCGTCGGCCAGGCCCGCGCTGAACGGCGAGCTGGCGCTGAAGCCGCCGTTGCTGGTGGCGCTGTACCAGCGGCCGGTGTTGCTGCCCTCTTCGCGCACCTTGCGCTCGGAATAGGCCACCGACAGCAACGCACCGAAGGTGCCATCGGCAAACGTGTTGGCGACCAGCGCTGCAGCGCGCGGACTGGCCTTTTCAGAGAGATCGTTGAAACTGCCCTGGCCGCTGGCGGCGAAGGTAAAGCCATCGTAATCGAACGGCCGCGCGGTGCGCAGGTCCACGGTGGCGCCCAGCGAGCCCTCTTCCACGTCGGCCGAGGCGGTCTTGCGCACGATCAACTGCGAAAACAGGTCCGAAGCGAACACGTTGAAGTCGAAGCCGCGGCCGCGGTTGGTACCACCGCTCTGGTCCGAGCCGCCCACGGTGGTCAGCGCTTCCAGACCATTGATGCGTACACGGGTGAAATCCGGCCCCAGTCCGCGCACGGAGATGTTGCGTCCTTCGCCGGCGTCGCGGGTGATGGTGACGCCCGGAATGCGCTGCAGCGACTCGGCCAGATTGAGGTCCGGGAAGTTGGCGATGTCTTCGGCCACGATGGCGTCGACCATGCCTTTTTCCGAGCGCTTGATGTCCAGCGCTTTTTCCACGCTGGCGCGGTAGCCGGTCACGGTGACCGCGTCCAGATCGGTGGTGCTGCCTTCACCGGCCGCTGCCGCATCCTGGGCCAACACCGGGGCGCTGTAGAGCGCAGCCAGCACGGCGAGGCTGAGGATGGTAACCGGTGTCTTTTTACGGGTGAGCCTGCACTTCATGAATTCCCTTCCGTTCTCTGGCATGTGTGGCGGGGGAGGTGTCGTTCCAGACATGACACCGGTGGCCACGAACGGTAACAGTGTCATAAATCCGACGCATCATGCAGCGCAGCAAGAGGCTGGCGCATGGCGCCTGCAACTGCCGAGTCCCTGCTGGCCAACCCGTAGGTGCAGGAGTTTCAGCCCAATGGAGGGCCTCTCCTCATCAGTCACAGGACGGCCGATACAGCTCGCTGGGCTGACCGATCCGCCGGAATGCCCGCGCCGTGCTCACAACCGGCGTGCATGCCGGGCCGGCACCGGAGCAGGTCCCCGCGTCGCCCACCAGCACAGCAACGACCCGATGGTCACCAGCACCACGCCACGGAAGAATCCAGGCCCCGGTTGCAGCGACAGCCACACACAGCTCCAGGCCACCGAGAGCACCGGCGCGAAGTAGCTGATGATCGCCATCGAGGTCACGTTGCCGTGCTGCAGGCCATGGTTCCAGCAACTGTACGCCGTGGCGGTCAGCAGGCCGAACACCGCTACCTGGGCCAGTCCGCCCCAATGCAACGGCAGGGTCGGCGCGCCCGCCAACAGGTACTTCAACCACAGCACGCCGGCAGTGCCGGCCATGAACAGAGGCACCGCATTGCGGGTGCCGCCAATGCGCTTGGTCACCAGCGAATAGGTGGCCCACATGCAGGCCGCAACCAAAGCCAACAGGTAGGCCGGTGGATTGCGGCGCAGGTTGCCCAGCACCTGCAACGGGTGGCCGGCCTGATCGCCGACCACCACCAGTGCCACGCCGGCCAGGCACAGCACGCTGGCCGGCAGCAGCAGCCAGCGTGCGCGCTGCTGGCCGCTGACCACCGCCAACAGCACCGTCAGGCACGGCCACAGGTAGTTGATCATCACCAACTGCAGGGACTGGCTGCGGTCGTGCGCCATGCCGATGGCCAGCGCCAACGACACCTCGGTGCCGATGAACAGACCGCCGCCGATCAGCAGATAGCGTCGCGGCAGCGCCGAAGGCCTCGGCATGCCCAGCATCAACGACGCAAAGATCGCGGCGGCGGTGAAGATCAGTGCCGCGCCGCCGACCGCACCGAAGATTTCACTGATGGATCGCAACAGCCCCAGGGTGGGACTCCACAGTACGACGGCGCTGGCGCCGATCACCGTGGGCAGGTGCAGGGGGTTGAAGGCGCGGGGCGCGCGGAGGCCGTACATGGGCTGACGCAGTCATCGAACGAACGGTTGAAAAGCACACGCGCAGGCGACGCCCTCGAACACTCCAAAAGGCGCTCGAAGACAGCGGACACGTGGGTCCTGGCAGGGGTTCGCGGGGGTAGCGACGCCACCGTGCAGGCATCGGCAGCAGCAGTGGCCGAGACGACGACGGTGGACGGGTTACGGCAGGCGGACTGGCCTGCGCGGATTGTACGCCGGCCGTGCCGCACCGCAACAGGGGCTCAGCGCAGGATGTACAGCATCGGCAGTTCCAGCAATTGCGCACCGGCCAGGTCCGCGACGCTGCGCAGCAGGGCCGCCGGCTCATCCAGCGCGAATACCCCGCTGAGCTGCAGGGTCCGCAGCGCCGGCCCCATGACCACGATGCGCGCCCGGCTGTACCGTTGCAGCTCGGCGGCAATCGCAGCGACCGGTTGGCGGTTGAAGATGAGCTTGTTGCGCGTCCATGCGGCCAGTGCTTCGACATCGGCCGTTTCCACGCCCCCCATCACCTCGGCGGAAAAGGCCACGCGCTGGCCGGGCTGCAAGACCAGCTCGCCGGCGGCACAGCGCAGCGCCACCGTCGCCGACAAGGCCGCCAGCACCGCATGTCCGGCCTCACGGCGCAACAGGAAGCTGCCGCCCCCGGTGCGGGCCCAGCCGTCGGCCCAGCCCGCCTGGAACGGTCGGCTGACGTCCTCGGCGACCTCGAACAGCACCTCGCCTGCATCCACGTTGACCCGGCGATGCTGTGCGGTGTAAGCCAGCGACAATGCACTGGCGGTGTTGAGCCAGGCCCACGAGCCATCCGGCAGCACCACCCGGCGGCGCTGGCCGACAGCAGTGGACTGATCGGCCAGCCAGCCGGCCGGCGGGCCGAACAGCATCCCGCTGCTCGCCACCCCGCCCAGTGCGGCCACACTGGCCGCCGCGGCACCTCCTGCCAGCAGCCGACGGCGGGTCAGCCGTGGCGCGCCGGGCTGCGGGGCCAGCGCCCGCGTCCAAGCTGCGTGCTCCTGCGCCGATTCGGTACGGCCGATGTCTTCCAGCAGTCGGCGTGCGCGCCGCACCGCCTCGGCATGCGCCGGCGAGCGTGTGCACCACGCTTCCATCGCCGCCAGCATCGTGGCGGTGGGCTCCCTGCCCAGTTGGATGACCCGTTCGATGGCTTCGTCATCCAGGGCACGGTTTCGTTTGAGGAATCGATCGAACATTCAGGCGTGGCGGTGGGCTGCGCGGTGACAGGAAGGTGAGGAGACATCGCCCGCGGGCGCGGGGTCCCCATAGAGTAAGACGAACCCGGCGCCCCGGACTTGCAGCGCCATGAACAGAACAGGCACGCCTCAGCGTGGCTCCAGGCGGTCGCGGCAGTGGCGCAGAGCACGGGCCAGGTACTTGGCCACCATGCTTTCAGATACGCCCAGCCGCCTGGCGATCTGTGCATGGGACAGGCCATCGACGCGGAACAGCAACAGGCTCAGGCGGACATTGGCCGGTAATTCCGCCAAGGCCGCATCCAGCCGTTGCAGGCGCCCCTGTGCTTCGGCGCGGCGTTCAGGGCCGGGCTGCGGGTCCACCAATTCCTCGGTCGGCTCCCCTTCGCTGCCACCCCCGCGACGCTCGCGACGGGCGGTGTCCACCGCCAGGTTTCCCGCGACGCGGTAGATGTAGGCCCGCCCATCGAGCACGTCCTGGCTGTGCCGCGACTCGGTTTCGCGCAGCCGCAGGTAGGTGTCCTGCAGCACATCTTCGGCGCGCTCGGCGCTGCCGGTGCGGCGCCTCAGGTGGCGCGACAACTCGTCATACAGGCCAAGGAAGGTGGCGATGAGGCTGGAAGCAGGGCGCGGCATGGGCAGGCTCGGGCGGCGTTCGTACGCAACGGAGTCGGCTGGCGGAGGCGCTGGCTGGTTTCCACATCATAGCCCAGTGTCCCCGGGACGCAGGCCAACCTGCATCCGATCGTTGATCGGTGGTGCAAGTTTCAACGCATGGCTTCGTCTACACCAATGAGATTCATTCGCATCCATTGGACCCCATGACTGCCACCGCCCATCGCCCTGTCCGCCTGCCCCGCCTGTGCCTCCCCACCCTGCTCGCCGCCAGCATCGCTGTCGGGCTGTCCGCGCCGGCGATGGCGCAGTCCGCGCCGCCGTCCGCCACCACCGACAGCCAGCAGCGCAGCTTCGATATCGTGGCCCAGCCGCTGGATACCGCGCTGACCCGCCTCGCCGACCAGGCTGGCGTCCGCATCCTCTTTGCCTCCAACGAAGTGGCTGCGCTGCAGGGCCCGCGCCTGGCCGGACGTTTCAGCGTGGAACAGGCGCTCACGCGCCTGCTCGCCGGCTCCGGCCTGGACTGGCATTGGCGCGAACCAGGCATCGCGGTGGTTTCGCGCGCAGCGGCTGGCGCCAATGGCGGTCCGGTGGTGCTGGATACCCTCACCGTGGCGGGTCAGCGCCCCGAGGACGCCACCGGCGCGCAACGCGACGTGCAGGGTCACGACGACGTCTACTATCTGGACGCGTCCACCGCCTACCTCGGCCGTGCCGAAGTGGAGCGTTACAAGGGCACCACGCCTTCCGACCTGCTCAATGGCGTGGCGGGCGTGTTCAGTGGCGATGCGCGCAACAGCGGCGCGCTGGACGTGAACATCCGCGGGCTGCAGGGCCCGGGCCGCGTGCCGGTCACCATCGACGGCACCGAACAGGCCACCACCGCCTGGCGCGGTTACAACGGCATCGCCAACCGCAATTACATCGACCCCACCCTGATCGGCGGCCTGCAGATCTTCAAGGGTCCGACGATGATCCGCAATGTCAGCAGCGGGGTTGGCGGCGCCGTGGTGATCCGGACCCTGGACGTGGATGACATCGTCGCTGACGGTGAGCGTTTCGGCGCCGAATTCAAAGCCGAAGGCAGCAGCAATGCGACCTCGCCGCGCCTGCCCGGTCGCCTGTATACCGGCCAGAACATCGCCGACGTTCCCGAGCTGGCCGCCGGGAACGTCGCCTCCGACCCCACCCTGCGGGTTCAGCCGCGCACCGGTGGCGGCAGCAACAACATGCTCGACGGTGGCGATGTGGCCTACCGCCTGGCGATGGGCTGGAAGGGCGACCAGCTGAGCCTGATGGGTGCCTATGCGTACCGCGATCGCGGCAACTATTTTGCTGGCAGCAACAACGCGGGTTACTACGACCAGGATGCCGACGGCACGGCAGCGGGCGATTACATCACCACGCTGGCCCAGCGCCTGCACCCGGGCGACGAAGTGACCAATACCTCCAGCCGCATGACGTCGTGGCTGTTCAAGGCCACCTGGACCCCGGCCGACGACCAGGTGCTGCAGTTCGGTTTCCGCGATACCCGCTCCACCCACGGCGAGATCATGCCCTCGCGGATCACCCGTACCGCCCTGGGCCTGCCGCAATGGCCGCTGAGCCACGTTGATTCCACTGCCTACAACCTGGAATACAAGTGGCAGCCGCAGGGCAACCGCTGGCTGGACCTGTATGCCAATGCCTGGCGCACCAACAGCGACAGCCGGTCCAACACCGCGGGCAGCTATCCCAATTACTGGAACACGGTCACCCAGCCGATCATCCTCAATGGCGCGCTGGACGATTCCACCAATTCCCGCAACGGCATCACCCTCAGCAACCGCTTTGTCCTGCATGACACGCTGGACCTGACCGTCGGCGGCGATTTCCAGCACGAAAAGCAGCGCTCGCATGACGACTACCTCGGCCCGTCGGCGGCTTGGCGCATGCTACCCCGCTCCGGCCGCCGCGAAGAGTGGAATGCCAACGTGTCCTTTGAATGGCGACCGGTGGATTTCCTCAAGTTCAACATCGGCGCGCGCTACTCCGCCTATTGGGCACAGGATGATTTCCTGGCCGCCCATCCCGATACGTTCCTGGCCTCGGTGTCGGGTTACAAGGCGACCTACTACACACTTTCCGCTGAAGACCGTGCGCGAGGCGAGGCCAACAGCACAAACAGCTGGCAGGCGTGCCAGATGTTTTCCTTTTACTGTTCAATCCTCGGGGTGACGCCGGGCATCAGCCTGGCCGACCACATCGCCTCCAAGATGGACAGCTACGCCCGCGAGCAGTCGCTGCCCTGGTTGGCCGACGCCGATGGTCGCTTCCATCGCGCCGACAACCCGTGCACCAATGGCGCCCTGGATGGCATCGCCGATCTGCTGGAATCGAGGGGCTGCAACGTCGGACGCACGGCCAACCCGATCGCTTCGGCCTACGCCACGGCCGGCAAGCGCAGCGATCGCGGCTGGGCCCCCTCGTTCACCGCCACCGCGTTCCTGAGCGACTACAGCCGCCTTTACGCCAGCTACAACGAGCTCAAGCGCTACCCGAGCATGTTCGAAAGCGTGATCGCCTTCGGCGCCAGCATCAACCCCTTCAACAACCTCAAGCCGGAACACGTCTACAGCTACGAGCTCGGCTACGTACACGAACTGGGCCACCTGTTCGCCGCCGATACCGTGGCCGACGCCAAGCTGACCTGGTACCACCGCCGCACCAATGACCTGATCGAGCGCGACAACAACTTCCTTTTCAGCAACATCGACAAGCAGACCGTGCAGGGCGTCGAACTGCAGGCCCGGTTCGACAACGGCCGGCTGTTCACCGACCTGGCGGTTGCGAAGATCCTCAAGAACCGGGTGTGCGACGAGCACACCGCCATCACCATCGACCCCAACGTCACCAGCACGCCTGACTGCGTGGACGAAGGCTTCCTCGGCAGCTGGCTGCTGACCCAGGCAATCCCGGCGCTGTCGGCCAACTGGAGCCTCGGCGGACGCTTCGTCGACCGTCGCCTGGAACTGGGCACGCGCGTGACCTATTACCAGCGCCGCAAGCAGAACCAGGATTACCTCGACTTCATCGAGACCACCAACCAGAACCTGGCCGTGTTCAACGTGCCGTTCTCGTGGGGCACCACGCTGCTGTTCGATGCCTACGCGAGCTACCGCATCAACGACGCGCTGCAACTGGAACTGGTCGGCAGCAACCTGGGCAACCGCTACTACGCCGACCCGGCCACCCGCTCGCTGCTGCCGGCACCGGGCCGCACGTTGAAGCTCAGCCTCACCGCCCGCTTCTGACCCCTGCAGGGCCGCGGCAAGGACGCCGTGGCCGCAACACCCAAGGAGCCATCACCGTCGTTTCATTCCCACCATCCTCAAGGGGACACCCATGGAAAAGACGCATCGCATCACCTCGCTGGCCCTGGCACTGGCTGCCGTGGCCGCCGCCGGCAGCGCTTCGGCCGCCACCATCGTCGGCACCCAGACCGGCAGTACCGCCGCCAAGAAAATCGAAGTCGGCGCCTCCCAGGTACCGTTCGGTCCGCACACCGCCGGCAAGGCCGGCATCGGCATCTCCGACTACGCCGGCGGCCTGAAGGTGGACTTCCAGGGCCTCGCCCCGTCCAGCGCTGCCACCGCGCTGGGCGCTGGCATGACCGCTTACCGCCTGCACGATCCAGTTACCCCGGGCAACCCGAACGATCCGAACAATCCGGCCCACAATGGCATGGGCAGTTTCAGCTTCGTCAAGGTCGGTAGCGGCGACGTCTGGTTCGGTGAGTGGTCCAGGAACGGCAACACCGGCAGCCCGACCTACCAGGATCGCCAGGTCTATTACGCGGGTGACAAGGACGGCTACACCCCGGCCGTGGGTACCGCCGTGGGCTACACGCTGACCGGTGTGCACCAGTACGGTGCCAACACCAACCTGACCGGCAGCCTCACCGCCAACTTCAGCGCGCGTACCTTCCATGGCGACATGAGCATCGGTGCGACGCTGATCCGCCTGGGCACCGCCAGCAGCCAGATCGCCTTCAACTCGGAAGGCCACTTCGACGCTGCCAACGCCGGCCAGTGGGTCATCCCCGGCAACTTCGTGATCGCCACCGGCACTGTCACCGGTGATTTCTTCGGCGCAGGCGCTTCGGCCGTGGCCGGCATCGTCGATTTCGGTGACCCGTCCATGAACATCGCCTGGGGCGGCACCAAGAACTGATGCATCCGCGGCATTCCACACGTACACCGAGTTGAACTGAAACCGGGCAAGGACAAGCCAGCGTCAGCCAGTCCTTGCCATCCAACCTGGGCATCGCATGTACCCTTGTTTCGTGGCCAACCGTGGACGCCGGTTGGGTTGTTGTTTCCTGTTGGCGATGATGGCCCTCGTCGCACTGTCTGCGCCTTTGGCGCATGCACAGGACCCTGCCGACCTGCGCCGGCTTCTGCAGCAGCGTATCGACCAGCAGGCCGCCGCGCGCGAGCAGGAACTGCTGGAGGACCAGCAGGCCACGGCCGAAGCAGGCCAACGCCCCACCCTGACCATCGACGGCCAGACCTACACCATCCACCACACGGTGGACGATGTCGGCCGCGCACTCTACGTGGCCCTGCAGCAGCAACAATGGGGGCTGGCCGCGCATTTCCTCGCCGAATACCTGCAACTGGAAGGCCGCGACCCGCTGCTGCAGCACTACGCACAGGGCAGCCTGGCGCGCGTCCAAGGCCGCCATGGCCAGGCTGCCAGCGAGTTCCGCGCCCTGCTCGCCCTGCAGCCAGGTTTCCTGCCAGCCCAACTGGAACTGGCGCGTACCTTGTTCGAAGACCAGCAGGACCGCGAATCCGAGGCGCTGTTCACCACCATCGCCGCCTCGCTGGACGCCACGGATCCCAAGACCGAAGGCGTGCGTGAAACGGTCGCCGCCTTCGGCAAGGCACTGCGTCAACGCCGTCGCTGGAATGCCACGGTGGCATTCGGTCCCTCCTGGACCGACAACGTCAACCGCACCTCCGCCAGCCAGACCTGCCTGTGGCTGCACGTATCGGGCATCTGCCTGATCAGCCGGGTTCTGCCCGAAGCGATCCATGCCACCGGCCTGGACATGGAAGCCTCCGCCACCCGCCGGATCGCATTGCGCGGCCACCATGGCCTGTATGTGCGTGCACTGGCCTTCGGCCAGAGCTGGCGCACCCTGTCGCCCTACAACGAACTCAATGCTTCGCTGCAGGCCGGTTATGGCTACCGCAGCGCACGCCACAACGTGGTGCTCGCACCCTCGTTTGACTACTACGCGCTGGGCAACCATGCACTGTCCGGTGCCTGGGGCGTGCATGGCGAGTGGAGCTGGAGCAGCACGCCGCGCGCGATGCTGAAACTGGAAGCGGACTGGAAGGCCCTGCGTTACCGCCAACGGCCCTACGCGCTCAACTATGACGGCCAGCAGCGCAGCCTCTCACTGACGTGGTTCCAGCGCCTGGGAGGCCGCTGGACCGTGTTCACCGGCGCCGATGTGATCGACAGCCAGGCGCCGGAACGGGTCAACGCCTACCGCGCACGAGGCTTGCGCCTGGGGGCCTCGCTGCAGTGGCCCGAAGGGGTAACCAGCACGCTGTTCGGTTCCTGGCGCCAGCGCGGCTACCGTGCGTACAACCCACTGCTCGGCAACCGCCGCGACGACGACGAACAGTTCCTTACTCTGGTGATCAAGGCGCCACGCCTGCAGTTCGCCGGATTCACTCCGGTGCTGAACCTGCGCCACAACCGCACGGACAGCAACGTGGACTGGCTGTATACCTATGACCGCAGCAGCGCCAGCCTGAAACTGGAGCGCAGTTTCTGAACCCCGCCACGCGACCCGCCCTTGCGGGCAATATATGGATCATATACGATTCATATAAACCCTTGAAGTAGACCAGCATGGGCATCGTCAACATCGACGACACACTGCACGACCAGTTGCGTCGCGCCTGCACTGTCAGCCACCGTTCCATCAACGCCCAGGCCAATTTCTGGATCAAGATCGGCATGCTCTGCGAGATGCATCCGGAACTGAGCTTCCAGGACATCGTCGCCGGTGAACTACGCGCGGCCGGGGTGCTGCCACAACCGATCGAGGCAGGAAGGGCGTGATCAAGTCACCGCGCGAGCTGGCCCTGATGACCGAAGCCGGGCACCTGCTGGCGCAGGTCTTCGATGCGCTGGGCGCGCAGGTCCTTCCCGGCCGCAGCACGATGGAACTCAACGATTTCGTCGAACGCATGATCGTGGACGAGTTGCAGGCACGTCCGGCCAGCAAGGGCCAATACGATTTCCCGTATGTACTCAACGCGTCCATCGATGATGTGGTGTGCCACGGCGTGCCCAGCGAGCGCGACATTCTGCGCGACGGGCAGATCGTCAACCTCGACATCACCCTGGAAAAGAATGGCTACATCGCCGATTCCAGCACCACGTTCCTGGTAGGCGATGTCGCCTACCCCGCACGGCGGCTGGTGCGCGGCTGCTACGAAGCCATGTGGAAGGGCATTGCGGCCGTGCGTCCCGGCGCACGGCTGGGCGACATCGGCCATGCCATTGCCCGCCACGCACGCGACAACGGCTACAGCGTGGTGAAGGAATACTGCGGCCATGGCATCGGCCAACAGATGCATGAAGAACCGCAGATCCTGCACTACGGTCACGCCGGCACCGGGCTGGAACTGCACGAGGGAATGGTGTTCACCATCGAACCGATGCTCAACCAGGGCAAAGCAGCAATCCGCCACCAGCCCGACACCTGGCCGGTGCACACCCGTGATGGCAAGCTGTCGGCGCAGTTCGAACACACTGTCGCGGTGACCGCGCGCGGCGTACGTGTGTTGACCCTGCGACCGGGCGAAACCCCGCTGTGCGCCCTCGATGGCTGAGCGACCGATTCCCCGCCCTCGCCGCTCCAGCCCCGCGTACTAAACGATTCAGAATGCAGTCTCAGATCCTGAGATTGCCAAGCCGTATCGTGCGCGCATGGAAACCATCCAGAAACTCGCCGTGCTCGCCGACGCGGCAAAATACGATGCGTCCTGTGCCTCCAGTGGCGCGGGCCGGCGTGACTCGCGCGCTTCCAAGGGCATCGGCAGCACCGAGGGCAGCGGTATCTGCCACAGCTACACCCCGGATGGCAGGTGCGTCTCGCTGCTGAAAATCCTCCTCACCAATTTCTGCATCTACGACTGCGCCTACTGCGTGAACCGGGTATCGAGCAACGTACAGCGCGCGCGTTTCAGCGTCGCCGAAGTCGTTGCATTGACCTTGGATTTCTACAAGCGCAATTACATCGAAGGGCTGTTCCTTTCCAGCGGCATCATCCGCAATGCCGATTACACGATGGAACAGATGGTCGAAGTGGCCCGCGTGCTGCGCGAGGAACACCGCTTCGGTGGCTACATCCACCTCAAGACCATCCCCGAGGCTTCGCCGGAGCTGCTGGCGGCGGCCGGCCGCCACGCCGACCGGCTGTCGATCAACGTGGAATTGCCCACTGAAACCGGACTGGCCGCGTTCGCACCGGAGAAGACCATGGGCTCCATCCGTGGCTCGATGGGGGAACTGCGCTGGCGCATCGACGAAGCCAAGGAGGTGCGCAAAGCGAGCGGACCCGCTGTTCCGGCGTCGAGCCAACGGCGGGCGAAGGCGCGGCCCCCGCGCTTCGCACCGGCCGGTCAGAGCACGCAGATGATCGTCGGCGCGGATGGGGCCAACGACCGCGACATCCTCGGTACCGCTGACAACCTCTACACCAGTTTCCGCATGCGGCGGGTGTATTACTCCGCCTTCAGTCCGATTCCCGATGCCAGCCGCCTGCTGCCACTGCAGCCGCCGCCGCTGGCGCGCGAACACCGTCTGTACCAAGCCGACTGGCTGCTGCGCTTCTATGGGTACGGCGTTGACGAAATCACCGACACCACTGAAGGCGGCATGCTGGACCTTGATGTCGATCCGAAGCTGGCCTGGGCGCTGCGCCATCCGGAACGCTTCCCGGTAGACCTCAACCGCGCGCCCAAGGAGCAGTTGCTGCGCGTCCCCGGATTGGGTGTGCGCAACGTGCAGCGGCTGATCCTCGCCCGGCGACAACGCCGCCTGCGGGTGGACGACCTGGCCAGGCTGCGCGCACCGATGAGCAAGCTGCTGCCGTTCGTGCAGGTACTGGACCACCATCCGCGCCGTACCCTGGACGATCCCGCGGCGCTGCGCGTCAGGCTGGCGCCGCCGCCACGACAGGGCAGCCTGTTCGCCGAACCGGCGCCACGCTGACATGCAGCGCTGGTCACTGCGGGTCGACCCGCCCTGGTCGTTGGATGCATGGCGGATCGCGGCTCGGCAGGCCCTGCTGCAGGACATCGCCCCGGCCCAGCTGGACTGGCTGCAGGGCGTTGGCGGAACGCTGCTGGATGCACCTGCACTACCGATCGACGACGAGCATCCAGGGCGCCTGCCGCGCGTACCCAAGGACTTCCTTGAACTGGCGGCGACCGTGCTCTGCCACCGCGATCGGCAGCGCATGCCGCTGCTCTACCGGATGCTCTGGCGGATCAGCAAGGGCGAGCGCGGACTGCTGCTGGACCCGCTCGACCCGGATATGCTGCGCGCCACCCGGATGGCCCAGGACGTGCGCCGCGACAGCCACAAGATGAAAGCCTTCGTGCGTTTCCGCGAGGTGCCCGGCCATGTTGATGCATTCATCGCCTGGTTCGAGCCCCAGCACCACATCGTTGACCGCGTGGCGCCGTTCTTCGCCCGCCGCTTCACCGGCATGCGCTGGGCGATCCTCACCCCGACGCGCAGCGCCCACTGGGACGGCAGCGACCTGCGTTTCGGCGACGGTGGCACGCAGGCCGATGCACCCGCCGCCGATGCATGCGAAGACCTCTGGCGTACCTACTACAACCATATCTTCAATCCGGCGCGGCTCAACACCCGGATGATGCAGCAGGAAATGCCGACACGTTACTGGAAACACCTGCCTGAAGCCCATGTGCTGCCATCGTTGATTCGCGATGCGGCCAACCGGGTCCAGCAGATGCATGATCGGCCCGCACAGCCGCCCAGACGGCGCATTCCTGCACCACGGCCAGAAGCTCCCGGCACAGGCGCGGCGCAGTACCCCGATGCCGAAGCGCGCACCGGCGCGCCTTCAAGGAAATCGGACTGACGGCGCGCTGGTCACTTTGTTCGTGATGGGAATCACAGATCATCACCCTGCGCTGCAGTTCGCCGGCGCTGCTGTGGTGCAATTATCCGGGTAATCGCGAAATGCCGAGGGCGGCGCGCCCTGCGCTTCACACTTCCGCCCAGTCGTGCGGTGGCGGCACGTCATCGATTACCGCGACAATCTGTCGCCGCGGCGCCACCTGCCTCCGCGGCGACGCCGTTTGGGCCTGCCAGCGCCTTTGTGCAGGCAGGCTCGGTCCGGCGTGGGGGAACGGCAGTGCCATCACCGTTTGAGACCACCTGATGCCAGCATGCGCCCCGTCCCCTGCCCCCCCCTTGCAGCCCGGCGCGGCGGACCTGCGGGCCGCCTTGGATGCCAGCGCCATCGTGCCGCACTTCCAGCCCATCATCGCCATTGATTCGGGCGAACTGCGTGGCTTTGAGGTACTGGCCCGCTGGCGGCACGGGCCGGCCCCATGGCCGGCGCCGGATGCGTTCATCCCGCTGGCACGGCACACCGGGCTGCTTGGCGAACTCACCCTGGCGCTGGTGGCACAGGCGTGCAACGCTGCCAAGGACTGGCCGGGTTCGTTCTATCTGGCATTCAACATGCCACCTGCCTTGCTGCAGGATCCAGGCATGGTGACCGCCTTCCTGGCCAGCCTGCGCCAGGCGGGCTTCCCGCTGCCCCGGGTACGCGTGGAAATGACCAAGGTGGAAATCGTGGAAGACGCAGAAGCTGCGGACGCGAGCATCGCGCAGCTGCGCCAGGTCGGCATCAAGGTCATGCTAGATGATTTCGGCACCGGTTATTCCAGCCTGGTACGGCTGCACCGCTTCCAGTTCGACAAGATCAAGATCGACGGCAGCTTCATCCGCACCCTGGCCGAAGACGAGGCCAGCCGCAAGATCGTTTCGGCCATCGTCGGACTTGGCAAGAGCCTGGGCGCGGCCTTGGTTGCCGAGTGCGTTGAAACGCCATTCCAGCTGGATTTCCTGGCCAGCATCGGCTGTGATGCCTGCCAGGGCTGGCTGCTGGCCGCCGCCATGGATGCCACTGCGACCAGCCGTTGGCTGGCCGGATACCACCCGCGCGCCCTGCACCACCACCACCAGCGGCTGTCGCCCTACCAAGGCCAGTATCAACTGCAGCTTCTCTACCAGCGCGCGCCCGTGGGGCTGTCCTTCATTGCACCGGACCTGCGCTTCCTCGCGGCCAACGAACGTTTCCAGAAAATGCTGGGCAAGTCGGCCGACGCCATCATCGGCCACGCCGTCACCGATGTCCTGCCGACGGAACTGCAATCGTTGGCCACCGACATCATCCTCAAGGGTGCCTTCGACGGGGTCAGCGACCTGCGCGAGCTACGCATGCCCGGCAGCGACGAAACCTACCTGCTCAGCCACGAACGGGTGATCGACGCCGCTGGCGTGGTACTGGGTGTGTCCGTGGTCTGCATCGACATCAGCGAGCGCAAGCAGTACGAACATGCCCTGCAGAGCACCCGTGACAGCGAACAGGGCGTGGCGGCCCTGAACCATGCCGTGTTATGGATCGCCGACGACGCCGGTGAGGTGATTTACATCTCGCCACACGCCACGGATCCGGAAGAACTGTCACTGACGGCCCGCGTGCAGGGCTGGTACCAGCGCATGCATGCCGAAGACCGTGATCGCGTCCGGCTTGCCTGGCAGGAGCGGGACGTGGCAGCGGGCACCTTCCGGCAACGGTTCCGCATCCGCTGCGCAGACGGCGGCTGGCATTGGGTGATCAGCCAGGCGCGACGCCACCATAGCGCCAGTGGCACGCGCTGGTTCGGCATGTTCAGCGATATCCATCGGCAGGTGATGCTGGAACAACGGCTGCAGGAGCTGGAAGCCATCGGCAGCGGCAAGCCCCTGCCAGGCATGCGGATGACCTCGGAAACGGTGGGCTGAACACCTCGGCACAGCACCGGGATCAAACTGAACAGGGCTTTCAGGCTGATTTCTGCCAGTTGAACAGGATCGGTACGGCCAATGAAGCGGCAATCCTGCGGCAATGTTCGCAGGCATGATGGGAATCACGGGACGCCTCACGGCTACCGCCATCCTCCGCCCGCGGAGTGATGACCACCTTGATCAACAAAGGACGCCATCATGATCACTGCACATTCCAATGCCTTCCGCGGCCTGTTCATGGCCCTGGCCCTGACTGCCGGCCTGGCTGCCGCAAGCGATGCCGATGCGATGTCCCGCAAGGACAAGCGCACCCTGGTGGGTGCGGTGGTGGGCGGCGTGGCCGGCCATGTGATTTCCAACGGCGATACCACCGCCACGGTCGGCGGGGCCATTGCCGGCGGTGCGATCGGCAATCTCACGACAAAAGACCGTCGCGACCATCGCGATGATCGCTACTACCGCGACCACCGTTACCACCGTGACGACCGCCGCTGGCAGAGCGACAACCGCCGTTGGGAGCGCGATCGCGACCGCCGCGACTGGGATCGCCGCCACCATGGCCGTCATCGTTGAGGCACGGCTGGCGCCAGTCCATGGCACATGACGGCATGCCTGGGGTTACGCCTGATGCTGTGAAGCATCAGGCGTAATCAATGACTTGGCTGCAACTATACGAACAAGGTATGCCAGCACACCCGCAGGGTGTTGGACGAAGGACGCCCCAGGGCAGATAACGTAAGGCATGACTGCTGCCCCTGCCTTACCTTCATCCGGCCTGCATGACCGGGTGCTGGCCCTGTTGCCGGGCCACGCGCTTGACCTCGCACGCCTGCGCGCGCTGGCCACGGCACCACCGGTGCCGGTGGTCGCAGTCGTGGGCAAGTACAACCAAGGCAAGAGCCGCCTGCTGAACGAGCTCTGCGGCACCGATGGCTTCACCGTCGCCGATCGCCGGGAAACGCTGCACGTATCCCATCACGATGCCCGTGGTATGCGCTGGATGGACGCGCCCGGGCTGGATGCCGACGTCGCTGGCGAAGATGACCGCCAGGCCGCCCACGCCACCTGGATCGCCGCCGATATCCGACTGCTGGTGCACTCAGCACGCGAAGGTGAGCTGGATGGCGCCGAGCTTCACCTCCTGCAGGATCTGCTGGCCGACGATGCGGCCACCGGACGGCACACCCTGCTGGTACTGACCCAGATCGACCAGGTGGCCGATGCCGCGACCCTGCAAGGCATCCAGCATCGCATCGCCGGGCAGGCAGCCACCGTGCCACTGTACGCGGTGTCGCCCGTCCGCCATCGCAAGGGCTGCGACGGTGACAAGCCCATGATGGTGAGCGCCAGCGGCGTACCGGCGCTGATGCAGGCACTGCACGCCTTGGGGACTGGCGTGGCGAAGGCACGCACCATCGAGGCCAGCCTACGCATGCAGGCGCTGGTCGATGCGCTGGGCGCGGTCATCGCCGTCCGCGCGCGGGCCCTCGCCGCCTGCACCGAGCAGTTGGCGCAGTCGCGCGCCGCCTTCCTGCATGGCCTGCAGGCACTGTTTACCCAGGCCGCCGAAGAGATCGAAGCGCTGGATGCCGACGAGGCAGCGCTGGCCCTGCAGCCAGATACCCATGCGCAACGCTACGTCATGACCGATGCCAAACGCGCGCGAACCAAGCAGCAACTGGTGTACTCGCGCATCAACCTGCGCCTGTCGGCCCATCTCACTGGACACGCCGTGCAGCTGCACCTGCCCGACCCCGGTGCGATGCCCGCCGGGTTGAACACGGTGATGGTCACGGTGCTGGGCGTCGCCGTGAAGTACCGCGATGAACTGCGGCGGATGTTCTGCGAGACCGCTGGCGCTCAACGCCTGCAGCGGGCGTTCACCGGTTACTACGATGGCTCCGGAGCGCGCCTGCAGGCCGTGGCTGACGCCGCGTCGTGCCGCGATGCAGTGCACGACGCCAAGCAGACGCTGGCTCTGCTCGAGCGCGTGGGCGCCGGCGGTTTGAGCGCATGACGGGGCAGCAACAGCCCGCCGGCAGCGCCCTGCCGGCGGCATTGCTTCGGCATGCATTGGAAGCATGGCCGCAGCGCCTGCTGGCAGATCTGCCGACACTTGATAGCGCGCGCTGGAAGGCCCTGAGCGCTGGTGGCACTCTGGCCCGACAGCTCACCGCAATGGATGCCTGGATGCGTGCTGCTCCAGCACGATGGGCCCGCCAGTGGGACCTGTTGGTCCCCGCACGCGCCCTGGCAGCCCAGTTCGAAGGCCAGTGCGTGCTGCTGGTGTTCGGCAAGTTCAATGCCGGCAAAAGCTCGCTGTGCAACTACCTCGCCGCCCATCCCGACGCCGCCACGCGGGCGCCACGCTACTTCCGCGTCTGCGATGGAAAGATCGAGCAGCACGACAGGCCTCTGGCCGAAGGCGCGACCGAGACGACCACCACCCTGCAGGGCGTTGATCTTGGCAATGGCATTGTCCTGTTGGACACGCCGGGACTGCATTCAAGCAACACAGACAACGCGGCGTTGACCCGCCAGTTCAGCGACTGCGCCGACGGCATGCTGTGGTTGAGCAGCTCGGCCGCGCCGGGACAGGTGCAGGAGCTGGACGATCTTGTGCGGGAGATCGGCCGAGGCAAGCCCTTGCTGCCGGTGATCACCCGTAGCGATGTGTACGACGAAGATGAGGTGGACGGCGCGCTGGTGTCGGTGCTGTGCAACAAATCCGTTCTGGACCGACGGCTGCAGGAAGTCGATGTCGCTGGGCGTGCGGCCGCGGCGCTGCAGCGGCTGGGTGAGGCGTCACCGGTGCTGCAGGTCCCTGTTTCAATCTCGGTGCATGCGGCCCTGGCGGCCGGCGACACGCTGCCAGCGCGCGAAGCGGCCGGGATCATCGCGTTGCAGGCACGACTACGGGCATTGGCAAGCGAGGCTCGGGCCTATGCCGGGCGTAAACAGGATGAAGTCCTGTTGCACCATCTGCAGGAAAACGTCCTGGCCCCCCTGCAGGCCGACTTGGCGCTGCAACTACAGACGTTGATGGATGTGCTGGTGGCGCTGCAGGAAGCGCTTGCGCAGCGCGCCGCGCGGGTGCGTGATGCGGCTTGGCGGGCGGTGGTGATCCAGCTGCCGGAACTGCTGGATGCGCATCTCGGCGGCGGCCTGGATGACAGTGTGCTTACCACGCTGGAAGCTCGGGTGGACACTGCACTGGTCAATGCATGGTCCCAGCACCTGCCGGCGCTGGTGCTGGCCGATGGCGAGTGCGCTGGCCGTGCACTCACGTCCTTGCCCAGCAGTGCAACGACAGCGGCAGCGTATCAGGCGCTGCATGGTGTGCTGCAGACCCATGCACGCAGCTACCTCGACGGGCGCCTGGATTCGGCTTTGTATACGGCTGCAGAAACGCTGCAGCAGGTGCTGCAACACGCGTTGGACGTGCGGGCGCAGCTGGACAGTGCCCGCGAAGATCTCCAGGCACTGTCCAAGACGCTGCGCGCGCATTGAATGGGTGGCCGCCGATACCTGCCATCCATGGCAGGCACAGCGCCCGATCTCACTCCACCGTTACGCTCTTGGCCAGGTTGCGCGGCTTGTCCACGTCCGTGCCGCGCGCCAACGCCGTGTGGTAGGCCAGCAGCTGCACCGGAATGGTATGCACCACCGGACTGAGCACGCCGGCATGGCGCGGCGTACGGATCACATGCACGCCTTCTGATTCCTTGAAGTTGCTGTCCTGGTCCGTGAACACGAACAGTTCGCCACCGCGCGCGCGCACTTCCTGCATGTTCGACTTGACCTTCTCGAGCAGCGCATCGTTGGGCGCGATCACCACCACTGGCATCTGCTCGTCCACCAGCGCCAACGGACCGTGCTTGAGCTCGCCCGCCGGGTAGGCTTCGGCATGGATGTAGGAGATTTCCTTGAGCTTCAACGCACCTTCCAGTGCGATCGGATAATGCAGGCCGCGGCCGAGGAACAGCGCATTCGGCAGGCGCGCGAACCGCTCGGCCCAGGCGGCGATCTGCGGTTCCAGGTTCAGCGCATGCTGTACGCTGCCCGGAAGGAAGCGCAGCTGCTCCAGGTAGTCTGCTTCCTGCTGCGCATCCACACGACCCTGCAGCTTGCCCAGCACCACGGTCAGCTGGAACAGCGCCGCCAGCTGGGTGGTGAACGCCTTGGTCGAGGCCACGCCGATCTCCGCACCAGCGCGCGTGTAGCACACCAGTTCGCTGGCGCGCGGGATCGCACTTTCCGGGACATTGCAAATGGACAACGTATGCAGGTGGCCCAGTGACTTTGCATACTTCAGTGCCTCCATCGTATCCAGCGTTTCGCCGGACTGGGAGATGGTGACGATCAGGTGTTTCGGGTTGGCATGGGCCGCGCGGTAGCGGTACTCGCTGGCGATTTCCACGCTGCACGGCAAACCGGCGATCGCCTCGATCCAGTAACGCGCGGTGAGCCCGGCGTAGTAGCTGGTACCGCAGGCGAGGATCTGCACGCCCTCGATACCGGCCAACACGGCTTCGGCATCGCGCCCGAACAGGCTGGCCGGGAAGCCACCGGCGTCGATCGCCGCCTCGATGGTATCGCCCAGCGCACGCGGCTGCTCGTGGATTTCCTTCTGCATGAAGTGGCGGTACGGGCCCAGCTCCAGCGAAGCCAGCGAGACATCGGACAGATGCACGCCGCGCTGCACCGGCGCGTCATCGGCGGCGTAGACCTGCACGCCATCACGACGCACGTCCACCGTGTCGCCCTCTTCCAGGAAGATGACCCGGCGGGTGGCGGAGATGATCGCCGAAACATCGGAGGCCACGAAGTTCTCGCCCTCGCCCAGGCCCACCAGCAACGGACAGCCCATGCGTGCACAGACGAAACGGTCCGGCTCGGCACGGCTCATCACCGCCAGCGCGTAGGCCCCGGTGAGCTCCTTGACCGTGCGCTGCAGCGCCACCAGCAGGTCTTCACCGCCCTGCAGGTGATGGTGCATCAGGTGGGCGATGACCTCGGTATCGGTCTGCGACTCGAACACATAGCCCAGCGCGCGCAGCTTCTCGCGCTGCTCCTCGTGGTTTTCGATGATGCCGTTGTGGACCAACGCCACGCCATCACTGATGTGCGGGTGCGCATTGGCTTCGGTGACCCCGCCATGGGTCGCCCAGCGGGTATGGCCGATACCCAGACCCCCGGTGAAATTCGCCGTGGTCGCTGCCGCCTCCATCTCGGCCACCCGCCCGGTACGGCGCACGCGGCGCACGTCACCGTCGGCCAGCACGGCGATGCCTGACGAATCGTAGCCGCGGTATTCCAACCGCTTCAGGCCTTCAATCAATACCGGCACAACGTTGCGACCAGCGATCGCGCCCACGATTCCGCACATGAAAACACACCCGTCCAAGTCCAGTTCGCATTCTAGCCGGTCCCGTTGCGGTGTCGGGCCTGTCCGCTGAACGAAGTGTCCGCCCGCACTGTCCGCGGACACCCGGACACTTCCCGGAGTCTCGCCAAGCCACTGATTAACTTCAGTTAAAAAGTTGGCACGCTCCATGCATTGGTCTTCACGTACCCAAGACCACCCGGCCCTTCGATGATCCGCGACACCTCCGCCCAGGACCAGATCGTTTCCTCTCCCTCCGGCAGCACGGCTTCGGCACTCAAGCGCCATCGTTGGCCGCTGCTGGCCGGCGTTGCCCTCGTCCTCGGCATCGCCTGGGCCGCGCATGCCTGGCTCAACGCCAGCCGCTCGTTCGATGGCAGCCGCCTCCGCGTGGCCACCGTGCAGCGCGGCGACCTGGTGCGCGACATCGCTGCCGACGGCCGGGTGATCGCCGCCAACAGCCCCATCCTCTACGCCATCTCCGCCGGCACGGTGACCCTGAAGGTGGTCGCCGGCGATGTGGTCAAGCAGGGCCAGGAACTGGCTGTGATCGACAGCCCGGAACTGCGCAGCAAGCTGGCGCAGGAAGAAGCCACCCTGGCCGGGCTGGAGGCCGAAGCCAGCCGTGCCGCACTCGACGCTACCCTGGCCCGGGCCAAATCGCGCAAGGAAACCGACCAGGCCGGAATCGAACGCCAAGCCGCCGAGCGCGACCTGCAGCGCTACCAGCGTGGCTTCGAGGGTGGCGCTGTCTCGCAGATCGACGTGGCCCGTGCCGAGGATGCGATGAAGAAGGCACAGATCACCTTGAGCAACGCGCAGACCGATGCACGCCTGCAGGGCCAGGGCGCCGACCTGGATGCGCGCAACAAGCGGCTGCTGGCTGACCGCCAGAAAGCCGTGGTCGCCGAAGTACAGCGGCAGGTCGATGCGCTGACCCTGCGCGCGCCGTTCGACGGACAGGTCGGCCAGGTGCAGGCGACCCAGCACACCAATGTCATCGCCAACGCACCGGTGCTGGGCGTGGTGGACCTGTCGCGCTTCGAAATCGAGATCAAGGTTCCGGAGAGCTTTGCCCGCGACCTGGCGATCGGCATGCCGGCGCAGCTGACCAGCGGCAGCGGGCAACCGTTCGCCGGCGAGATCAGCGCCGTATCCCCGGAAGTGGTGAACGGCGAAGTCACCGCCCGCGTCCGCTTCACCGACAAGCAGCCGCCCGGCCTGCGCCAGAGCCAGCGCATGTCGGCCCGCGTCCTGCTCGATACCCGCCGCAATGTGCTCAAGGTCGAACGTGGTCCGTTCATCGAACAATCCGGCGGCCGCTTCGCTTACGTGGTCACCGGCAGCGACGCGAGCCGCCGCCCGGTGCAGTTGGGCGTGAGCAGCCTGGGTGAAGTCGAAGTGCTATCCGGCCTGCAGCCGGGCGAAAAAATCGTGGTCTCCGGCGCCGACCTGTTCGGCGACAACGACCGCGTCTCCATCAACTGATTTCTCCTTTCCCTTACCGCACAGGAACCTCCCATGTTGCAGATGAACGCTGTTTCCAAGGTCTTCCGTACCGAGCAGGTTGAAACCCACGCCCTGCGCTCGCTCGACCTGCATGTGCGCGAAGGCGAGTTCGTCGCCGTCACCGGACCCTCCGGCTCGGGCAAGACGACCTTCCTGAACATCGCCGGGCTGCTGGAAACCTTTACCAGCGGCACCTACCTCCTCGACGGCCAGGATGTCAGCAAGCTCGGTGACGACGACCGCAGCCGCCTGCGCAACCAGAAGATCGGCTTCATCTTCCAGGGCTTCAACCTGATC
>DALZLW010000020.1:0-32832 GCA_032007425.1 Stenotrophomonas sp.
CCCCGGCAGGGCCGCCGCCCGCGCCGCACTTTCCGCGGTGGACGGCAGCTGGGGCACGAAGGGGCGCGCGTCGCTGCGGGTGAAATCGAAGGCGCCGGTCAGATCACCACAGACGGCGCGCCGCCACGGCGACAGCATCGGTGCGGGCACGCCGAAGCGGCGTTCGATCAGGCGGATCACCGAGGTGTGGTCATACACCTGCGAATCGACCCAGCCACCGCGACTCCACGGCGAAATGACGTACAACGGCACGCGGGGGCCAAGACCATAAGGCCGCCCGCGCAGGTCGATTGGATCGGCCTGTGCATTGCCCGGTGAGGGATGCCGATGGTATTCGCCTTCGGTGCTCACCGTGGAGGCCCCCGCCCAACCGCCGGGGGCCTGGGGATCGGCCGAAGGTGGTGCCGGCGGCGGCATGTGGTCGAAGAAGCCGTCGTTCTCGTCGAACATCAGCAGCAGGGCCGTGCGGCTCCAGACGGCGGGATCGGCCGTCAAGGCATCCAGTACGCCCGCGGTGTAGGCAGCGCCCTGTGCCGGACTGGATGGCCCCGGGTGCTCACTGCCCGCCGCATCGGCGATGATGAAACTGACCTGCGGCAGCTTGCCGGTGACGACATCTTCGCGCAGCTGCGCCAGGCCGCGCGTGCTCACCCCACGCGCGCGCAACGCCGGATCATGACCGGGCAACGCAGCATAGGCGTCGCGGAACACCTTGAACCCGGCCAGCGGGTTGTCGGTGAAGTTGTCGGCCATGTCCTGGTAGATCTGCCAGCTCACCCCGGCCTGCTGCAGGCGCTCGACGTAGGTCGTCCACGTGTAGGCATCCGGGTGGCCGCCGAACTGCGGGAAATTATCGTGCGAGTTGGCCACCGCCGGTCCACCGTGGGCGGCCTGCGGATCGTTGTGGCCCGTCCACAGGAACAGGCGGTTGGGGTTGGTGCCGGCCTGCATCGCACAGTGATAGGCATCGCAGACGGTGAAGGCTTCGGCCAGGGCGAACTGGAACGGCAGGTCGCCGCGGCCGAAGTAGCCCATGGCGTGGTCCTGCTTGGCGGCAGGCCATTGCCCCATGCGTCCGTGGTCCCAGGCGCGCTGGGCATCGGGCCAGGTGTGCGGCGTGCCCTCGACCCGCATGTAACCGAAATGCGCGGCGGTATCGAGCGGGAACGGCGCGATGGCGCGCTTGCCGGCGGCATCGGGCTGCAGCCACAGCGTGCGGGTGGGCTCACCGGGAGCCAGCGGCGCAGCCGGAGCAACGAACCGGTCGCCGAAACCACGGACCCCGCGCAGGGTACCGAAGTAGTGGTCGAACGAGCGGTTTTCCTGCATGAACACCACGATGTGCTGCAGGTCCTGCAGCGACCGCGTGCGGCTGTTCGGCGCGATCGCTGCCGCCCGGCTGATGCTGGGCAGCAGCGTTGCGATGCCACTGGCCGCGGCGGCCTGCAGCACGCGCCGGCGGCCAGGATCCGCAGCGGGCCGGCGCGTATTGCTCACAGGTCGACCCGCACGGAGAAGCCGACGGTGCGCGGTGCACCAATGAACGCCGAATTGCTGCCATCCACCCCCGCCAGGTAGCGCCGGTCGGTCAGGTTGCTCACCACGAAGTTGGCGCCCACGCCCTTCAGCTTCGGCGACAGCGCCTGCAGGTCGAAGCCGATGTTGGCATTGAACACGGTGGCCGAAGGCAGCTTCGCCGTGTTGGCGGCATTGAGGTAGCGCTCGCCCAGGTAGCGGCCGGACACGCCGAAGTTCCAGGCCTCACCCTGCCAGTCGGCCGAGGCCACGAAGACATGTTCGGGTTGGCCGATCACCTGCGCGCCATCGACGATGCCCAGTTCGGTATCGCGCACCGCATTGCCGCTGCCCAGGTACTTGGAGCGGTTGTAGGTGTAGGCACCGTTGATGCGCCAGCCGTTGTCCCAGCCGTAGCCGAGTGCGGCCTCGACGCCGTTGCTTTCCACGCCACCGAAGTTCTCGTAAACGCCATCGGTTTCATCCAGGTAATCGATGCCATCGGCCAGGCGGGCGGGCAGGTAGACGATGCGGTTGTCGAACTTGATGTTGTACAGGGTGACGGAGCCGGTCAACGGCCAACGGCTGATGCGCAGGCCCAGCTCGATGTTATCGGCGGTCTCCGGTTCCACCCGGGCAAAGCGCGCCGGATCGGTCTCGCCCAGGACGCCCGAGGGGATCGCGGCGAAGTTCTGCGAGAAACCGCCGAACAGCTCCAGCCCCTCCACCGGCAACGTCCAGGTGCCACCGGCGGATACCAGCGGATCGGATTTCGAATCGGAGCGCACGTTCTCGGCATCGCCGATGACACGGTTGCGCTTCTGGTCGACGAAGAACTGCTTCACCCCCACACGCGCACTGAAGGGGCCGAAACGGGCCACGTCTTCCACGTAGTACATCTGCTCATCGGTCTTGTAGCGGTCTTCGAACTGCACCCAGTAAGGCTGGTGGTCGAAGGCGATGTCGGTACCGACATTGAGCAGGCGGTGCCAGTCACGGCGCGCGCTGCGCTTGTACTGTTCCACCCACACACCGGCGCGCAGGGTGTTCTGTACCGTGGCGAAATCCTGCGTCCACTCCACGTCGGCGGTGAAGCCGGCGCGGTCGTTGTCATAGTGGGTATGGCGGTGCGACTGCACGCCCAGCACACCGGGTGCATAACAGTTGGGATCGTATTCGGCGCTGAACCCCGCGCGCGGCGTGCAACCGGCGGTCATCTGCGCGGCGCTGCCATCGGGGTTGACGAAGTAGAACTGGCCCAGCGCGCTGCCGCCGTAAACCGTGTCACCGCCGCGATATTCCGATTCCACCGCACCGATGCCATCGGCACGCGCCTGCACCAGGTAGGGCGGCAGCCAGTCGCCACGGCCTTCCATCTTGTGCGCATAGCCGGTCAACGAAGCCTTGAAACCGTTGCCCGCATCGAACGCGCCGCGCAGGTAGCCGAAGGTGTTCTCACGCAGCGCGCGCGAACCGGAACGGAAGTTCTGGTCCAGGTAGGGGATGCCGGTCAACGTGCCGGTCAGGCCGTCACGGTCCGGGTTCGTGGCGAAGGCCGCGGGGGTCACGCTGGTGTATTCCGGCTCATCGGCATCGTTGTACGACGCATAGCCGCTCAGTGTCCAGCGGTCCAGCTCGGTGACGAATTTCGCCGCAAGGTGATCGTTGCTGACATGGCCGCTGCCATCGATCCAGTCATTGACCTTGGACGAGGAGGCGCTGACCCAGGCACGCGTGTGCCCGCCCAGGGTGCCGGTGTCATAGCGCACGTAGTACTTGCGTGCATCATGGTCGCCGCCGCCGACCACCATGCGCAGCCGTTGCTCGGCCAGCGGATCGCTGGTGAGGAAGTTCAGCGTACCGCCCAGGGCTTCGTTGGAGCGCGATGAGATATCGGCCGTGCCCTGGCTGACCTCGACGGTCTCCAGGTCCAGGTTGTCGATGAAGCGGTTGGCCAGCGAACCACCGCCATAGCTGGAGCCACCGTTGGGCAGGCCGTCGATGGTGGTGCCGATCTGCTGGGTATCGCGGTTGGTGACGAAGCCACGCATGCTGATCTGGGTGCCCCATACCGAGGAGCCAGTGGCATCGGCCTCGCTGACCACCACGCCGGGCAGCTCGTTGAGTGCCGTGTTGACGCTGCTCAATACCTGCTGGCGCTTGAGCGTTTCCTGGCTGACCGAACTCTTGGCGTAGCTGGTGGCCTGGCCGATCACCTGCACCTGGTCCAGCGTGCGGGCATCGTCGGCGCCGGCGGATTCGGCGGCCATGGACTGCAGCGAAACCGCCAACAGCAGCGGGAGCAGGGCGACACGGGGAAGCTGGGCAGCAAGAGGCATCGGTTCGTGTGTAGGGGAGTGGGGACGCGGCGGATTATTGGCAGCGCGGGTGACGTGCCCATGACATCGACGCGCGGCTGGCCGTGCTGGCAGGCCCGCCTGGGCTGACCGCGCTAGCATCCTGCGGCGCCCGCCACCACCTACGTTCGCGCTATTGCGCCGACGACGGCTGGCTGGCAGCATCCCGGAAATGAGAATGACTCGCGAATGGATGCGGCGAGCCACCCTGCCTGCCCACAGACCCGCGCATGTCCCCTGCCCCTGCCGAACCGGCGCCCGCCCTGGCGGCATTCCTGTCCCATCGCCCGATGCTGCTGGCCTTCGTACGGGGTCTGCTGGACGATGCCAGCCTGGCCGACGACGTGCTGCAGGAAGGGTGGCTGCGTTTCGAGCGGGCCTGGTTGGAGGCCCAAGCCCGGCAGCAGCCGATCGCGCAGCCGGCGGCCTACCTGCACCGCATCATGCGCAACCTGGCCTATGACCACCTGCGCCGGGTGGCCAGCGATGCGTGGCTGGCCGATGGACAGGCCCAGCTCGACACCCTGGTAAGCCCCGATCCCGGTCCGGAACGTCGCGCCGCCGATGGCGATGAACTGGCAGCCGTGGTGGCCGCCCTGGCTGAAGTGCCCGAGCGCAGCCGCCGCGCATTCGACATGCACCGTTTCCAACGCAGGACCTACGGCGAGATCGGCCACGCCCTGGGGATTTCCCAGGCACGTGCGCATGACCTGGTCCGGCAGGTCGTTGCACACTGTCGTCGGGTGCTGGGCGTGGAGGGCATCACCACGTATCGACGCGTGCTGGCTGGCAGTGACACCGCATCGTGGCGTTCCGAGGTTCCCGGCGCGGATCTGCGCCGGTTCTTTGCCGCGCTGTTGAACTTCCCTGAGCTGCGCGACCGCATTCCACAGCTGGTGCAGGATCTCGATCACGGCGACGCCGCTTTGTTGCGGGCCACGGTGCGCGACTGGAAGCAGGCGCTCGCCGCGCTCGGCCAGAACGGCGACGACCAGCCTGCGTTGCCTTTGGTGATGCTGATCGCAGCGTCGGAGAACAACGCGCGGCCAGAACTCAGCCAGCAGATCGTGGATGCAGAGATGGTCGATGCCCTGTTCGTCAGCCCCATCCCCGGACTACTGCTCAACAGTTCGGTACCGGCGTATGCCAGGGATGCATGGTTCGGGCACAGCCCTGCAGTATTGCCAAGGACGCTGATCGTGCATGGCACCTTGGATCCCAACACCGCGTACGCGGGCGCGCTTGAGCACGCCGCCACGCTCTCCAAGGCGGGCCCGGTGAGCTTCCATACCGTTGAACGCGGCGCGCACCTGCTGCCGCTGGTGGCGCCAGAGTGCTTTGTCAGCGCGGTACAGGCCTTCGTTGATAACGGGCCGGTGGCGGCACGTTGTGCGACGACGGCCAGCACCACACTGTCCGAGTAATCAGGCCCAGCCATGTAACGGCGGTCGCGACCTCAGCCATCGCGGCCGCGGCTGCTCTCCACCGTGAAACCGATCTGGTAGTCCTCGTCGCTGCTTGCGGCGCTGCCATCCAGCGTCAGTACAACAGTGCGACGTTCCTGATGACTGGTCCACTGGGTCTTTCCGGGTTGCCGCGTCGCCCCTTATCGTCGATGAGCCCTGAGCTCAGACCTTCAGCCAGCGCGTGGACACCGCCACGCCCACCAGCAGCACAGCCACGCCGAGGAAGGCACCGATCAGGCCGATACCGTGGGCCGCAAAGCCGATCAACGCAGGGCCGGCCAGCACCCCGGCATAGCCCAGGGTGGTGACGGCGGTGATGGCGATGCTTTCCGGCATGCGGGTCTGATTGCCGGCCAGGGTAAACAGCGCCGGCACGATGTTGGCGCAGCCCAGGCCCAGCAGCACATAGCCCAGCAAGGAGGCCTGCCAGGGCGTTACCACCGTCAACACCACGAAGCCCAGCGCGGCCAGCAGGGCACCGGCCACGATCGCTCGCGTGCGCCCCAGCCGCTCCACCACGCCATCGCCGAGCAGGCGCGCGATCGTCATGGTCAGGGCGAAGGCCGCATAGCCCAGCCCCGCACTGCTCGGTGCCACCTGGCGCACATCGGCAAGGAACACCGCGCTCCAATCCAGCATCGCGCCTTCGGCGAGGAACACCACGAAGGCGAGGATGCCGATGAACAGCACGATCCCCTTGGGCCAGGCCAGCAACGGACCTTCATGCTGTGCACGATCACCCCGCCAGCTGCGTACCGACGCCAAGGTCATCACCACCATCAGCAGCACGCCCGCGAGCGCTGCGGCCAGCGGGCCCCAATGCAGGGAAAGCAACAGGGTCATCGCCCCCGCGCCAACGAAGCCGCCAATGCTGTAGAAGGCATGGAAGCCAGACATCATCGCCTTGTCCGCCTCGCGTTCGACGACCACGGCCTGCATGTTCATCGTGCAGTCCATCGCCCCGACCCCCGCCCCGAACACGAACAGCACCACCCCCAGCCACCAGGGCGTGGAGGCCACGGCCAGGAAGGGCAGGCTGGCGCAGATCATCACCGTGGTGGCGATCATCACCGTGCGGCAGCCCAGCCGCGCCGCCAGCAGGCCTGCCAGCGGCATCGCCAGCAACGACCCCGCCCCCAGGCACAGCAGGATCAGCCCCAGCACCCCTTCATCCACGCCGGTGCGGGCTTTGGCGAAAGGCACCAGCACTGCCCAGATGGCGGCGGCAAAGCCAGGGATGAAGAAGGCGGCACGGGTGGCGTGCTGTTGCGCACGCGCGTTGCTGGCAGGAAGGCGGGTCATGCGGCTGTTCCGGAAGGACAGGGAGGGATCAGGGCTGGGCGCGATGCAGGGCGATGCCCGCATCGACGAAGGGCTGCAGCTGGGTAACCGCCACGACGTGGTCCACGACGAGGTCATCGATGTCGGCCAGCGCAGCGACGTGGCAGCCTGCCTGCGTACCCAGCTTGTCCGCCGTCGCCGCGACGATCACCCGCGCACTGAGTGTCAGCGCAAGGCGCTTGAGCGCGGCTTCTTCGGCGTCGTTGGCCCACACGCCGGTGCGGGTATCCACGGCGCAGGCACCGGGCACGCACACGTCGAAGCGATGGCGTTGCAACTGGTCCACGGCCTCGGCGCCCACCACGCAGCCGGCGTGCGGCTGCAGGCGGCCGCCGATCAGCTGCACCTGCACCCCAGCGCGCGCGCTGGCGGCGATGGCAATCTGCGGTGAGTTACTGATCACGTTCAAGGCCATGCCTTCAGGCAGGTACTGGGCCACGGCCAGGTTGGTGGTACCCGCATCGAGGAACACACTCTGGCCCGGCTGCAGCAGGGCACAGACCGCCGCGGCGAGGCCAGCCTTGCCAGCCACGTCCTGCTGCTGCCGCTGGGCGAACGGCGCCGGTGGCACCGCGACCCGCACGGCACCACCGTAGACACGCTGGCACAGGCCCTGGGCGGCCAGCTCACGCAGGTCACGGCGGATCGAATCTTCGGAAACGCCAAACTGTGCGGCCAGCGCAGCAGATGCCACGCGTCCGTGCTGCTGCAGCAGGGACAGGATGGTCTGCGCACGTTCGGCAGGGAAGCGCGGGTCGTCAGGAGCTTGCGTCATGCCGGCGTTTCAGATGGAGCAGCGGCTAGTATGCATGATGTTGCACGCTTATGCACGGTGTTGCATTTTCAGGAGAACGGAGAGTACGCTGCCGGCAGCACTCTGGCCCTCGACCCGGGGTGATGCGGCGCTGGGTAAACTGATCGCGACATCCGTCGGCGAACGCCTTTTGGACCCTGCAAAGCACGCACACGCCGAAGGTTCGGCGCACACCGCCGGCGACGCAGCAGACGCGCCAGCGCTGGCGCCTGCCACCGCGGTGGCCGATGGTCATGCATGGCGCTGGCGGGCCGGTATCACCAAGCAACTGCAGGCATTGGACGGGCCCCTGCTCTGGCGCGACCTTGGCATCGCAGCGGCCGTTGCGCTGGCTGCTGCGGCCGTGGCCTGGGGCGCGCAACGCTGGCTGGCCATCGATGACCTGTCGATGATCTTCATCGTGGCCGTGATCCTGGTCGCCACGCGCACCGGCATGGTGGGTGTGGTGGCTACCGCCGCACTGTGTTTCTGCGGTTACAACTTCTTCTTCATCGAACCGACGCTGAGCTTCAACATCGGCGCCAATCGCAGCGTGGCTACCCTGCTGATTTTCCTGCTGGTCGCGCTGGTCTGCGGCAGCCTGGCCAGCCGACTGCGCCAGCAATTGCTTGCGCTGCGCGCCCTGCATCACCAGGCCGCCGCGCTGGAGCAGTTGGGCCGTGGCTTGAGTGCGGCCGCCGATCTGGATCATGTGCTGGCGGTGGCAGGACAGTCGCTGCAACACCACCTTGGCGCTGGCGTGGCCCTGCAGGTCGATGGCCATCGCCAGTGCTCGCCCGGCGCAGCGCTGGCACCGGTAGACGAGGCCGCGGCCGCATGGACACTGCGCCATGGCCAGGCCGCCGGCAAGTACACGCACACCCTGCCCGGCGCTGGCTGGTGGTTCCTGCCGTTGCAGGTCAACCAGCAGACGGTGGGCGTCGTTGGCCTGTTCTGGCCGACCACCGGTGCGTCGATTGCTCCCACGCAACAGCGACTGGCCGAGGCCATGGTGGACGACATCGCCCAGACGGTGATGCGCACGCGGCTGGTCAGCGAACTGGAGCGCGCACGCCTGGCCGGGGAAACCGAGCGCTTGCGCGCTGCGCTGCTGTCGTCGGTGTCGCACGACCTGCGCTCGCCACTGGCCTCGATGATCGGCTCGGCCAGCAGCCTGTCCAGTTACCGCGATGCGCTCAGCGAGCAAGACCAGGACAGCCTGCTGGAAACCATCATGGAAGAAGGCGAGCGCCTGGACCGCTATATCCAGAACCTGCTGGACATGACCCGGCTGGGAGCCGATGGCATCGTGCTCGACCGGCAATGGACCGGCGTGGACGAACTGATCGGGTCGGCCGCTGCACGCCTGCACCGCTACCAGCCCGATGTAATGATTGAAACGCAGATCAGCAACGCGGTCCCACCCGTCTGGGTGCAGCCGGCGCTGATCGAACAGGCGCTGTTCAACATCATCGACAACGCCGCGCGTTTTTCACCGCCGGGTGCCACCGTAACAGTCCACGCCAGCGTGGTCGCGCAACGCCTGCAGATCGATGTCAGCGACCGAGGGCCAGGTATCCCCGAGCCCGAACGTCAGCGTGTGTTCGATATGTTCTACAGCGTCGAACGCGGCGATCGCAGCAGCAACCGCACCGGCACCGGGCTGGGCCTGACGATTTCCCAGGGCATGGTCGTGGCCCACGGCGGCAGCGTCGAAGCCTTCGCCGGACGGGACGGCATCGGCACGGTCATCCGCATCGCCCTGCCCCTGCTGCATCCACCAGCCGAACCGGTAGACTCCGAAGCATGAGCACCGCCGCACCCACCGCACACCGGACGATCCTGGTCATCGACGATGAGCCGCACATCCGCCGCTTCCTGCAGATCAGCCTGCGCGCACAAGGACACCAAGTACTGCTGGCCGAAGATGGCATGTCCGGGCTCGACCTCCTGCGCGATCGCAGCGTGGATCTGGTGATCCTGGACATCGGCCTGCCGGACATCGACGGCCATGCGGTCCTGTCGCGGCTGCGCGCGTTTACCCAGGTACCGGTGATCATGCTCACCGTGCGCTCCGGCGAGGGCGACAAGGTCGCTGCACTCGATGCCGGTGCCCATGACTATGTCACCAAGCCTTTCGGCATCAATGAACTGATGGCGCGCATCCGCGTCCTGCTGCGCAGCCGCGGCGAAGGCGCCGACAGCGAGCAGCCGCTCTATTTCGATGACGGGCATCTGCGCATCGACGAGGCCAACCACCTCGTCCACTGCGACGGCGAGGCGGTACCGCTGTCACGCAAGGAATTCGCGCTGCTGGTACTGCTGGCACGCAGTGCTGGCCGCCTGGTCACCCAGCCCACCATCCTGGCGCGCATCTGGGGTTCGACACATGACCAGGATGCCCATTACGTGCGCATCCTGCTGGGGCGGTTGCGGCCGAAGATCGGTGACAACGCCACCTCGCCCCGTTACATCCAGACGATCCCGGGAGTGGGGCTGCAATTCATCGGCCAGTCGTCGCTCGCCGCACCACCGACATCCGCTGGACCCCCCTGACACCCAGCGCGCCACGTGCGCTCATTCCGCCACGGTGAACTGCAGTCCTTCGCCGGGCAGGGTCTGGATGTAACGCGGTGCCGAGGCACGGCGCCCCCTACGTCGCCACATCAACGACCATCGGGACGCAGCAGCGGCAAGGTCACGCGGATGACCGTGCCCACGCCATCCGGACCGGAAAACGCTTCGACCGAACCACCGTGGGCACCGATCATGCCCTGGGCGATGGTCAGGCCCAGCCCGGTGCCCTTGCGGTCGCGGTCGCCGCGTTCCACGCTGTAGAACATATCGAAGATGCGCTGGCGCTCGGCTTCCGGGATGCCTGGGCCATGGTCACGCACGTCCACCTGCAGCGCCGCATCGATAAGCCGTGCACTGACATCCACGGCCTTGCCCTGCGGTGAGAACCGCGCGGCATTTTCCAGGATGTTGAACAGGCCCTGCTCGACCAGTGCCGGATGCACCCAGATCGGCGGCACCTGCGCGTCGATGGAAATGTTCAGGGCGACGTCTGGCTGGTAGCGGCGCAGGCGACCGGCGGCCGATCCAACCAGCTCGTCCACGCCCACCCATTCACGGTTGAGGGTCAGGCCATCGTGGCCGAGGCGGGTCATGTCGAGCAGGTTCTGGATATATCGATCCAGCCGGTCGCCCTCCTCCAGGATCGTTTCCAGCAGGCTGTCCTTGTCCTCATCGCTCAGCGCGTCGCGGTAGCTGGACAGGCTGCTGGCCGAGCCGATCATCGAGGCCAACGGCGAGCGCAGATCGTGCGAGACCGATGACAGCAGGGCCGAACGCAGGCGCTCGGTTTCATTGCTCACCCGCGCACTTTCCAGGTCCGCGACCAGCCGCGTACGCATCACCGCCTGGGTCACATCGTCGATCATCGCTTCAGCCAGACGGCGCTGCTCCGGTGCCAGCCGCGGCGTGTCGTCCCCCCAACGCAGGCCGACCACGCCGACCACCACGCGGTTGGCGACCAGCGGCACGAACCACCACGGCGACGCGGCGAGGGTATCGGTGAAACGCCCGGCCTGCTGCTGGTGCGCCAGCGTCCAGTCGGCGGCGGCGCGGGCGGTGCCCTGCAGCACGGTACCGGGCGACTGCTCGATGCGTTCACCGGACTGGATCCACACCGATGCGCCAAGACTGCGCTCCATCGCCACCCGGCCCACATGCAGGACCTGGCCAAGATCGGCGGCACTACTGAGGCCGCGCCCCAGCCGTTCCATCATCGTCGCCTGCGCATTGACCGCGCGCAGCGCCAGTACCTGCGCACGCAGGCGCGTGGCAAGGCTGCCACACACCAGTGCGGCGACCACGAAGATGAGCACCGTGGCCACACCGCGGTTGGCGCCAATGTTGAACGTGAAGGTGGGTTCGATGAAGAAGAAGTTGTAACTCAAGAAGCACAGCGCGGCCGTGCCCACCACCCCGAGCATGCTCGTGCGGGTGGCGACCAGGATCACCGCCACGATGAAGATCATCGACAGGTCATCGATGGCCAGCCAGCGCTGCGCGATCCATGCGACCAAGATCGCGCCGACAGTCGCCAGCCCGGTGGCGCCCAGATCGTGACGGAGCAGCGAACGGTCGGGAAGACGCACCCGCCGCCGGGCGCGCGCCCGTGCTTCCGGCGAACTGATGATCACCAGTTCGTAGTGTGCTCCACGCTGCAGCAGCTGCTGGGTCAGGGTACGGTTGATCATGCGTGCCAGCGGGCGCTCGCGGGTCCGCCCGACGATGATCGTCGACGCCCCGCAGCGCTCGGCATGGTCGAGCAGGGTATCGGCGAGCTGGGTGCCATGCACCACCTCGGCATCGCCGCCCAACGAACGCGCCAGCGCGAAGGCCCGGTCCAGCTCGGCCTGCCGCTGCGGATCCAAGGGTTTGCCCGACTGTACGGTCACCACGGTCCACGGCGCATCGCGCCGCTGCGCCACGCGGCGACCGGCACGCACCATGTACTCCGAAGCCCCCATCCCGTCGATGGCAATCAGGACACGGTTGCGCAGCGCGATGCCCGGCAAGCCGCGCGCGACCTGCGACTCGCGCAGGTCCTCTTCGACGTGGTCGGCCGCCGTCTGCATCGCCAGCTCGCGCAGGGCAGCGAGGTTGGATGGCGAGAAGAACCCCTGCAGTGCATGCGTTGCCTGTTCCGGCAGGTAGACCTTGCCCTGGTTGAGGCGTTCGATGAGCTCGCGGGCCGGCAGGTCGACGAGGCGGATGTCGCGCAGGCGGTCGAACACGGCATCAGGCACCGTTTCGCTGACCCGGATGCCGGTGATGCGATGGACGACATCGTTGAGGCTTTCAAGGTGCTGGATGTTGATCGTGGTGTAGACATCGATGCCGGCATCCAGCAGATCGATGACATCCTGCCAGCGTCGCTCGTGGCGGCTGCCGGGTACATTGCGGTGCGCCAGCTCGTCGACCAGCACCACCTGCGGACGCCGCGCCAGGATGGCGTCGACGTCCAGTTCCTGCAGCGTCCGTCCATGGTAAGCAACGCGCTTTCGCTCGATCAGCTCCAGGCCATCGACCAGGGCCGCCGTCTCCGACCGGCCATGGGTTTCAACGATGCCGACCACCACGTCAATGCCCTGCCGGGACAGCTCGCGCGCACGCGACAACATCGCGTACGTCTTGCCGACCCCGGGGGCGGCGCCGAGAAACACCGTCAGGTGCCCGCCATTCTGTCGGCGCAGCTCTCCGGCCAGTGCATCGGCCTTGGCGTGGCGGTCGTGTTCCATCACGGCACCCGATCAAGGGCCAGATTGAGTTCCAGCACGTTCACCCGCGGCGCACCGTAGAGGCCGAACTGCGGTCCCTCGGTGTGCTCGGCCAGCACCTTGCTGACCGCATCGGCGGGCAGGCCGCGTGCACGGGCCACCCGCGCCACCTGCAGGGCGGCCGCTTCCGGTGAGATATGCGGATCAATCCCGCCACCGGACTGGGTCACCAGGTCACTGGGAACCTGATCCATCGCCACCCCATCGCGCGCCGCCACCACGGCCCGCGCGTCCTCCACGCGGGTGCGCAGATCCGGGTTGGTCCGGGCCTGGTTGCTGCCGGCCACCGCCATCACATCGTAGGACGCCGCCGAGGGCCGGGGCTGGAAATTGCGGTCATCGGCAAACGGCTGGGCGACCAGCGAAGAGCCGACGACCTTGCCATCACGCTCGACCAGGCTGCCGTTGGCCGTGGCCGGGAACAACAGCTTGCCCACGTTGGTAGCCACCAGCGAATAGGTGAAGCCGAAGCCCAGCAGGGCCACGAAGGCCAGGCCGATCGACGCACGCCAGAGGCCACGATCGGCCGGCTGCGGGTGCTTGTCGTTGTGTTGGATGATTCTGCTCATGGTTCACTCCTCAGGCACCGAACAGCGCAGCCAGCGCCATGTCGATGAGTTTGATGGCGGGGAACGGCAACAGCACGCCACCCAGGCCGTAGACCAGCACGTTGCGACGCAGCAGGGCGGTCGCACCGGCGGCGCGGAAGCGCACACCGCGCAGCGCCAGCGGGATCAGGATCGGAATGATGATCGCGTTGAAGATCAGCGCCGCCACGACGGCGTTGGTCGGGCTGGACAGCTGCATGACATCCAGCGCGGCCATGGAGGGCACCGCAGCGAACATCGCCGGCAGGATCGCAAAGTACTTGGACACATCGTTGGCCAGTGAGAACGTGGTCAATGCACCGCGGGTGATCAACTGCTGCTTGCCTACTTCCACCACCTGCAGCAGCTTGGCCGGATCCGAATCCAGGTCCACCATGTTGCCGGCTTCCTTGGCCGCCTGCGTGCCCGAATTCATCGCCAGGCCGACATCGGCCTGGGCCAGCGCCGGCGCGTCGTTGGTACCATCGCCGACCATCGCCACCAGGCGTCCTGCAGCCTGCTCCTCGCGGATGCGGGCCAGCTTGTCTTCCGGCCGTGCCTCGGCGATGTAGTCATCGACGCCGGCTTCGGCCGCGATGGCAGCAGCGGTGAGCGGGTTGTCGCCGGTGATCATCACTGTCTTGATGCCCATGGCGCGCAACTGGGCGAACTTCTCCTTTATGCCGTGCTTGACCACGTCGGACAGCTCGATCACGCCCAGCAGGTGCCGGCCATCGGCCACCACCAGCGGCGTGGCGCCGTTGCGGGCGACCTGCTCCACCCGTGCCACCAGCTCCGGCGAAGCGTCCGCATCCAGCGACTTGGCATACTTCACCATGGCATCGATGGCGCCCTTGCGGATCACCCGCAGCTGGCCGTCGGCCAGGGCAAGGTCGACGCCTGACATGCGCGTGTGGGCGCTGAACGGCACGAAGGTCGCATTGGCCGGCTCGTCCAACGAGGCATTGGGCTGCCGTGCCAGCTTGACGATCGACTTGCCTTCCGGGGTCGGGTCGGCGAGCGACGACAGCAGGGCCGCTTCGCGCAACTGCTGCATGTCCACGCCGGCCAGCGGATGAAAGGCGGTCGCCTGACGGTCGCCATGGGTGATGGTGCCGGTCTTGTCCAGCAGCAGCACGTCCACGTCACCGGCCACTTCCACCGCCTTGCCCGACTTGGCCAGCACGTTGGACGACAGCGCGCGGTTCATGCCGGCGATGCCGATGGCCGGCAGCAGGCCGCCGATGGTGGTGGGGATCAGGCAGACCAGCAGGGCCACCAGCAGCAGCGGATCCAGCGCGATGCCAACGAATCCCGCGATCGCCGGCAGGGTCAGCACGACGATGAGGAAGGTCAGCGTCATGGTAACGAGCAGCAGACCGAGCGCGATCTCGTTCGGGGTCTTCTGCCGGTTCGCACCTTCGACCAGCGAGATCATGCGGTCCAGGAAGCTGTTGCCGGGTTCGGCGGTGACCCGCACGAGGATCTCGTCGGACAGCACCTTGGTGCCGCCGATCACGCCGGAGCGGTCGGTGCCTGCCTCGCGCAGCACTGGAGCCGATTCACCGGTAACCGCAGATTCGTTGATGGTGGCCAGGCCACGGATGATCTCGCCGTCCGCCGGCACGATCTCACCGGCAGACACCACGACGAGGTCATCGGGGCGAAGCTCGGCGGCGGGCACCGACGTCTCCACGCTGCGGTTGTTCGCATCGGCGATCCGACGCGCCACCAGGTCTTTGCGGGCACGGCGCAGCGATGCTGCCTGGCCACGGCCACGCGCTTCGGCGACGGCCTCGGCGAAGTTGGCGAACAGTACCGTGACCAGCAGCAGCGCGGTCACCGCCCAGCCCGTGCCGGTGTCGGCCTTGCCGGCCACGGTCAGGCCTGCGGTAAGCAAGGTGCCCAGCCAGACCACGGCCATGACCGGGTTGCGGAAGGCATGCGACGGCGAGAGTTTGGTGAACGAGGCGACCACCGCGGTGCGGAAGCCCGCCGCATCAAGCAGTGCCGGGCGGCTGGCGCGCTGGCCAGCGTTGATGGATGTGTCATTCATGATGGCGTCCTCAGAGCGCCTTGAGCGCGAGATGATCGGCGGTGGGGCCCAGCACCAGGACGGGCATGAACTGCAGCAGGGTCAGGATGACCACCACGGCGATCAGGGTCAGCGCAAAGGTCGGCGTTTCCACGTGCAGCGTGCCCGGGCCTTCCGGCACGGCGCGCTTGCGCGCGAGCATTGCTGCAATGACCAGCGGCAGGATCAGCGCCGGGTAGCGCCCCAGTGCCAGTACCACGGCGCAGGTCAGGTTCCACCAGTACGTGGCATCGCCCAGACCTTCAAAGCCCGAACCATTGTTGGCGAAGGCCGAGGTGAACTCGTAGAACACCTGGCTGATGCCATGGAAGGACGGATTGGAATTGCCGGCCAGGCTGGGGAAGGCCAGGGTGACCGCGGTCAGCGTCAGCAGCACCAGCGGCTGCAGCAGCACCAGCACCGCCAGCAGTTTTACTTCCGCTGCCTCGATCTTGCGGCCGAACAGTTCCGGGGTACGTCCGGTCATCAGGCCGGCCAGGAACACGCTCAGCAGCAGGTAGACGATGAACTGCTGCAGCCCGCAGCCCACGCCACCCCACATGGCATTCACCAGCATGTTGCCGATGGTGACCATGCCGGTCAGCGGCGCCAGCGAATCATGCATGGCATTGACCGAACCGTTGGAGGTCTGGGTGGTCAACGCCGCCCACAGCGCCGAAGGCTCGGTCCCGAAGCGGACTTCCTTGCCTTCCATCAGCGCGAAATCGGTGCTGGTCGAGGACAACGACTCAGACCACAGCGCAACGCCTGCCGAGACCAGCGACATCGCCAGCATCGTGCCCACCACCAGCGCGGTGAAGCGGCGACGACCGGTGAACGCGCTGACCATGAAGGCGATGCTGACCGGAATCAGGATCAGCGCCAGCATTTCCAGCAGGTTGGAAATGGCAGTGGGGTTTTCCAGCGGCACGGCGCTGTTCGGGCCATACCAGCCACCACCGTTGGTGCCCAACTGTTTGGCCGCGACCATCGAGGCGACCGGGCCCAGCGGGATCTTCTGTTCGGCCATGCCAGCGGAAGCATCGATCGGCGTGGCCACCGGCCCCCCGTCAAACGTGGAGGGCACGCCCTGCCAGGTCAGCAACAGCGACCACAGCAGGCACAGCGGCAGCAGCAGGCGCACCGCCGGGCGGATGATGTCGGCCCAGTAGTTGCCCAGGTCCGGCTCTCTGGCTTGGTCATTGCCAGCGCGCTGTTCGCCAGCAGCGGCCTTGCGGCCACCGAACAGGCCGCGCAGGGTCGCCACCACCAGCGCCAGGCCCATCATCGGGGTGATCACCTGCAGGCCGAGGATGCCGGTCATCTGCGCGAAGTAGGACAGCTGCGCCTGGCCGGAATAGTGCTGCTGGTTGGTGTTGGTCAGGAACGAGACCATGGTGTGCAGGGCCAGATCCCAGCGCATGTTCGGCGCACTGTTGGGATTGAGCGGCAGCCAGGCCTGGGTCATGAAGATGCCGAAGGTCAACACGCCCAGCACCAGGTTGCTGATCAGGAACGCTTTGACATAGGTCTTCCAACCCATGGCCTGGCCGGGCCGGACACCGAGCACGGCGTACAGGGGCCGTTCGATCAGGCAGAAGAAGCGGTCACCCCACATGGGGTTGCCACGCATGACGGCCGCCAGGTAGCGGCCGATGGGCCAGCCAAGCAACAGCGCCAGCGCGAATACGGAAAGGAACTCAAACATGGGATGTCCCACCTGTTTGATGATGGATCCCTGACATCGGCTGCCGCCGGTTCACTGCACTTGCCCCTGCGTGCAGGGGCAGCCATGGACCTTCAGGCAGTGGACTTCAGGTCAGAAGGAAGCCTGCAAGGCGGCCTCGATGCGCGAGCCGGCCAGGTCCGGGAATATCCGCTTGGCCGCCGAATCGGTGGCGTGCGCGGTGACCCGCAGTTCGAACGGCGCCTTGAACGCCCAGATGCCACTGAGCTGGCCATGGGTGTAGCTGTCGTTGTAGGCGTCCTGGAGCCAGTAATGTCCGGCAGCGGCCTCGAAGCGGAAGCTGTCGCTGACCGGCAGGCGCGCACCGATCTGCGCGTACACGCCGCGCTCGTCGGTGGCCAGCGCATCGTTGGAACAGGCCACCTGCAACCAGTAGTCCTGCTTCCAGGTCACCGTACCGTTGAGCTCGGTCCAGTTGAGGTCGACGGTGGTCGAGGGGTAACGGTAATGGGTCAGGTTCACGTCCAGCGCCCAGTCATCGTTGAGGCTGCCCGACCAGCCGGCGATGAAGTCCAGCTCGCTGCTGGCATGCGTATCCGGTGCGAACTCCACGTTGGAGCCCCACACCGAGGCATACCAACCCGATTCGGCCGTCGCCCTGAAACCAGCCTGCACGGCGGCATCGCCCTGGGTCTGGCTCGAACCACGCCAGACATAATCGTTGGCAATGGCGGCCGAACCGGTCACGGTGGCCGCCTGGCTCTGGAAAGCGGCGCCTGCGCACAGCACCAGACCGGCCAGGGTACGGACGGCGATGGTGTGGCGGGTCAGCTGTTGGCCGGGAAAAAGATGCAGAGACATGGACGTCGACAACTCACGGAATGGCTGTAAAGCCGATGCGGAAAATTGTCGATCCGCTGCCCGTAACAAGCCCATTCCCGCCAGCGGCGCGCGCGTAAAATCTGCGTAACTTCTTCACGCGGCGGCCAGCCTTGGACAGGCACCTTGCGGCAACGCGTGAAGCCGACACCATCAGGCCTGAGCCATGGGGCTGGGCGAGGACTGCAACCGCGTGCATGTCGGCACCTGAAGTGCGGTGACGCGCGTGGCAGAATCATCCCGGCAGCGGCCACCGCCTGGATCACGGGCAGCCGGTTGCCAACGGGGAGGCCCGCTGGACAGCCCCCACCGTGCGGAACCCACCCTGCTGACGGAGGAATCGATGGCGAGTCCTGATGATGCCGGCACTGCCGGCCACCTGTTCGTTGCCCTGCGCGCACTGTTGGCCGCACACCCGGAAAAGCTTTCGGTAGTGCACGACAGCGCCACCCACTACTACGCCAACTGCCGCACCCCGAACGCCAGGGGCAAGCCGCAGTTCTTCGGCGCGGTCAAGGTTTCCGGGAAGAAGCATGCCTTCCACTTCATGCCGGTCTACGACTTCCCCGAGTTGCTCGATGCCCTCAGCCCGGCCTTGAAGAAACAGATGCAGGGAAAGTCCTGCTTCAACTTCACCCAACTGGAGCCCTCGCTGCTGCAGGAACTGCAGCAGCTGGTCGAACAGGGCGCGCGCCGTTATGCGCAGGCCGGCAGGCTTTAGAGCTTCATCGTGAAGCCCACGTACACCTGGCGGCCAGCCGATGGCGAGAACATCGGCTGCGCCTGGCTCTGGAAGAAGCTGTCGTACCACACGTAGGCATATTCACGGCCGGTGGCATTCTTGACCTGCAGATCGACGCTCCAGCGCGGGCTGAGCGTGTACTGCGCGCTCAGGTCCAGCACGGCGAAGTTGCCGTACTTGGCGGTGATGTTGCGTTCTTCAAGGTAGTAATCCCCCTGCGCGCGGCCCTGCAGCCCCAGCTTCAAGGCCTCGCTGGCCTGGAAATCCAGGCCGATGTTGCTGATGTAGCGCGGCACCGCGGCCACTTCGTTGCCTTCCAGTGATTCCACCCCTACACGCCCATCGCGCTCAATCTTCGCTTCCTGGTAGGCGTGCGAGGCCCACACCGTCCAGCGTTCACCCAGCTGCGCGGTGATCTGCGCGTCCACGCCGCGGCGGCGGGTCTTGCCCAGCTGCACGGTGGTGCCCGTGGCCGGCATGTTGGAGATCTCGTTTTCCGCGTCCTGCTGCCACACCGCCAGGCGTGCCTGTGCGCCGTCGAACGGACTGAATTTCAAGCCCAGTTCCATGCCGGTGTTGGTCGAGGGTTGCATCGCCATCTGGCCCGGCGTCAGGTAGGCCGGCGCCGTGCCACCGGTCAGCACCTGGGCCGTGCGCCCCCAGTTGGCGTAGACATTGGCGCTGGGGCTCAACGCATAGACCACGCTCAGCTTGGGCTGCTCGATGTTGCCGTAACGCTGCAGCGGACCGCGGCTGCCATCGACCAGACGGGTATCACCGCTGTAACGGTCCACGCGGTAGGCCGGCACGATCTTCAAGGCCTCGATCGGCTGGTAGATCGCCTGCACGTAAGCGCCCCAGTTGTCGAAGCTGTGCCGCTCGTCATTCTGGATACGCGCCGGCGTGGCCCAGAAATCCGTCGGTTCGGCGTAATTGAAGCGCATGCGCTGGTAGCGGTTGTCCTGCTGCTCGTAGTTGAGGCCGCCTTCCAGGGTCAGCAGATCGCTGGCGTTCCAGGTCAGCGTACTCAGCAGGCCGTACTGGCTTTCATCCCAGATCCGGCGCTGGCGCGGTGCATTGCCCGTGGGCAGGTCGCTGAAGGTGATGCGGCGATCATCTTCGTAGCGGTTGTAGTACAGCTTGGTGCCGAAGTAGAGGTCATCGGCAAGCTTCAGGTCGACGTGGGCGGCGAACTGGCGCATGTCACGCTCATCGCCGTCGTTGCGGTTGCGCAGGTCCGAACCACGGCGGTGCGCCTGCAGTTCGGCCAGGGTCATGAAACCGGGTTCTTCGGCCTCGTTGTGGTACGCACGGGCGGTCAGGCCAACGCGCAGGCCATCCTCTTCCAGGTTGCCGTAGAACCACTTGCCGCCGACGCTGTACTTCTTCGATGAATCGTTGTCCCGGTAGCCATCGGAATCCTGGTATCCGATGAAGTAGTTCTGCGCGAACCCACCGTCCTCGCGACCCAGCGCGAACTGTGCGCTGCGGGTGTTGTAGCTGCCATAGCCCAGCCGCGCATCGGTGTAGTGGCCGCCCTGGCGGGTGCCGAAGTTCACGTTGCCGCCGATGTTGTGCAGCCCGTAGCGTGGGTCATTGGTCCCGCGCACCACTTCGATGTAACTGATTTCCAGCGGGAACAGCATGTCGATGAAGCGCTGGTTGCCGCTGTTGACGTTGCTGGGAATGCCATCGATCAGGGTCTTGATCGCGTTGAGGTAGCCCTCCCCGTTGAACGCACGGAAGCTCACCTTGCCCGACTCGGCGCCCTGCCGGGTCTCGGTCAGCTGGATACCCGGCATCTGTCCCAGCAGCTCCCAGCTCTGCGATACGTTCTTTTCAGCGATCTGGTCCGCGCCCAGCACATCGACCGAGGTCAGCACCTGGTGCGCCGTCAGCTGCCCATCGCTGTGCTGGTGGACATCGACCTTGCCCAAGGTCAGGGCCGAATCGGTTGATTGCGCGTGGGCCTGCAGGGCCAGGCAGAACGTCGCGATGGCGACGGCCAGAGAGCGGATTTTCATGGGGGTGGCAGTGGTGCAAAGGTAAAGAGACGACTTTGCATGATACGTTATTTCATATCAAATCATGCTAGATTCCGTGGCCGCGCTCCCCGGATCCCTCGCCTTGAACGTGACCGCGCCCGTCATCGACATCCAGGACCTGCAGGTGGCCTATGCTGGCCGCCCCGTCCTGGCCAACCTCACGCTGCGGCTGGACGCCGGCACGATCTATGCGCTGCTCGGTGGCAACGGTGCCGGCAAATCCACCACGCTGTCGGTGCTGCTGGGCTTCCTCAAGCCTTCCGCCGGCCGGGTGGCGGTGGCCGGGGTCAGCCCTTGGGAGCACCCGGATGAAGCCCGTCGCCAGCTGGCCTACCTGCCCGAGAACGTGGCGCTCTACGAACACCTGACGGCGGTGGAAAATGCCGAGTACCTGCTGTCCTTGAGCGGCAGCACGCCCGAACGCCAGGCGATCAAGGACGCACTGCGCGCGGTGGGCCTGCAGGAAGCGGCCTGGCACCAGCGCCTGGGCGGCTTTTCCAAGGGAATGCGGCAGAAAGTGGCCATCGCCATCGCGCTGGCCCGCAAGGTACCGCTGCTGCTGTTGGATGAACCCACCTCCGGGCTGGATCCGGGCGCCAGCGCGGACTTCCACGGCTTGCTGGAATCGGTGCGTACCCGTGGCACCGCCGTGCTGATGGTCACCCACGACCTGATGGGCGCGGTGGAAGTGGCCGACCGCATCGGCGTGTTGGAGCGTGGCCGCATCGCCCATGAAGCCACACGCGACCAATTCGACTTGGCTTCGCTGCACGCACACTTCGCCGGACGGACGGCCGCGGCATGAGGGTCTGGACCACGGTGATGCGCAATGAACTGCGCGCCATGCTGCGTGATCGCACCGCACTGGCCGGCGCGCTGCTGCTGGTGCTGCTGAGCGTGGCGGCCACGCTGGTCTCCTGGCAGCACATGCAATCGGCGGCCGAACACCGTGCACGCCAGCAGGCCGCCGCCCAGCAATCGTTCGATGACCAGCCCGACCGCCACCCGCACCGCGTGGTCCACGCCGGGCACTTCGTCTACCGCCTGCCCGCCGCGCTGGCCGCCTTCGATCCCGGCGTGGATCCGTTCACCGGCAGCAGCATGTTCCTCGAAGGCCACCGGCAGAACACCGCCAACTTCGGCGATGTCATGCAGAGCTCGATCCTGACCCGCTTCGGCCAGCTCACGCCGGCGTTCGTGCTGCAGGTACTGGCCCCGCTGGTGCTGATCTTCCTCGGCTACGGCGCACTGGCCCAGGAGCGCGAGCGCGGTACGCTGCGCCAGCTGTTGCTGCAGGGCGCATCGGCACGGGCCATCGTGGGCGGCAAGCTGGCCGCGCTGTGGACCGTGGCCGCCGTGTTCATGCTGCCCGCCAGCCTTGGGCTGCTGGTGCTCGGCTTGTCCCACCCCGGCGCCTGGTCGATTGCCCTGCTGCTGATGTCGGGCTACGCGCTTTACCTGGGCACCTGGGGGCTGCTGATCGCGGCCGCCTCGGCCTTGCTGCCTCGCCGCCGCGATGCACTGTTGGCACTGGTGGCCATCTGGGCCGTGTCGACCCTGCTGCTGCCGCGGATCGCGCCGGACCTTGCCCACGCCGCACACGCACTGCCAGACCGGCTGCAGACCGAAGTAGCCATCGGCCGCGACCTGCGTGCGCTGGGTGACAGCCACGATCCCAACGACCCGTACTTCGCCGCGTTCCGCGAGCGCGTGCTGGCACGCTACGGCGTCAGCCGCATCGAAGACCTGCCGGTGAACTACAAGGGGCTGCTGGCAGTGGAAGGCGAGCGCACCACGTCGGCGCTGTTTGATGACTACGGCACCCGCAGCGCACGGATCCAGGACCAGCAGAACCAGCTGGTCGGCCGTTTCGCCATCCTCAGTCCCACCATTGCATTGACGCAACTGTCGATGGCATCGGCCGCGACCAACCTGGCCGCGCACATCCAGTTCATCACCCAGGCCGAGGCATACAGGTATCAGATGGTGCAGACCCTCAATCAATTGCAGGCCGACGCGGTGAGCTACGCCGATGACACCGCCAAGGACGCCGGCGCCGACGCGCGCAAGCGCATCGACAGGGCGCACTGGCAGCGCATCTCACGCTTTACGTTCCAGCCGCAAGCGGTTGCCGCCACCCTTGCCGGCATGCTGCCGGGCCTGCTGGTGATACTGGGCTGGTTCGCCGCCGGGCTAATGCTGCTGGCCTTCGGCACCCGGCGGATGGGACGCGCACGATGATGATCTGGCGTCATGAGTGGCAACTGCTGCTGCGTTCGAAGATTGCCCTGGCCGGGCTGGGCCTGCTGGTGGTGCTGAGCGTGGCCAGCCTGGTGTCCGGCGTGCAGCGGATCGACAGCCAACGCGAGGCCATCGCGCGCATCGCCGCCTTGCAGGCCGAGGACCTGCAGGCGGTAATACACGCCAATGCCGCCGGTGGCGATCCCGGCCAAGCGGCGTACTACAGCTTCCATCCGACCTGGAACCCGCCGTCACCGTTGGCCTTCGCGGCCATCGGCCTGCGCGACGTCGCACCGTTCATCCTGCGCGTGCGCGCGCTGGGGCTGGAGGCACAGATCTACGACGGCGATGTGTTCAACCCCGAGATCGCCTTGGCCGGCCGGTTTGATTTTGCCTTCCTGCTGACCTTCCTCGCGCCACTGTTCGTCATCGTGTTGTTCCATGACCTGCGCGCCGCGGAAACCGAATCCGGGCGCGAGAAACTGCTGGCCAGCCTGCCCGGTTCGCTGCGTCGCCTCTATGCACGGCGGGCCGTGGTGAGGGTAACGGCGCTGGGCCTGTGCCTGGGTGTGCCTTTCCTCATCGTCGCGCTGTGGCAGGCCGTGCCGGTCGTGCAGATTGGCGCGGTGCTGGCATTGATGCTTGGCTACCTGCTGTTCTGGGCCTGCATTGCCTTGTTGATCGCGCGTTGGCGCTGGAGCTCGGGCACCAATGCCGCCGCGCTGGCCGCCAGCTGGGCCATCATCGCGCTGATCATCCCGGCGCTGTCGAACGTGCTGATCGAACGGGCCATACCGGTCGGCGAAGGCACGGAGATCGCCCGCGCGCAGCGTGATGCGGTCAACCACGCCTGGGACATCCCGCGCGAAGTAACCATGCAGCGCTTCTACGCCAGCCATCCGGAATGGCAGCACTCCGCACCGCTGGGCACCGCCTTCCACTACAAGTGGTACCTCGCCTTCCACCAGAACGGCGACGAAGCCGTGGCGCCGGCAGTGAAGGCCTATCGCGCAGGTATCGAGCGGCGCTCTGCCGCTGCGACCGGGCTGGGCTGGATGCTGCCACCGGTCGGGCTGCAGGCCCTGCTGACCCGGATGGCGGGCACCGACATGCAGGCCCATCTGGCTTACCAGGATCGGATCCGCGCGTACCACGCGCAGTTGCGGCAGTTCTACTACGGCTATCTGTTCGAGGACCGCCGGTTTGGTGAGCAGGATTATCGGCTGGCGCCGAGGTTCCAGCCGGAGCCGTAATCTGCGCTGACGGGCCATTGGCCAGCGAAGGCCTGGTCTCATCCATGCGCCGAACGGTCGCGCCGTCCGGGCTCGGCCGCGTGGTCGCCTGGTCGTTTGTCCGCTTCGGGCAGCGGCAGATGCCGGGAAGAGCCCGCTAGGCCGAGCGGAACGCCACCTTCTGAAACAGGAGCGTACCGCCGGCACGCCGACCCACCCGGCGGCCTAGCGTTGCTTTGGGCTGCAAGGCGGGTCCGAGTAGATCAACCGCCCAGCCACAAGCAAGCCCTCGATCAGGCGGTCATTGAGTTCTCCGCCAAACCCCTCTCCGTCAGACTGCTGCGACGAATGCAGGATCTCCAGGATGGTGCTCAGCGCCTCCCGCTCCTGGCACCCGAACGCATCGCCGCGACCGCCGGCTGCCGGATTCGACGCAGCCGGGCAAGCGTTGCTGATCTCACGCGGCACCCGCTGACGCCGCAGCGTCTCATGGGCAGCCAGCATCACCTCGAGCGAAGCGACCGCGTTCCCCGGCAACAACCGCGCCGACTCACCAATCAGCGCATACAACCGGGACGAATCCAAAGCGTCAGTGCACATACGTAGCCTCCGCAGCAGCATGGAGCCACCTCGCGCATGCGCGAGGTGGCGGGCGATGCGGGTTGGCGTACCGGCGTAAATTTCCAAATCCCGGCGGATTATGGGGAATCCCCGCGCATCGCCCACCGTGTGACCGGCAGGACAATGCATTCTCCGCCGGTGCCCGAGGGCAACGACAGAGTCGCGGTGGAAATTTACGAAACGGGACGCCAATCCCGACTGATGCATTGCGCACCAGCGACACCATCCTGCCGAATCGCCCATGGGCCGCGCTATCAGGAAAGCCGCATAAATGCCTCAGGCGTCAGGCACTCCATCATTCAGGCTTTGCGAATCTCAGAACAATTTTCTTCTACTTCTGAGCGCTTGGCCGCAATAAAAAATGAAGCGTCACTGTCTTCCAGCTCAGGTCGGAGGTCACCCCTCCGGTTCAGCCCGGCCTTGCCACCTTTGACGAATGCTCATTGCCCCGGCATGGCCGCCAGGTCATCGGCTGATTTCTGCAGTCCTGTAAGTACCGTGTCCGCGACCTTCTGGTTGAAACCTGTAGGCAGCTCAGCCAACACCTTTGCGATCGCCGCTGGCGTGCGCTGAATGATCTGCTCGATCAGGGGTTCAGCGGTTGACCCGTACCCCACCTTCGCTGCGGTGGCGTTGAAGTGACGGCGTGTCACCTTGGATACTTCGTAGTGGCGGTTTTTTCCAAGCAGCGCCATCGCAAGCTTGAGTTTTTGGTATGGCAGCTGACCCGCCGCGTTGCCCACATGGGGGAGCGCAGAGAGCACGTCGTAGACAGGTGTGAGCTGGTAACGTCCCTGTGGCTGCACGAAGAGGCTGAAGTTCTTCGCATGGCCGTCCGTTGCGCGGAGCATCCAGAACAGGATCTGCGTGGCCATCAGCGTGCGCATGTCGCCCGCAGCGTCACTGGAATGCTGCAGGGTGTTGAACAACTGCATCAAGCCCGGGCCGCCGTCGCTTTCGTACTTCTTCAGTGGCGAGTAGCCGAGGGCCTGACAGAAGTCCTCTTGCATCAGCCGGACAATGGAATCGCCTGCAGCGTTATTCACTCGATCGAACCGCTCGACGATCAGCACGCGCTGCTTGCCGAACGTGGCAATTTCCGCATTCGCCGTAGGCAACCCGTATGCCTTCATGAGGCGCAGGCACAACCACTCGTTGTCCACGGAGGTCCCCAGGTCAACACGCCGGTTGCCCACCTGCCCCAGTGGAAGCTTGAAGATGTGCGTTGTCGGCGTGGATCCACGGGGCACCAACCACTGCCCGCCATGCCTGAGGAAGGCGGTTTTCTCCTGCGCGCCGGCCAGGGAGATGCGGAAGTCGTCATCGGAGTCGATTCCGAAGCCGCCACCGTGCCCGGTGACTGATTCAACCAGGTGGCGTTCGATGGATTCATCGTCCTGCGGTACACCGTCGATCTCGCCAACCGCCTGAGGCGCTTCATCCTCACCGAGTATCTGCAGGGCACCGACGCAATCGCGGCCGATGGCGGTCAACAGGTCGAACGGGGATTCGCTCTTGGTAGCGAATCGCTCGGCAACGCGCCGGCGGATCGCTTCGCTATCCGGGAGGAGGTTGTCGAAGTAGTTCGACACGGCCTGCCCCTTCAGCGGCAGGCCATGGAAATTGAACGGCAAGGAAAGGGACAACGGACGACCGCGCGGATCGCGGGTCCAACTGTCGGCGTAGCGCAGTTCCTGATCGCCCCCACGTTTCACAATCCAGTGGCCGAGGTGGACGCCGTTCACCCAGAGAGACAACCCTTTGCTATGGGAAGGGCGGCCCATGGTCACCACTCCCCATCAACGGCACTACGGGGGGCGCCGCGTGGCCCGATGGTGAGCTCGAGCCCCAGCGCCGCACAGGCGTCCAGCAACTGGTCTACGCTGAGCTGCCCAGGGTTGAGCTCCAGATGGGACACCCGAGACTGACTCATCTTGAGCCGTTCCGCCAGTTGCCCCTGGGTAAGTCCCAGTCCCTTGCGCGCACCCTTCAGCGCAGCGCCAAGCTGGGTCGTGGAGAGGAGAGGTAGCGACGTCATGGTCGGCATTCCTTCTTGGGCAATTTATTTGCATTTAAGGTAATCTCGTTTTACCCGCATTTCAAGTAAACTGATTTAACCTGAATTGCAGGTATTTGCCGCTGCCCAAGTTCAGCGCCCGTCCTGCCGGGACATCAACGGCCAGTGGATGACCCGGGTGGTCTGTGCGACGGCTGCCATCTGCACGATGATCATCTACCGGTTCCTGCCGGCATTCACTGTGCCGAGTCTGCTGGTGCCGTATCAGCTGTTCGGTGGCTGGCGCGCGGCGCGTACCAAGGACGCAGGCCCGACGATGGTGGACGCGGGCACGCTGCTGGTGGCGCTGGCACTCGCCCTGCCCTTGGTGATGGAAGTGCTGGCGCTTGGCGGCCGCTTGACCGCCGTTGGCTATTCCGCCGTCGGCGCGCTTGCGATGCTGCTGGCCTACGACACGATCAAATGGACGTTCCCGCGACGCTGGCATGCTGCGCTCTGGCGGTACGAACACACCTACAAAATGACCGCGTCCGTGTTTGCCATGCTCTCGGCCATGGTCGGCAACGTCGTGCGTTTTGGTCAGCCTTGGTCCCAGTTGGCGCCATCCGTGATCGGTCTACTGGTGATCGCCTGGTCGTTTGTCCGCCTCGGGCAGCGGCAGATGCCGGAAAGAGCCGGGTAGGCCGGGCGGAACGCCACCTTCCGAAACAGGAGCGTACCGCCGGCACGCCGACCCCCGGCGACCTAGTGTTGGTTTGGGCTGCAAGGCGGGTCCGAGCAGATCAACCGCCCAGCCACAAGCAAGCCCTCGATCAGGCGATCATTGAGTTCTCCGCCAAACCCCTCACCGTCAGACTGCTGCGACGAATGCAGGATCTCCAGGATGGTGCCCAGCGCCTCCCGCTCCTGGCACCCGAACGCATCGCCGCGACCGCCGGGTGCCGGATTCGACGCAGCCGGGCAAGCGTTCCTGCTCTCACGCGGCACCCGCTGACGCTGCAGCGCCTCATGGGCAGCCAGCATCACTTCAAGCGAAGCGACCGCGTTCCCCGGCAACAACCGCGCCGACTCACCAATCAGCGCATACAACCGGGACGAATCCAAAGCGTCAGTGCACATACGTAGCCTCCGCAGCAGCATGGAGCCACCTCGCGCATGCGCGAGGTGGCGGGCGATGCGGGTTGGCGTACCGGCGTAAATTTCCAAATCCCGGCGGATTATGGGGAATCCCCGCGCATCGCCCACCGTGTGACCGGCAGGACAATGCATTCTCCGCCGGTGCCCGAGGGCAACGACAGAGTCGCGGTGGAAATTTACGAAACGGGACGCCAATCCCGACTGATGCATTGCGCACCAGCGACACCATCCTGCCGAATCGCCCATTGGCCGCGCTATCAGGAAAGCAGCATGAATGTCTCGGGCGTCAGCCGGTAGTCCCCCCATCGGCCACGCGGCTCAGTTCCCTGAACCCGCATTTAATTTATGTACTGGTCAGTTTGATATTCAGGGTTGATTCCCACGGGAAACGGATAATTCACATCTGACAGCGGCGCACACGCATCTGCAGCCACTGCGAACCAAAACTAAAAAAGGTGTATCCCGATGAACAAGATGTCCCTGCTGGCCCTGGGTCTCGTTGCAGCTCTGCCGTTCGCGGCTTCGGCAACTGACGGCCTGTCCTACAACTACGTGGAAGGCGGCTATGTGAACACTGATTCCAAAGGCGGCGACGCTGATGGTTGGGGTGTGAAGGGCTCCGTTGCCGTCCACCCGAACTTCCACATCTTCGGCGATTACAACGCACAGAAGACCGACGCGACCAACGCTGACGTCGACCAGTGGCGCCTGGGTGTCGGCTACAACTACGGCATCGCACCGAACACCGACCTGCTGGCGCGCGTTGCGTACCAGAAGTTCGACCCGAAGCACGGCCTTGATTTCAACGGCTACTCCACCGAAGTTGGCGTGCGCACCGCGTTCACCCCGAACTTCGAAGGCTATGCCCTGGCTGGCTACGAAGATTTCAGCAAGAAGCACGGCATCAATCCGGACGGCGAGTTCTACGGCCGCGTCGGCGCGACCGCCAAGTTCAACCCGAACTGGGGCCTGACCGGCGAAGTGAAGCTGGTCAAGGCCGGCACCCGCGAGTGGTTCGTGGGCCCGCGCTTCACTTGGTAAACGATCGTTAGAGGTGGTGGTACCGGCGTGTGACCTCTCTCCCACACGCCACCGAAGCCCGGCCCTGCCGGGCTTCTTTTTTGCCTGCGATTCAGCGCGGCAGGTTGCCCACGGTGCGCGGCAACGGCGCGCGATTCAGGCGTTGCACCACCGCATCGGCGTGGAAGGCCTGCCCCCACTTGCGCCCGTCGGGACGCAGGATCTCCAGGTTTGCCAGTTCGTTGATGCCCTTGGTCGCTGCTGGAATCGAAACGTCCAGCAACGCGGCGACCGTGCTGACGGTCACCACCGGATGCTCGATCAGCAACGACTGCATCTGCCGCAGCGCTTCGTAAAGCGAAAAGTTTAAAAGTCACGCCTACTTTTGAACTTTTCGCGCGCGACCAAAAAAAATCCCGGCCGAAGCCGGGATTTCCATGTCACTCACTTGAACAGCGTGTCCGGATACTCCGGTTTCTGTTCCCGCGCCAACAACGTGCGTAGTCCTTCTGCCGGCGTCTGCTCGCCATGCAGCACGGCACGCACACCGTCGGAAATCGGCAAGTCGATGCCGTGACGGCGCGCCTGGCGCATCACTTCGTCGGCCGTCTGTACCGATTCGACCACCTGGCCGATCTCGGCGATGGCGTCCTGTAGCGTCTGTCCACGTCCCAGCGCCAGCCCCAGCCGGCGGTTGCGCGACAGGTCGCCGGTGCAGGTGAGCACCAGATCGCCCAGGCCAGCCAACCCCATCAGGGTTTCCGGGCGCGCACCGATGACCGCGGCCAGCCGCAGCATCTCGTTCAGGCCACGGGTGATCAGGCCGGCACGGGCGTTCAGGCCCAACTGCATGCCATCGGCGACGCCGGTGGCCACGGCCAGCACGTTCTTCATCGCTCCGCCGAGCTCGGCACCGACCATGTCATCGCCGGTATAGGCACGGAACGCCGGGCCATGCATGGCTTCGGCCACCGCCTGGGCAAACTCCGGCACGTCGCCGTGCACGGTGATCGCCGTCGGCAGGCCCTGGGTGACCTCCTTGGCAAAGGACGGCCCGGTGACCACGGCCAGCGGCACATCTTCGCCAAGGATCTCGCGCGCCACTTCGTGCAGGAAGCGACCCGAGCCGGGTTCAAACCCCTTGGTCGCCCACGCCACACCGGCATCGGCCGGACGCAGCGGCGCCAACGAGCGCACCGTTTCGGTGAAGGCATGCGAAGGCGTGACCACCAGGATCCAGCGCGCGCCTGCAACGGCGGCGGCAAGATCGGTGGTCGCCCGCAGCGATTCCGGCAGGGGGATGCCCGGCAGGTACCGCGTGTTTTCATGGCGCTGGTCGATCGCTTCGACCATCGCCGCATCACGCCCCCACAGAACGGTCTGCAGACCGTTCCGGGCGAGCAGGCTGGCGAGCGCGGTTCCCCAGGAACCGGCTCCCAGAACGGCTACTTTGTCAGCGGTATCACTCATCCGTTGACGTCAGTGCCGGTCAAGCGTTGCCAGCCGGCTCGGAATCGGCCAGCGACTTGGTTTCACCCTGCTCCTGGCGCTGGCGCAGGGTTTCTGCGTACAGGCCTTCGAAGTTGATCGGCTGCAGGAAGAACGGCGGGAAGCCACCGGCCTGGATCAGGTCGCTGACCAGCTGGCGCACGTACGGGAACAGGATGTTCGGGCACTGCGTGCCAAGCAGCACGTCGACCGACTGCGGGTCCAGGCCGACCAGGCCGAACACGCCGGCCTGCTTCACTTCAGCCATGTAGGCGGTGCGGTCACCGGCCTTGCAGGTCAGGGTGACGGCCAGCACGACTTCGAAGGCGTTCTCGCCCAGGCGCTGCACCTGCTGGTTCAGGTTCAGCTGCAGCTCCGGCTGCACCTGGTCGTTGAAGATCGCCGGAGCATTGGGCGATTCGAAGGAAACGTCCTTGACGTAGATCTTTTCGACGGTGAACGCAGGGCCGGTGGCGGCGTCGACCGGCGCGGCAGCGCCGTTGGTGTTCTCTTCGGACATTCCAGTTGCTCCAGATGAATACGTTAGGTCGTGTGGCAAAACAGCGTTTGTGCTTCACAGCGATGGGGGCAGGAACGGGCCTGCACAACCCCATCACCGGATATTTATCAGTTGCGGCCCTTCACCAGCGGCAGATCGGCCTGTTGCCATGCCGGGATGCCGCCTTCGAGCACGAATACCTGCTCGAAACCGGCCTTCTTCAGCGCTTTGGCTGCCGTTTCCGACGCGTTGCCGCTGCGGCACACCAGCACCACCGGGCGCTGCTTGGCCGCGGCCACCAGCTTGTGCTCCGGGCCGAAGCTGCTGGCCTGGGCATTGCGGCTGCCGGCGATATGGCCCTTTTCGAAGTCGCCGCTGGCCGACAGATCGACCAGCACGGCATCGCCGGCGTTGATCAGCTGGGTCAGTTCGGCCGGCTTGAGGGCCTTGTAACCGCGGAACAGGCGGCGGATTTCGGTCACGATGATGGCAACGGTCAGGCCGACCAGGGCTGCCGACAGCATCGGATTACGGCCAGCGAAGGCCAGCAACTCTTCGTAGTTCACTACAGGTCACGGGTGGATAAACGGGGGCCGATTGTCGCACAAGGCGGATCGGGCCCGTAACCGCCCCGCCCTTACTGTCCCTGCCAGTAGTCCGGCAGGCCGGCGGTCTGCCACCAGCGCTTGGCTTCCGGATCCCAGCGCCAGCGCTCGACCACGCCGACGTTGCGCTCGGCCTGGGTGTTCACGTTGATGATGCCCACTTCCACCCGGCGCTCGATGGTGCCGTCGGGCAGGCGCAGGCTGCCCCGCTCGCGGTAGCCGGAAACACGCACCTGCTCGTAACGGCGCAGCTCGAAGGCACTGGGCGGGTCGGCCTGGCGCTGTACCGGATCCAGGTAGGCCATGGCTTCTTCGATGCTGCCCCAGCGCAACGTGGCGCCGTAAGCAGTCTGCACTTCTTCCAGCGCGTTGCGCTGCTTGCGGCTCAGTTCAGCGGCCTGCGCAAGGCCTGCGCAGGACAGCAGCGACAACAGCAGCAGGGTCGGCAGACGACGCATGTGGGCAGATTCCAGGGAACTCAGGCTGCCATCCTACCGCTTGGCGAAGGCGACGAAGCGTCCGCTCAGTTCGGCTGCCGCGCGGCCATCGGCCCCGGGCTGCACCGCCACCACGCCGATGCGTGCCTTGCCACGTTGGCTGAAGGTCGCCAGGAAGCCGTCCCAGTCGCTGTCGGTGGCGATCTCGGCCACTGCGCCCAGATCGCCGTACACCGGCGCCAGGTAGCGCAGGTGGCTGTCGGCGACATAGACCTCCGCACTGTGTCCGGCCAGGCGCAGGCGCAGGGTGACCAGCGCCCAGCCGGCCAGGGTCAGCGCCGAAGCCAGGCTGCCACCGAAGGCATTGCCCTTGTCGTTGACGTTGGCGTCCAGCGGCGCGGTCAGACGCAGCTGGCCGTCTTCGTAACCGGCCACGCGGATCTGCATGGCCCGCACCGGCGGCATGCTGTCCAGAACGGCCTGCAGGGCGGCCAGCTCGGAGCTAAGGGTCTGTTCGGACATCGGCCCGGTACCTCCATCACAACGGGGCCCGCATAATGCAAGCAATGAATCGACATGCGAAACCGTGTGGTGGCACCGTGGTGTCGCTGCGCCCGTCGGGCCAGCAGGCTGTGCTCCGCACGCAGGCTCGACAAGCGGGCCTGGCGTTCGTGGCGCTGCCGCCGTGGCGCCTGTGCCGC
>DALZLW010000021.1:0-32388 GCA_032007425.1 Stenotrophomonas sp.
GGGGTCCGCGACCTGGGCCATGCCGCCGGCGGCAAGGAGATTGTCTGCCGCGCGCTGCTTCCGCTACACTCAAGCCCGATTCATCGCGGCCTGGCCCCCACCCGGACCGCTGGCAGCCTTAAAGCTACCTAATACAAATCGGAGCGCCGGATGGCCAACGATGGGGTACACGATCCAGTCAACAGTGGACGTCGACGTTTTCTTTCCGCAACCACAGCCGTTGTCGGGGCTGTCGGTGCAGGCTTTGTCGCGGTCCCTTTCATCAAATCCTGGAACCCCAGTGCGCGTGCCAAGCTGGCCGGCGCGCCGGTGGTGGCCGATATCAGCGCCCTGCAGGAAGGCCAGCGGCTGATCCTGGAATGGCGTGGGCAGCCGATCTGGATCGTCAAGCGTTCCAAGGCGATGCTCGAGGCCCTGCCGGGACTGGACGGTCGCCTGCGCGATCCTGGCTCGGAAGTGGCCGAGCAGCAGCCGGCCTATGTGCTCAAAGAGCACCCGGAAACACGCTCGATCAAACCCGACATCTCGGTGCTGGTCGGCCTGTGCACCCATCTGGGCTGTTCGCCGGAAATGGTGGCCGAGATCCGCCCGGAACCCTACGACCCGCAATGGAAGGGCGGCTACTTCTGCCCCTGCCACAAGTCCCGGTTCGACATGTCCGGCCGTGTGTTCAGTGACGTGCCGGCACCGATCAACCTGCTGGTGCCGCCGCACCACTACCAGGACGATGCCACCATCATCATCGGCGTGGACCCGGAGGGAGCAGCCTGATGGCCAACATCCTCACACGCACCGCCACGGGTGTGGTGGGCTGGATCAACGACCGGGCCCCGGGCCTGTTGCCGATCTACCGCAAGCACGTCAGCGAGTACTACGCGCCGAAGAACTTCAACATCTGGTACTACTTCGGCTCCCTGGCGCTGTTGATCCTGGTCAACCAGATCGTCACCGGCATCTTCCTGACGATGCATTACAAGACCAGCGCAGCCGAGGCGTTCGCCTCGGTCGAATACATCATGCGCGACGTGGAGTGGGGCTGGCTGATCCGCTACATGCACTCCACCGGCGCCTCGCTGTTCTTCATCGTGGTCTACCTGCACATGTTCCGCGGCCTGCTGTATGGCAGCTACCAGAAGCCGCGTGAACTGGTGTGGATCCTCGGCATGCTGATCTACCTGGTGCTGATGGCCGAAGCCTTCATGGGCTATGTGCTGCCCTGGGGACAGATGTCGTTCTGGGGTGCCAAGGTCATCATTTCGTTGTTCGGCGCCATCCCGGTGATCGGCAATGGCCTGACTGAATGGATCATGGGCGACTACCTGCCCAGCGATGCCACGCTCAACCGCTTCTTCGCCCTGCACGTGATCGCCCTGCCGCTGGTGTTGCTGCTGCTGGTGGTGCTGCACCTGGGAGCGCTGCACGAAGTGGGGTCCAACAATCCTGACGGCGTCGAGATCAAGAAAGGCCCGAAGGGCAACCGCTGGTCGGCCACCGCACCGACCGACGGCATTCCCTTCCATCCCTATTACACACTCAAGGATGGGGTGGGCGCCGGCTTCCTGCTGATCATCGCCGCCTTCATCATTTTCTTTGCACCGGGCTTTGGCGGGCTGTTCCTGGAACACGACAACTTCACCGAGGCCAATCGCCTGGTGACGCCTGAACACATCAAGCCGGTGTGGTACTACACCCCGTACTACGCGATGCTGCGGGTGGTACCGGACAAGCTGGGCGGCGTGATCGTCATGTTCGCAGCGATCGCCATCCTGTTCCTGGTGCCCTGGCTGGACAAGGCCAAGGTGCGCTCCATCCGCTATCGGGGCTGGATCTCGCGGGTGATGCTCGGCTTGCTGGCGGTGTGTTTCGTCTGGCTCGGGGTCATCGGCTCGGGTCCGGGCACGGCGGCCTGGGAGACCTGGGTAGGGCGGGTGCTGACGTTCCTCTACTTCGCCTTCTTCATCACCATGCCGATATGGACGCGGCTGGACAAGACCAAGCCGGTGCCGGACAGGGTGACTTCCCATGACTGAGTCCTGGAACCTGCGCGTGGTGTGGGCGGCAGCACTGATGCTGGCCCTGTCGGCCATCCTGGCGTTGCCCGTGGCAGGGGCGGCCGAAGGGACGTCCAAGGTCCTGCAGGCCGGCAATGATCTCGGCGACCGCGCGTCGCTGCAGCGTGGCGCCAAGCTCTACATGAACTACTGTTCCAGCTGCCATGCGCTCAAGTACCTGCGTTACTCGCGCATGGCCCAGGACCTGGGGCTCAGCGAGGAAGAGGTGATGACCCACCTCAACTTCACCGGCGCGGCGGTCGGTGATCCGATCCCGGTCAGCATGCCCAAGGAGCAGGCCGAGAAATGGTTCGGCAAGATGCCGCCGGACCTGAGCCTGATTGCCCGCGTACGCGGCACGGATTGGCTGTATACCTATCTGAAGTCGTTCTACCTCGATAGCAGTCGTCCCTTGGGCTGGAACAACACGCTGTTCCCCAACGCCTCCATGCCCAATCCCCTGTGGGAGCTGCAGGGCCTGCAGCACGCCGTGCATGGCAAGGCCGAGGCGCCCGGGCAGGATCCGCCGGTGGTGGGGCTTCAAATGCGCACGCCAGGCAAGGTGGATGCCGGTGAGTACGATCAGGCGGTGCGCGACATCACGAATTTCCTCGAATATGCCGGTGAGCCAGCGGCGTTGAAGCGGCAGAAGCTGGGCGTCTGGGTGATCCTGTTCCTGTCGCTGTTGACGTTTTTGGCCTACCTGCTGAAGAAGGAATACTGGAAGGACGTGCATTGATTCTGTTGCGCTGCACGATGTGGTTACCTGCGTCAGGTATTGGCTTTTGTAATCAGCAGTTGCACACTCGGGGTGAGTCGACTGTCGGCAATGGGCCGGCGGCGCCGATACGGCAGGCGATCTCCTGTCGTTGGAGAGCCATTGATGGCGGCGAGTGTACGCATGCGTAATACGCTGACGCTGTTTTCTTCGAACGATGATGTGCTGTGCCACCGCGTGCGCCTGGTCCTTGCGGCCAAGGGGGTCAGTTATGACTACGTTGCCGTCGACCCTCAGAATCCGCCCGCGGACCTGATCGACCTCAATCCCTACCATTCCGTGCCCACCCTGGTAGAGCGTGAGCTGACGCTCTATGCGGCATCGGTGGTCAGCGAGTACCTTGACGAACGCTATCCGCACCCGCCGTTGATGCCCATTGACCCCTTGTCGCGGGCGCGCATCCGGCTGGCGATGCTGCGCATCGAACATGATTGGGTGCCGCAGGTACAGGCCATCCAGCTGGGCAACAAGACCCAGGCGGAAACCGGGCGCAAGCGCCTGAAAGAGCTGCTCACGTCGTCTGTCCCGTTGTTCAAGGCCAGTAAGTTCTTCCTCAATCCGGAAATGAGCCTGGCCGATTGCGCGATGGCGCCGATCCTGTGGCGCCTGCAGGCGCTGGATATCCCGCTGCCCAAGGACGGCAAGGTGATCGAGGATTATGGCAATCGCATGTTCCGTCACCCCGGCTTCGTGCGCAGCCTCACTGATCAGGAAAAGAAGCTGCGCGAGCTGCCGGCCTGAGGTGCCGGCGTAGCCGACCGTACTGCGCTCGTGGGCTACGCGTGACGGCGCCATCGCTGAGACGGCGCCGGACGCGTACACTTGGACCATGACTGACGAAGACTTCCGCATGACAAGCCACCGCCCGTATCTGCTGCGCGCGCTGGTTCAATGGATCAACGACAACGGCCTCACGCCGCACATCCTGGTGGATGCCGGGGTGCCGCGCGTGCAGGTACCTGCCAGTGCGATCAAGGATGGCCGGGTCGTGCTCAACATCGCTGACCGCGCCGTGCGCGATCTGCAGATCGACAACGCCGCCGTGGATTTCTCGGCACGCTTTTCCGGTGAGAGCTTCCCGGTGCACGTGCCGATCGCTGCCGTGCTGGCGGTCTATGCCCGTGAAACCGGCCAGGGCATGGCCCTGCCGGATGACATCCCCGGTACGGAGCCAAACGAGCAGGATGACGCGATACCCGACGACGGTGATACGCCGCCGGACGATACGCCGCCCAAGCCCACCGGCCGGCCGCATCTGCGCGTCGTCAAGTAAGGCTGGAGCCGGGCATGGCCCGGCCTTGCGCAACACCCGCTGCGCGCGCCGGGCATGGCCCGGCGTGCCTGTTACACGTCTTCGGCTTCTTCGATATCGGTGCGGATCCGACTGATCCGCGCGGCGCCAGGGCCGGTGAATGACACCAGTTCGTCGCCGCGCAACACCATGCGGCCGACGTGGCGGTCGATGCCGTCATACGAATAATCAAAGCGGAAGCTGCGTTCAAATCCCAGCCGACCGTTCTCGCCGCGGCACAGCCGGATGCCGGTGGCGTGTACGGCTTGATCCAGCCATTGCACATCCGCCGCCCGACAGGCATTGCGGCCGAGTTCGCCGGCACGCTCGGCGGCTGCCCGCGAAGCATTCCAGAAAAAGTAGGCCGCGGCTCCAGCAATCATCAACAGCAACAGAGTGGGCATGGCGGAGGCGTCTTGGATGGGTAGGATGGACATGATGGCACGCGCGCCAGTGTTCAAGCCGGGTCAGCGCCTTCCAGGCTTGTCGGGAATGGATCTGGACGCTGAGTGCGTCCGATTACAAAGTCGGACCAACGCCTGATACAGAGAATGGTCCGAATGCGATTGCTGATTTTCCTGTCGACCGCAGTGCTGATGGTCGGCAATGTACTGGCCTCTGCTCGTGCGCCGCTGCCGCTGCGAACCGGCATCGAGCCAGCACAACAGCCTGTGAAGGCAAGGCGCTTGGCGGTCCGCGGCTTCCCAGGGGGGCGACGTGAGTCGTTTGTGATGTCTTCGTTCTCCTGGCCGGCCGGACAGGATGGGCGGGAGTGGGTCCACCGGGTGGAACTGCTGGTGCCAGACCATCCGCAGCCGGGGCCAGCATTGCTGGTCATCAATAATGGCGTTGCGGCTGCGGGCGGGGGACGACCTGCTTCACTGGCCACCGATCTGCCGATCGACACGCTGGAAACCCTGGCCGGCACGCTGGGCATGGCGGTCGTTTCGATTGCCGATGTGCCGCCGCAGGCGATGCAATTGCCCGGTGATCCAGTCGAGCGAACCGAGGACGATCTGGTGGCCGCGAGCTGGAAACGCTTGCTTGACGACCCAGCCACGCATGCGCGCTGGCCGCTGCAGGTACCGATGACGATGGCGGCCGTGCGCGCACTCGATTTCGCCGACCAGCACCTGCCTGTGGCGATGCGGCCGTCCTACGTGGCGACTGGGGCCTCCAAGCGCGGTTGGGCGACCTGGTTGCTGCCGTTGGTCGATGCGCGGGTCAGTCACATCGTTCCGTTCGTAATGGAAATGAACTGGGAGGTACTGGCACCGCACATCCGACAGATTTACGGAGGGCGTTGGCCAATTGCGTTGCAGCCCTATGTACAGCATGGCGTGACCGGGGCCATCGGAACCGACTCCTTCCGCCAGTTGATGCAGATCATCGATCCCTACCGTTTCCTGGGGACGCTGGCGGGGGATCGCTTGGCCCTACCCAAGCTGCTCGTCAATGCCAGTGGCGATGATTTCTTCCCTCCCGACGCCTCGGAGGCCTATCTGGGTGCATTGCCTGGGCCCACCGCTGTTCGGGTGGCGCCGAACAGCAGTCATGGTGGCATCCGCCAGTACGTGCTTCCTACCCTGCTGCCGGCACTGCGCAGGTGGCGTGCCGGCGACGCGTTGCCGGAGCTGCATACCACGTGGCTGCCGGAAGGTAATCATTTCCAGGTTGAGTTCGGGCCGGAACGGCCGCAGAAGGCAACGCTATGGCAGGCGCACAACCAGCAGTCACGCGATTTTCGTTACGCCTGCGATGTCCGTTACGTCGGACAGCCCGTGGTGCTTCCTGCCCAGGGGGCACTGCGTGTAGATCTGGTGATACCCGATCAAGGATGGTCGGCCTCCTTCGTCGAGTTCCAATACAGTGATGGCACCGTGCTGACCACCCCGGTGCGGGTGCTGCCGCACAGCCGCTATCCCGCACAGCCGCCTCCAGAGGGGGAGGGCGGCTGTCTGCTGGCGCCCGAGGGGGAGATCAGCGGTCCGCCGCTGCCTTGACGCCTCCGTCGGGCGGCGTTGCGAGCTGCAACAATGCCGCCCAGTCCTGCCGGTTGAAACTGCATTCCTCTTCGCGGCCGGGGGTGCAGGCGGCATCGATCGACGTCTCCGCCTGCTCACGCGCCGGCGGCAGCTCGACATGGCCGCTGCGGTCCAGCGGCAGCAGGCGCATGGCGACAGTGTTCATCACGTTGCCGCCGACCAGGTACAGGGTGCGATCGCCGCCGAGATTGGCGGCCACCACGACCTCGCAGTGCGATTTCCAACGGGCCACCGAACCGTTACGCAGGGCGTCCACCAACCCGTTGTAGCTCAGCGCGCTGCGACGGTCGCGCAGGAAGCAGAGCATGTCCCCTGGCGCGGGCTTGGCCGTGGCCGGGTCGAGCAGGCGATACGGTGTGCCGCTGCTGCCGGCCTGGTACGCCGCGCGGATGTAATCGATATGCCGAGGCGACGCCTGAAAGCCCGGCACGCCGGCACGGGTCATCACCCAGGAAATGAACGCCGCTGACCAAGGGTTGTCGATCAGGAAAGACCGGCAGTCGCTGTCGGTGTAGCGCGTGCCCAGCGGGGCAATACAGCTGCTGGCCCCCGGCAGGGCGCCCAACGCGTTCAAGGTGCCACTGTCACGCCAGTAACTGGCCACCCGCTGCCAGGCGATCAGGCCATTGTCGGCGAGGTGTTCGTTTTCCGCCTCGGTCACGCTGAGGCTGGCGGCGCGCCCATCGCGATCGATGAAGGGGCGATACCAAAGCCGGTGTTCATTGCAGGCGACATCACGGATAGACACGGCCAATGGGCTGAGGCCGAAGCGCGGCGGAACATCGCAGGCTTCAGCAGCCATCGCCGACACCGGCAGGGCGGAACAGATCAACAGACAGGCAGGCAACAGCATCCGGCGCATGCGCGGCTCCAGCGGGGGTCAGCCACAGCGTCGCAGACCCCAGCGTGGCAAACCAGTGAAGGCCGTCCGAAACCGACAGCGCCGGCCGCCAAGTGGCGACGGCTGGTTGCCACCGGCCTCAAGCCGGCGGCGGCCCCAGCTTCAGCGACAGATCGATCGCCTGCACATGCTTGGTCAGGCCGCCGATCGAAATGCAGTCCACGCCGTCCTCGGCGATCGCCCGTAATCCCTCCAGGGCCACACTGCCAGACACTTCGAGCGGAATACGACCTGCGGTAAGGCGTACCGCCTCACGGCGCAGTACCGGGCTGAAGTCATCCAGCAGGATCCGCTCGCAGCCAGCGGTCAGCGCCTGGGCCAACTGTTCGAGGTCTTCGACCTCGACCACCAGCGGCAACTGCGGCCACATCGCCCGGGCCGAGGCCACGGCCGCGGGCAGGGAGCCGGCCGCGCGGATATGGTTTTCCTTCAACATCACCGTGTCGTAAAGCCCGATCCGGTGGTTGTCGCCACCGCCACAGCGCACGGCGTATTTCTGTGCCAGCCGCAGCCCGGGCAGGGTCTTGCGGGTGTCAAGGATCCGCGTACCGGTACCGGCCACCGCGGCGACATGGCGGGCGGTCGTGGTCGCCGTGGCCGACAGGGTCTGCAGGAAGTTCAGTGACGTGCGTTCGGCGCTGACCAGGCTGCGGTTGCGCCCCTGCAGCAGGGCGAGCACGGTGCCGGCGGCCACGTGCTGGCCTTCGGTGACCTGCCACTCGATGCGCACGTCCGGGTCCAAGGCCCGGTGGGTGGCATCGAACCACGGGCGGCCGGCGATCACCGCGTCCTGCTTGCACAGCAGGTAGGCGCAATCGGGATGGTCCGGCAGCAGGGCGGCGGTGACGTCGCCGCTCCCCATGTCTTCGGCCAACGCACGGGCGACATCGGCCGCGACCTGCGCCGGGTCCGGCGTCGGCAGCCCGGTCATGCCGCGGGGAAGTCGGCGATCTGCGCGGTGGGGATGGCTTCCTCGGCCAGCAGCACCGGGATGCCGTCATCCAGGCGGAACACCTGCTTGCGGTCGCGGGTCAGCAGGGCCTGGCGCAGGGGCGCCGACAGCGGGCTGCCATCGGCCTTGGCCACGCCGCCGGCGGAAATGGCGCGGTTGAGGGCTTCCAGGCCCGCTGCGTCCAGCAGGGACAGGGGCTGGCGGGTGTCGGGGGCGACCAGCAGGTCAAGCAGCTTGCGATCCATGATTCTTCGTCTTGCGTGGAAGACGGCTAGAATACGTCTTTAAGGCAGGCAACGGCCAATGACCCCCAACAACCACTCCGCGCCGCTCGTCGGCATCGTCATGGGTTCCCGCTCCGATTGGGAGACCATGCAGCACGCAGCCCAGAAGCTTGAAGCCCTGGGTGTCCCGTTCGAAGTGAAGGTCGTATCCGCACACCGCACCCCGGATGTGTTGTTCAGCTACGCCGAAGAAGCGGCGGGCCGTGGCCTGCGGGCCATCATCGCCGGTGCCGGCGGTGCCGCCCACCTGCCGGGGATGATCGCCGCCAAGACCGCGGTGCCGGTGCTGGGTGTGCCGGTGCAGTCCAAGGCACTCAACGGCATGGACTCGCTGCTGTCCATCGTGCAGATGCCCGCGGGCATCCCGGTGGCGACCTTTGCCATCGGTAACGCCGGTGCCTCCAACGCGGCCCTGTTTGCCGCGGCCATGCTGGCCAGTGACCAGCCGGCCATCGGCCAGGCGCTGGAGGCCTTCCGTACCCGCCAGACCGAAGATGTCATGGCCAACGACGATCCACGCCAATGAACAAAACGGTCGGCATTCTCGGCGGCGGACAGCTCGCCCGCATGATGGTTCTGGCGGGTGCGCCGCTGGGACTGCGTTTTGAACTGTTCGATCCGGCGGCCGACGCCTGCGCCGGGCCGCTGGCGCCGCTGACGGTGGGTGCCTTCGACGACCGCCAGGCGCTGGCCGCGTTCGCCGACAAGGTGGATGTGATCACCTTCGACTTCGAGAACGTGCCGGCCGAGAGCGCGCAATGGCTGGCCGAGCAGGTGCCGGTGTATCCGCCGCCGTCGGCGCTGGCCGTGGCGCAGGACCGACTGAGCGAGAAAACCCTGTTCCAGCAGTTGGGCATTCCGCTGCCTGCGTTCGCCGACATCGGCAGCCGTGATGAACTGGCGGCCAAGGTCGGCGAATTTGGCCTGCCGTGCATTCTCAAGACCCGACGGCTCGGCTATGACGGCAAAGGCCAGTTCCGCCTGCGCACCGCGGCCGACGTTGATGCGGCCTGGGACGCCTTGGGCGCCCAGGTGCAGCGCACCGGGCTGATCCTCGAAGGCTTCGTGGCTTTCCAGAGAGAAGTGAGTGTGGTGGCGGTTCGTGGCCGCGACGGTCAGTTCAGCGCCTGGCCGGTGACCGGCAACTGGCACGTCGATGGCGTGCTGTCGGCCAGCGTCGCACCGGCCCAGCTGTCGGCCGCCGAACACGAAGCGGCCATCGGCTATGCCCGTCGTGTGGCCGAGCACCTGGACTATGTCGGGGTGTTTGCTTTGGAGCTGTTCTGCCGTGACGGTGAACTGTTGGCCAACGAGATGGCGCCGCGCGTGCACAACTCCGGCCACTGGACGATCGAAGGCAGCGAAACCTCACAGTTCGAGAACCACCTGCGCGCTGTGCTGGGCCTGCCCTTGGGTGACACCCGCATGATCGGCCATGCCTGCATGCTGAACTGGCTGGGCACAATGCCGGATCCGACGGCCGTGCTGGCACAGTCGGGCGGGCATTGGCACGACTATGGCAAGCAGGCGCGCGAGGGGCGCAAGGTGGGACACGCAACCTTGCGCGACGACGATGCGCAGGCCTTGGCCTCGGCGCTGGAGCAGGTGGGACAGGCCTTGGGTCGGCAGGACCAGGTGGCACCGGCAGTGCAGTCTTTGCGTGGCTGAGCACCGGGTTACTTCCGGGAAGTAGGTTGGCCTGCCCCTTCAGGGGCAGGCTGATGGCGGCGTGGTTCCGCGCCAACTCACAGTTTCGCGTTGGGCATCTTCGGTCCAGGAGGGGCGCTGCTTGTCGGCGCGCGCGGACCCGCGTTTCCCCATGCAAGCCACTCCTGTTTGATTGCCTCAGGCAGGCGCTTGAACAGATCGGGATTGCTGAAAAGCGCGGTTTTCAGCTGCTCGATGTTCATGACACCGGCTGTCTCGAGAAAGCGGACCGTTTCGCCCATCCACAATGTTCCCTGGGCGACAAAGTAACCGCTCTTGTACGGCTGCCCCGGATAGAGGTGCTGGTAGACCTTGTACGCGAAGTAGTCCACAGCCGCCTCGTCATAGTTGAGCGCAGACAAGCCGACGTCTCCCTTCTGGCGGGTGACCGCCTGCAGCCCCGTGTGATTTGCAGAAGCCGAATGGATGGATTCGTGGATCACGGTCGAGCGGATTTTATCCACATCCATGTTGCCGTTGACGACATAGTCCGGCGCGTCTCTGGAAAGGTAGATAGTGCCTTCCGGTGACGTCCATGCCGCCGGGTTTGCGCCTGGATTCGTCTCGTCATAGGGGATGTTCATTTTCTTCGCCAGATCGCGACCACTGATGGTTTCCAGTGTTGGCGCTTTCACGTCGATCTGCAGTTCCGTGTTGATTGCTTTTTGTATGGCGTGCATATCGACATGGTCGGCGGCATTCCATGGCCCACGAGCGGATGCTGTATTCAGGTTCCTGTGGATGACCGGTGAGGTGCGACTGGGGGTGAAATCAACTTCGGGCGGAGGTCCCCACTTGGACCGGTTCGGTCCGAGCTCGACATTGTCGACGATTGACCAGTGTCTGTTCCTGTTGTCGAACTTGAAGAAAGGACCCGCCGCCGCGCCATCGCGATGGGCCTGCCAGAGGCCACTGCCGGTGGGAACCACTTCGACCACCTGTGCGGCGTCTTCCGTACCTTCGGCGAGATTGATGTAACGGCGTCCGTTGGACGCGACATGGATGCCGCGGTCGATCGCGGCGACGGATGGTTTCGTTGCCCCGATGCGCTCGGCAGCTTGAATGTAGGGTTTGATGGATGGCGCAGCGGTGGCTTGGGGCTGCGGGTGGACCATCGCCGTGGTGAGCACCGGGCCTGAAGCAGGCTGTCGTGGTGTGAATTGGCGAGGCGGGGGCAACGCGGGTGGCGATAGAATCGCCTGCTTGTTGACGGTTACGGCGCTGTCGAACTTCGAGGAATCTGCGTTTGCAAGCACGCTTCCGCTGCGGGCGGTCGCGGTCGCGGTCGCGGTCAGCGTGTTGGCAGTGGCTGCCGGTGTGGAGGATGCGGGGTGCGGGGCGGGCTGCGAACGGTCAGTCGTGGGCATGGCCAGGGCAGGTTTCTGGAAAAAGTGGCTGCGCGACACTGAGGTTGTCATGGCGTTCATCGTTCCGATGGAGCGCCATGGCGTTCGCTCATCTGCCCTGCCAGCGTGGCCGACGTGGGGTGCGCCAGTGGAGGCATTGGCAACAGTGAAACCACGTCCCTGTGATCGGCTGTCCAGCATCAGGCGAGACGCCAATCGCCCGGTCGTCGGCTGGTCCTTGGTGGACAAGTGATAGCGCAGGGACGTGGTGTTCGGGGCCGGCGTAACCCCACTTGTCATGTGGTGGAACTCCCCGTTTGCTCGCCCGGGCGGACGGCACGCCCGGCTGCGACTGCGCTCGCCGGGCATGGCCCGGGCCGGGCATTTGTCAGCGTGCGTTCTGCAACTGCGTTTCGGCGAATTCCCAGTTGACGACTGCCCAGAACGCGTCCAGCCAGCGACCGCGCTCGTTGCGATAGTCCAGGTAGTAGGCGTGTTCCCATACGGGGCAGGCCAGCAGCGGGGTCGAGGCGCTGGTCAGTGGCGTGCCGGCATTGGGCAAGGCCTGGATGGCCAGGCTGCCGTCGGGGTGCGCCACCAGCCATACCCAGCCAGCGCCAAACAGTCCCATGGCGGCATTGTTGAACGCCGCGCGCAGGCCGGCCGCATCACCGAACTGCTGGCGGATGCGTTCGCCCAGTGGGCCTTGAGGGTCACCGCCACCGCGCGGGCGCAGGCAATTGAAGTGGAACTGCCGGTTCCAGGTCTGTGCCGCCAGCTCGAACAGACAACCCTGGCTGCCGCGCAGAACGTCCTCCAACGTGGCCTCGTGCCAGCGGGTACCGTCCAGTCGCGCGTTCAACGCAGTTGCATCAGCGCTGTGCAACTGGCGGTGATGGCCAAGCTGGCGGGCCGAGACATGGGGTTGCAAGGCCGAAAGGTCATAGGGCAGGGCGGTGATTTCGATCGGCATGGGCGCGTCGTGATTTCTTGCGTCGGGGACGGGTTGGATCGGCATACAATGCAGACTATCGTGGGAAGTCTAGCCGACCGTCGAGGTCGGGGGCCCATCGAGGAGGACGTGTGGTTGTAGCGGTGATGCAACAGATCCAGGCGGAAGTGGACCGGTATCCCCTCGTGCTGTTCATGAAGGGCACCCCGCAATACCCGATGTGCGGCTTCTCGGCCCGTGCCGTGCAGGCGCTGATGGCCGCCGGTGCGGTGTCGCTGCGCACCATCAATGTGCTCGAAGAGCCCGAGGTGCGCGCCAACCTGCCGCGTTTCTCCAACCTGCCGACCTTCCCGCAGTTGTTCATCCATGGCGAGCTGATCGGTGGCTGCGACATCGTGATGGAACTGTTCGAGGCCGGTGAACTCAAGCGCATCGTGGAAGAGGCGTCGCTGGCATGACCCAGGCGCCAGCGCCTGGTGCCGCTGACGGCGCGGCGTTGGCCGGCCGAGTGGTCTTGGTGGTGGGCGCCGGCGGCGGACTGGGCAGTGCGGCGGCGGTGGCCTGTGCGCGGGCCGGGGCCACGATCGTGCTGTTGGGCCGGCGTCTGCGCCGGTTGGAGCGGGTCTATGACCTGGTCAAGGCGGTCGGGCCGGAACCGCTGATCTACCCGCTGGACCTGGAAGGGGCCAGTCCCGATGACTATGCCGAGCTGGCGATGCGTGTGCAGACGGAGCTCGGCAGGCTGGATGGCCTGCTGGTCTGTGCGGCTGATTTCCCCGGCCTGACCCCGTTCGAGCTGGCCGACCCGGCGGTGTTCGCGCGCGCGCTGCACGTCACCCTGACCGCGCCTGCGTGGCTGATCCAGGCTTGCCTGCCGCTGCTCAAGCGCAGTGATGACGCTGCGGTGGTGCTGTGCCTGGATGATCCGGCCACGGTCGGCCAGGCGTATTGGGGCGGTTACGGGGTGGCCCAGCACGGGCTGCGTGGGCTGCTTTCTTCATTACACGGCGAGCTTGCCGAGAGCCCGGTGCGGGTCAGCGGCCTGCAGCCGGGGCCGATGCGCACGGCGCTGCGGGCACGGGCCTGGTCACTGGATCAGGATGCGCAAGCGGCAGGGCCGGAAGCAGCGGCTGAAGCCGCAGTGAACCTGCTCTCGCCAGCGGGCGAGCGCTGGCGCGGTAGGGTTCTGGATCTGGGGATCCATTGCTAAAAGCCGAAAAGCGTATGGGGTGAGTGAAAAGCCCGTCACGATTGGATTGCGATAAGGTTCCGCTTGTCGCACTACCGTCACATTCGCAACGTACCGTGTTAATCTAGTGTTAACCGTTGCGGGACAAGACGTGCCGCCAGCGGTAGGGAACCCAACTTTTTGTCCATTCAGCTGCCCGCAAGGCTGCTTGGTCGCGTTTTTTTTCCGCCATCGCCAACTCGCATCGAGGCTACCCTAGATGACTCACCCCCTCCGTATGTCCAAGCTCACCCTTGGTCTCGTGGCTGCACTTGCCGCTGCCCCCGTCTTTGCACAGAGCACCTCCTCTGCGCTCGGCGGCCAGGTCACCTCCGCCTCCGGCCAGCCGGTCGCGGGCGCTGAAGTCACCATCACCCATACCGAGTCGGGCACCGTGTCCCGCGCCACCACCGACGAGTCCGGCCGTTACATCGCCCGCGGCCTGCGTGTCGGCGGTCCGTACACCGTGACCATCAACAAGCCCGGCGAAGGCACCAAGAGCGAAGACGGCGTCTTCCTGAGCCTGAACCAGACCGGCACCGTGAACGCGGCCCTGGCCGGCGACATCAAGTCGCTGGACGGCGTGACCGTGATGGCCGCTGGCCCGAGCGTGTTCAGCTCGGAAAACAAGGGCGTCGGCACCTCGGTCGACGGCCGCAAGCTTAACCTGACCCCGAAGGGCAACCGTTCGCTGGACGACGTGGCCCGTCTGGACCCGCGCGTCACCGTGACCGACCAGGCCACCGGTGCGATCTCGGTCGCCGGCGTCAACAACCGCTACAACAAGATCTCCGTGGACGGCCTGTCGCAGGGCGACCCGTTCGGCCTGAACGCCAACGGCATGCCGTACACCGGTTCGCCGATCTCGGTCGACACCATTGCTGCCTATGACATCAAGGTCAGCGATTACGACGTGTCGCAGGACGTGGTTGGCGCGGCGATCAACGCCGTCACCAAGTCCGGTACCAACGAGTTCCACGGCACCGCGTACTACGTGTACAAGAAGGCCGACAGCATGGTCGGCACCCGCGATGGCGAGGATTACGATGCCTTCGGCAAGGACACCACCAAGGGCTTCACCCTGGGCGGCCCGATCCTGAAGGACCGTCTGTTCTTCTTCGGTTCGTACGAAGAGCAGGAAATCTCCGACTTCGGCGGCGCGGCGTCCTCGGACGGCTTCAGCACCGGTGCCGTGACCCAGGCCGAAATCGACCAGGTCATCGACATTGCCAAGAACCAATACGGCATCGACCCGGGCACCTACGGCGCTGCCGGTGGCGTGAACCTGACCAACAAGCGTTACCTGGGCAAGATCGACTGGAACATCAACGACTCGCACCGCGCCAGCCTGACCTACCAGCAGACTGAAGAAGCGCTGCCGCAGCCGTACGACAGCAACGCCAACTCGATCATCCTGACCAGCCGCTGGTTCACCAAGACCAGCGAGACCAAGAACACCGCGCTGCAGCTGTTCAGTGACTGGACCGACAACTTCACCACCGAAGCCAAGTTCAGCTACCAGAAGTTCGATCAGATCGCTGGTGCTTCGCAGAACCTGCCGACCATCAACGTGGGCGTGGGCAGCACCTTGCCGGGTTCCACCAATGGCGTGCGCCTGGGTGAAGACCGCAACCGCCACGAAAACGCGATCAGCACCAAGAAGACCACTGCGTCCATCTTCGGTACTTACTACGCGGGCGACCACACCATCAAGGGTGGTTTCGACTACGAAGACACCGATGCGCTGAACCTGTACGGCCGTGACCTGCACGGCGTCTACAGCTTCGACAGCATCGAAGACTTCGCCAATGGCGACTACTACCGTTACGACGTGCGTCGTCCGATCGGTGACTTCACCGAAGCGGACACCGCTGCGGCGATCGGCTTCACCATGATCAGCCCGTTCATACAGGACACCTGGCAGGTCAACAACAACCTGTCGATCACCTACGGTGTGCGTGCGAACATTCCGAAGGCTGACAAGGCGCCGCCGCGCAAGCCGGGCTTCGAAGAGACCTTCGGCTTCCCGAATGACTTCAAGCTGGGCAGCAGCAACAAGGTCATCATGCCGCGGTTCTCGTTCAACTACACCTTCGACACCGAGCGCTACTCGCAGTTGCGCGGTGGTGCAGGTCTGTTCCAGTCGGTGCCGCCGTTCGTGTGGCTGGCCAACCCGTACCAGAACAACGGCATGACCTCGGCCTCGTTCTGCGCTACCCGCACCGACGTGTCGATTCGCGGTTGCGTGCCGAACGCCAACAATCAGTACGCCTTCAGCCCGGATCCGTTCAACCAGCCGTTCCCGGCGGGTGCTTCGGCGCCGACCAGTGCGCAGATGGACACCATCGATCCGGACTTCAAGCTGCCGACCGTGTGGAAGATCAGCCTGGGCTACGATCACGAACTGCCGTGGATGGGCCTGGTCGGTACGGTTGATGTGCAGCACCTGAAGAACAAGGATGCCGTGTTCTACAACGCGCTGAACATCGGCACCCCGAACGGTACGCTGTTCGATGGCCGTGACAGCTACTGGGCTGGCACGCTGGGTGGCACCAAGAACAACGGTGCCAACACCGCCTATTCCACCCAGTCGACCTACCTGACCAACAGCGACAAGGGCTCGTCCACTGCGGTGACCTTCTCGCTGGACAAGCCGCTGTCCAACGGCTGGTACGGCAACCTGGCCTACACCTATACCAAGGCCACGGAAGTGGGCTCGGACAGCAGCTCGCAGGCCTGGTCCAGCTACCAGTACGTGTCGCGCCTGAACCCGAACGAAGAAATCGCCGGTCGTGCGACCCGCGAGATCCGCAATTCGATCAAGCTGTCGCTGGGCTGGGAGCATGCGTTCTTCGGTGATTACAAGACCAGCTTCACCGCCTTCTACAACGGTCGCAACGGCCTGCCGTACACCTGGTTGGTCAACGGCGACCCGAACGGCGACGGCATCTTCCAGGATCCGGCGTACATCCCGCTGCTCAATGACCCGAATGTCAATTACGTGAACGGCAGCCGCGCCGCCACTGCGGCTGAAATCGCCAACTTCCAGGCGCGTATCGACAACGATCCGTACCTGTCGGCGCGCCGTGGCCAGGTAGCCGAGCGTAACGGTGCCCGCAATCCGTGGGTCAACCAGCTCGACATCGCGATCCAGCAGGAACTGCCGGGCCTGTTCAAGGAGCACAAGTCGGTAATCCGTCTGGACATCTACAACTTCCTGAACATGCTGAACAAGGACTGGGGCGATGTGCGTAATGCCTCGGACTTCGACACCCGTTACCTGACCCGCCTGAACAAGGTGACGGCTGATGGCAAGTACGAATACGATTTGTCGCGTGACTCGCCGCAGGAACTGCGTGACTACGACTTCAGCTCGGGCTACCCGTCCCGCGTGGTGTCGCGCTGGTCGGCCAACCTGACCTTCCGCTACGAGTTCTGATTGCTCGCAGGCTGAAGTAAGGTGTTGAAAGACGGCTGGGCAACCGGCCGTCTTTTTTTATTCGCGGTGGGGTCTTGTTGTCGTCATTCCACAGGCGTAGCATCCACGGCGCGCGGTCAAACGCCGTGCGCCAGGCCCCCGCGGCCAGGGCGCTTCATATCCAACGGTCGGGTTTCCCGGCCGTTTTGCTTTTTAAGGGGGCGGCAGTACAGTCGAACACCTTGGAGAAAGCAGAAACGTGGACATGATGACGAACGAAGTGGCAGCACGGGCGCTGCCGGTGCAGGACGCGCGGATCTACCCGCGCGGTGGGCTGGATGTGCTGTCGCGGGCGGAAGTGGCGCGCCTGCGCGACGCCTCGGTGGGCGGCATGCACGAGCTGCTGCGCCGCTGCGCGCTGGCCGTGTTGACCAGTGGCAGCGCCTCCGACGATCCGCGCGCTGCGCGCGATCTGTATCCGGATTTCGATATCCAGGTGGCCCAGCAGGACCGCGGCGTGCGCATCGACCTGGTCAGCGCGCCGGCGATGGCCTTCGTCGATGGGCAGATCATCCGCGGCGTGGCCGAGCTGTTGTTCGCCGTGGTCCGTGACCTGGCCTACATGGCCATCGAGATGGGCCCGGCCTACGCCGCCGAGCTGGAATCGTCCGAAGGCATCACCAACGCCGTGTTCGGCCTGTTGCGCAATGCGCGCATCCTCAATCCGGGCGACCCGAACCTGGTGGTGTGCTGGGGCGGCCACTCGATCGGTCGTGACGAATACCTGTACACCAAGCAGGTCGGCTACGAGCTGGGCCTGCGCGGCCTGGACATCTGCACCGGCTGCGGCCCGGGCGCAATGAAGGGGCCGATGAAGGGCGCCACCATCGCCCACGCCAAGCAGCGCCGCACCGTCACCCGCTACATCGGCCTGACCGAGCCGGGCATCATCGCCGCCGAGTCGCCCAACCCGATCGTCAACCACCTGGTGATCACCCCGGACATCGAGAAGCGCCTGGAATCCTTCGTGCGCATCGGCCACGGCATCATCGTCTTCGCCGGCGGCGTCGGCACCGCCGAAGAGATCCTCTACTTGCTGGGCATCCTGCTGCGCGAGGAAAACAAGCACCTGCCGTTCCCGTTGATCCTCACCGGGCCGACCGTGGCGGCGCCGTACTTCGAGCAGATCGACCGATTCATCCGCCTCACCCTGGGCGACGCCGCAGCCGAGCGCTACGAGATCGTCATCGGTGACCCGGCCGACGTGGCCCGGCGCATGGCGGCGGGCATCAAGCAGGTGCGCGAGCACCGGTTGGAGCAGAAGGATTCGTTCTTCTTCAACTGGTCCATCGACATCCCGTGGGACTTCCAGCAGCCCTTCGTGCCCACCCATGAAGCCATGGCCGCGCTGGACCTGCACCACGGCCGTGCCCCGCACGCGCTGGCCGCCGACCTGCGGCGGGCGTTCTCCGGCATCGTGGCCGGCAACGTGAAGGAAGACGGCATGCGCCGGATCGAGGAATTCGGTCCGTTCCAGATCCATGGTGACGCCGACATGATGGAAGCGCTGGATGGCCTGCTGCGGGCCTTCGTCGAGCAGCGCCGGATGAAGATCTCCGGTGAATACCAGCCGTGCTATCAGGTGGTGACCTGAGCCACGGCGGGCGCGCGTCCCGGTCGGTGCGCTGACCGGGCGGGCAGGTCGGCGGTGCGTCCATCGCCCCGTGGCCACCGTTCGTCCGGTGGCCGCTTGCAGTCCCGCGGCGGGCGGCGCACGGTGGCGGTGTCACCGTCGGGGAACCTGCCGTGCACAAGCGCCGCCAACAAGGCTTTACCCTGGTTGAGCTGATGGTCACCGTGGCCGTGGTGGCCATCCTGGCGGTGATCGCTTTTCCGAATTTCCAGTCGACCCTCCGCGCCAACCGCATTGCCGCCGCCCACAACGAGCTGCTGGCACTTCTGAACCTGGCGCGCAGTGACGGCGTGCGCAACAACCGCGGCGGTGGGGTTTGTGGCAGCAGCACCGGCGCCGGCTGTGATGGCAACTGGGCAGCCGGGGTCATGGCCTTCGCCGACAGCAATGGCAATGGCAGCTTCGACGCCGGCGAGACCGTGCTGCGCTTCAGCGCCATCAATCCCAATCTGGGCGTCACCGGGCCATCGGCCCAGGTAGCCTTCGATCCCCGCGGCCGCCGCCGCGCTGCGGCCGACCAGACCGTGGTGATGCAGCCGTTGAACTGCGGCAGCGCGGCGCTGCGCCGCGAGGTCACCATCAATGCCTCCGGGCAGGTGATGAGCACGTCGGGGAACTGCCAATGAACCGGCGTCGCACGCCGCGGTCGTCGGCCGGGCAGGGCGGCTTCAGCCTGCTCGAAGTGCTGATCGCCATGGTGGTGCTGGCCTTCGGGCTGCTGGGCTTCGCCCTGCTGCAGACCATGAACGTGCGCTTCGTGCAGAGCTCCAATTACCGCACCATCGCCACCAACCTGGCCTATGACATGACCGAGCAGATGCGGGCCAACCGCCAGCAGGCGGCTTGGTACAGCGCGGCCACGTTCGCTGCCGGCAGCCGCAGTGCAGCGGCCAGTTGCGCGCGCACCACTGGCGCGCTGAGCATCCAGCAGAACATCGCCCGCTGGCAGTGCCAGGTGGTGAAGGGGCTGGGCGACCAGGCCGGGGCGACGGTCACCTATGCTGGCGGCGTGGTCACCGTATCCATCACCTGGGCCGACCAGCGCTGGGACCGCAGCGCGCCGGATACCGCCACCACCTTCGCCCTGCAGACGCAGCTATGAGTGCGCCCGTCCGTCTCCCTGCCGCACTGCCGCGAAGTGCTCCTGCCGCGCCGATCGAAGGCGGTCGTGCTGCCCTGATCGGGTACCGACCGTTGCGCGGCACGGCATCTGCCCGTGGCGCCTTCCGACTGGCCGGCTTTTCGCTGGTGGAAATGATGATCGCCATGGTCATCGGCGTGGTGCTGATGCTGGGTATCACCCAGGTGTTCATGGCTTCACGTGCCGCCTCGCGCCTGTCCGAAGGTGTTTCGCGGGCGCAGGAAAACGGACGCTTCGCCGTCGATTTCCTCGAGCGTGACATCCGCATGGCCGGGCACATGGGCTGCGTCAACGACCAGGCCCACTTCGTCCAGGGGCGGGGCGATCCGGTGATCAACTACGCGGTCACCAGTGGCAGCGGCGACCCCTTGGATTTCACCGTCTCCATCCAGGGCTACGAGGCGGCCGGGACCGGCGGCAGCGGCACGTTGGCGGTCGGGGGTGGCAGCGTCCCGGCGGGGTTGCCGTCGGGCATCAGTGGCCTGTCACCGGCACCGAGCAAGGGCAGCGATGTCCTGGTGCTGCGTTTCCTGGCGGCCGAAGGCGTGCCGGTGTCGACGATCACGCCCTCCGGGAGTAATTCGGTGATCGGTGTCACCGACAGTGCCCGTCTGGCGCGCTTGAGCGAAGGCGGGGTGGGCACGCCCAGCCTGTTCGGTATCGCCGACTGCAACCAGGCCGATATCTTCAAAGGCAGTGCCGGCGCCAGCGCGGTCACGGCCAGTGGCGTCAACCTGCGTCCTTACAGCCCGTTGGCCAAGGTCTACCGTGCCGAATCGCTGGTGTACTACGTCGGCGCCAAGGCCAATGGCGAGCCCGGCCTGCGCCGCGCCCGCGCCAACAGTGCCGGCCAGTTCACCATCAACGAAGAGCTGGTGGACGGGGTGGAGAACATGCAGTTGCTCTACGGTCTGGACAGCACCTCGGACATCAGCCCCAGCACCGCGCCGGTGGGCAGCGTGACGGTGCAGCAGCCGGCAAGCGGGGTCAGCACGGCCACCAATGCCAGCGGCGCGGCGCAATGGCGGCGGGTGGGCATGGTCCAGGTGGGTCTGGTGGTGCGCAGTCCGGCCAATGCCGCCGTCGGCAAGCCAACCCAGGACGCCGGCGTGCTCAGCGTGCTGGGCGTGAGCTACGACCAGTCCGCGGCCACCGATAACCGTTTCCGCACCACCTACGAAGTCACCATCGCCCTGCGCAACCGCCTGTTTGGGAACTGATCATGAGCCAGATCCGCCACCGCCGCGCTTCGCACCTTGCCATGCAGGCACCCCGCAAGGCGCGTGGTGCCGTGCTGTACATCGCGCTGATCCTGCTGATCCTGCTGGCGCTGTTGGGGGTGGCCGGCATGCAGGTCGCCAGCATGCAGGAGCGCATGGCGTCCAACTACCGCGCCATGAACCGGGCCTTCCAGAACACCGAAGGGGTGGTGCGCAATGCCGAGCGTTCGATCGAAGCGGTCAGCGACCGCACCAGCCTGCCGTCCGGCAACCTGATCGATGACACCAGCATCAGCCAGATCTGCGACGACGGCTTCGACCCGGTCATCTGGGGGCGGGCGCAGAGTGCCACGGCGGTGCCGGCCGTGACCGTGCGCCGCATCGACACCTGCGTGCCGGGCGAGAGCGGGGCGGAGATGGGCGGCACGGTCAACAGCGCGACAGCGACGTTCCAGGTGACGGGCTACGGCGCCGACGATGCCACTAATGCGTCGTCGGCCAGCGTGGTCGATACCGTGTTCAAGATCTGAGGGCGCAGCGATGATCAGCAGGCGCGCGGCGTGGATGGGAGGCCTGGCGACGGTGATCGTGGCCGGGCTGAGCGTGGTCGGCTGGAACCTGCTGGCGGCGCAGGCGCAGGGCAACCTCGCGCAGGCACCTCTGAACAACCAGGTGCAGACCCCGCCGGCCTTCATCATGGCGGTAGATGACTCCGGTTCGATGACCTTCCAGACCCAGTTTCCGGGCGCCGACGGCGAGGCGTGCTGGAACGGAAGCAGCTTCTTCGACAGCAACGGCAACCTCAATACCAGCGGTACCTGCGATTTCCAGTACGTGCTGCCGGGGGCACGCGCCGGCACCACCTGGGGAGGCATTCCGCCGCTGGATGCCTTTGGCTTCGCGCGCTCTGCCGCCTACAACCCCACGTACTTCGATCCCAGCGTCAAATACGATCCCTGGGTGCGCGGCGACGGCACGGCGTACGGCGATGCCAACCCCACCGCCACCCTGATCGACCCGCGTGGCTCGGACAGCATCGATCTGTCCAATGCCGATTTCCTTGGCTCCACCACCAACGAAAGCTTTCGCGTGCTCAACGGCATGGTGCTCCCGGTGGGGACGCGCTACCGCTACAGCGGCGACATCTTCGACCGCACCGTGTTGCTGTTCAACCAGACCTGGATCGCCGGTACCGCCACGATCTGGTTCCGTTATCGGCCCGCTACCTTCTTCACCCCGTACACCTCTGATTCGGACCCCTATCCGGAGATGGATGGCGCCAGCAATGTGTACGCCAACGTCAGCCGCACCCGGGTCACCAATGCCTGCGGTACCGGCTGTTCGCTGTGGAAGTACAGCATCACCAATGCGGCAAACAACCGCGCAGCGCTGCAGAACTTCGCCAACTGGTACAGCTATTACGGCAACCGCAACCGCGCGATGATCGCCGGCATGACCCGTTCGCTGGCGACGGTGAACAACCTGCGCGTGGGGTATTTCCGCATCAACCAGAACGCCTCGTTCGACAGCACCAACAAGCTGCTGTCGATGCGTGACATGTCGGTGGCCAGCCAGAAAAACGCTCTTTACACCGACATGATCGCCCTCACCGCCAGTGGCGGCACGCCGAACCGGCAGGCGGTGAACTCGGCCGGGGTCCAGTTCACCCGCACGGACAGTGCCGCGCCGGTGCAGTTGGCCTGCCAGAAGAACGCGGTGATGCTGTTCACCGACGGCTTCAGCAATGGCGACGGGCCCGATGTCGGCGGCAATGTCGACGGCAGCATGGGTATCCCGTTCCGTGATGGCTTCAGCAACACCATGGCCGATATCGCCTCGCGCTACTACCTGGACCGCAACGGGGGCTCGCCGCTGCGGCCGGACCTGGCGCCCGGCCTGGTGCCGGTTCCGCAGGCCTGCAGCGATGGTACGGCAGGGCCACGGGTGGACTGCCAGGCCAATCTGCACATGAACTTCTACGGCGTGACCCTGGGCGCACGCGGCAACCTGTTCATTCCCGAAGTCGATCAGGATCCGTACACCGACGAGAGCATCTACAACAACTGGCCGTCGCGGCAGAACGACAACCGCACCACGGTCGATGACATCTGGCACGCCTCGGTCAACACCCGCGGCGAGTACATCAATGCGCGCACACCCGCGGACATCACCGCAGCCATGCGCCGCGTGCTGTCTTCGGTGACCGCCGGTGCGTCCGGCTCAGGAACCCGGGGCATCAGTGGCGCGCGCATCGGTGCCGGCTCGTTGAGCGTCGCCCCGGATTACACCATCGCCAACGAAGGCACCGACTGGTACAGCACCCTGCGTGCCAGCCGGGTAACGGTGAATGCGACCACGCGCGCGGCCGAAAGCACGGAAATCTGGGAGGCCAGCGCCCGTCTGCCGCAGCCAGCGGCACGTTCCATCATCGTCAACAAGGCCGGTACGGTCAGCAGCTTCGATGCCAATGCGATCAGCCTGGCCGATCTGTGCACCAAGCCCAGCCAGTACAGCGGGATGTCGCGCTGCACCGCCGCCGAACTGACCGCGCTGGGGGTGAACGCTTCCTCGGCCATTGCCTATCTTCGGGGTGACATATCCGGTGAGAAGCGCAATGGTGGACGCCTGCGTGACCGCGGTTCGCGGTTGGGTGACATCGTCAATTCCAGTCCTGTGGTCAGCGCGCCAACGGACGACTATGGGTACCGCCGCCTGGGGGGGGACCTGGCCAGCAGCTACCAGACCTACCTGACCAACAAGCGCAACCAAGGGGTGTATCGGGTCTTCGTCGGTGCCAACGACGGCATGCTGCATGCCTTCAATGGCGGGCTGGACAGCAATGGCAATGCCACCAGCAGTGGTGGCGCCGAGGTGTTCGCCTACGTGCCCAGCACCGCACTGGGGCATATGGGCAACCTGCTGTTCCCCTACGATCCCAGCAACATCAATGACCAGAAGTTCGACCACCGCTATTACGTCGATGGCCAGGTCAGCGTCGGTGATACGCGCTACGGCAACGCCTGGTCGACCACCCTGGTCGGCGGGGCCGGTGCAGGCGGGCGCAGCGTCTTCGCGCTGGACGTAACGCCGGGACGCACCTTCGGCACCAACAGCCGGCTGTGGGAGATCAGTGATCTGGACCTGTCCTTGCCGGCCGCCGTGCGCAACAACATCGGCCACGTCCTGGCCAAACCGGTGATCGTGCCGGTGATGACCAGCAGCGGCACCCCCGTGTGGCGGGCGGTGTTCGGCAACGGCTACAACAGCGCCAATGGCCGCGCGGTGCTGTTCATGGTGGACATCGCGCGTACCGCCTCGGGCGCCACGCCGACGGTGACCATGATCGAGGCGGTGGAAACCGCGGGCACCAGCGTGCCCACCGGCAGCAATGGCCTGGGCAGCATCGTGGTGTTGGACCGCAAGGGCACCGGCAGCACCGCCGCGCTGCGCGATGGCTATGCCGATACCGCCTATGGCGTGGACCAGAAGGGGGCGGTGTGGAAATTCGACCTGACCAACCCGCCAACCACCACCATGACGGTGCCGTTGTTCACCACCCGCAGCTATACCGAAAGCGGTCGCACCCTGCGCCAGCCCATCACCAGCGCCCTGACCGTCACCACGGGCCGGCGCGGCGGGCAGATGCTGCTGTTCGGTACGGGCAGTTTCTCCTTTGTCGGCGACGCCGCGGATGTGTCCGTGCAGTCGCTGTACGGGGTGGAAGACACGGCCGCCGGGGACATCAGCAGCACCCTCACCCGCAGCAACCTGACCGCGGGCACCTTGACCACGACGGCCGCCGGTCGCAGTGTCAGCATGGCCGCCCTGACCAGCACGACGCTGGGCTGGTACATCGATCTGCCCGCCGGCGAGCGTTTCCTGGGCACGCCGACCATTGCCAGCGGCATCGTGTTCATGCCGACCTATGTGCCCAGTCCGGAAGCGCGTGGCTGCTCGGCCAGCGGCTCCAATTGGCTGTATGCGCTGAACACGCTCAGTGGCGCGCCTGCATTCTCGCAGGCACGGGTGGGCTCGCCGACCGGCACGGCGTTGCCTGCGGGCACAGGTGCGGTCGCGCTGCCGTCAACCGGCAGTGCACCGGTGCGCGATGTGCCGCTGATGAGCCTGCCGCGGGTGCGGCAGAGTGACTACGTGGCCGGGCAGGAGCCGCCACCGCTGCCGCCCGGCGGCAATACCTGCTGGATGATTCCGCAGGGTGGCACCCAGAACTACTACGTTCCCTATCCCTGTGGCCGACAATCGTGGAGGCAGATCCAGTGAGTGTGCAGCGATGTTCCGGTGGTGGTGGTCGTCCCGGCATGGCCGGCTTTTCCTTGATCGAACTGATGATCGTGGTCGGCGTGGTGGCCATCCTGGCTGCCGTGGCCTATCCGAACTACACCGATCACGTGCGTAAATCCAAACGTGCGCAGGCCAAGGCCGACCTGGTGGAATATGCGCAGAATGCCGAGCGCTGGTTCACCGTCAACAACACCTATGCGGGGATGACCTTCCCGGGGGGCGCGACAACGGTGAGTTCGCCGCGTGAGGGCGGCACGGCCGCCTATACGCTGACCCTGCAGCGGACCCAGTCCACGTTCACCCTGACCGCCACCCCGCAGGGCAACCAGGTCAAGGACAAGTGCGGCACCTTGACCCTTGACCAGGCGGGGCGCAAAACGCCTGCGGAAGCCACGGTTTCCGGTTGTTGGTGAATCAATTCCGGGCAGGGGCTTGCAAGCTTTGTTGGCAGCGCCTAGAATGCGCCTCCCCGCCCGAATAGCTCAGCCGGTTAGAGCACTTGACTGTTAATCAGGGGGTCGTTGGTTCGAGTCCAACTTCGGGCGCCAGATTCACAGAAAGCCGCGAGAAATCGCGGCTTTCTGCTTTTTTGCTCCACGCCACCCGTGCTGGTCGATAGTGGCTGTTTACGACGCCTTCCGCCGCGCGACGCCGCGTTCACATCGGACGCGGGCAGGGTGTGGGGCGCTTGGGCCTGAGGCTGCGAACACGACCGGCGATGTTGATCACCAGCTGGCCGCGCAGTCGCTGGCCCGTGCAGATGCTGATCGTCGCATTGCTGCCGCTGGCACGCCCGTCGCTGCGGAACTGTACGGTCGGCCGCCCTTGGCTGATCTCGGCCGAAAGCGTGGGCGTGGGGCGGCCGCGGTGTTCGCGCAGGACTTCATGCTCTGCCACGGCAGGCGGGCGTCGGCCTTGGCTGGCCGCGGGCAGCCGGTACAGGATCCAGCCCCTGCTCCAGTCCGTGCTGCAGCGCTGGCCGTCGGCACTCGGGCAGGCACCGACGACGTGACGCTCGACAATGGCCGTGTTGCGCGCCGTCGCCAGTGCGGCGTGCAACTGCATGCGCAGCAGATCCGCCTGCAGCATCGCCAGGCCGTCGCGCATCACCGGCAGGCTCAACGTGGCCAGCACGGCCACCGCCAGCAGGCTGAGCAGCAGCTCGAGGAGGGTCAGGCCCTGTGGCTTGCAGGACGGCAAGGCGGGCACGGCGGCATCCATGGCGGGGGTGCGTCCATGTTCGTCGGCGCGGTTGGCCGGTGCGATCAGGCAAGGCCCTGCGTGGAGGTCGTCCTGTCCCTCAGTCGGCCGTCACCGACAGCGCCCTATAATCACCCTTCCCCGGAGTCGGCAGCATCATGAGCGATCGTTTCCAATTAGTGTCCAACTATTCGCCGGCCGGCGACCAGCCGCAGGCCATCGAGGCGCTTACGGCGAACTTCGAGGCCGGCATCGCCAAGCAGACCCTGCTCGGGGTCACCGGTTCGGGCAAGACCTATACCATCGCCAACGTGATCGAGCGGATCCAGAAGCCGACCCTGATCATGGCGCCGAACAAGACCCTGGCGGCGCAGCTGTATGGTGAGTTCAAATCGTTCTTCCCTCACAACGCGGTCGAGTATTTCGTCAGCTACTACGATTACTACCAGCCCGAGGCCTACGTGCCGTCCTCCGACACGTTCATCGAGAAGGACAGCTCGATCAACGAGCACATCGAGCAGATGCGGCTGGCGGCCACCAAGACCCTGCTGTCGCGGCCCGATGCGCTGGTGGTGGCCACGGTCTCGGCGATCTATGGCCTGGGTGCACCGGAAGATTACCTGTCGCTGCGCCTGATCCTGTCCAAGGGCGAGCGGATCGACCAGCGTGACCTGATCAATCACCTGACCCAACTGCAGTACACCCGCAACGAATATGAACTGCAGCGCGGCACGTTCCGCGTGCGCGGCGAGGTGATCGATGTGTTCCCGGCCGAGTCGGACAGCGAAGCCCTGCGCATCGAACTGTTCGATGGCGAGGTGGAGAAGATCACCCAGTTCGACCCGCTGACCGGCGAGACCCTGCGCAATCTGATGCGCTTCACCGTCTACCCCAAGACCCATTACGCCACCACCCGTGAGCGGGTGCTGGCGGCGATCGAAACGATCAAGGTCGAGCTGAAGGAACGGCTGGAGCAGTTGTATGCGCAGAACAAGCTGGTCGAGGCGCAGCGTCTGGCGCAGCGGACCCAGTTCGACATCGAGATGATGGCCGAAGTGGGGTACTGCAACGGCATCGAAAACTATTCCCGCCACCTCACCGGCAAGGGGCCGGGTGAGCCGCCGCCGACGCTGTTCGACTACCTGCCCGGTGATGCGCTGCTGGTGATCGATGAATCGCATGTGACCATTCCGCAGATCGGTGCCATGTTCAAGGGCGACCGTTCGCGCAAGGAAACCCTGGTGGAGTTCGGTTTCCGCCTGCCGTCGGCGCTGGACAACCGACCACTGCGATTCGAGGAGTGGGAAGAACGTTCGCCACGCAGCATCTATGTGTCGGCCACGCCGGGACCGTACGAGCAGCGCGAAAGCGGCGAGGAGGTCACCGAGCTGGTGGTGCGGCCGACCGGCCTGATCGATCCGGTGGTGGAAATCCGCCCGGTGGCGACCCAGGTCGACGATGTCATGGGCGAGATCAACGAGCGCATCAAGCTCGGTGACCGCGTGCTGGTGACCACGCTGACCAAGCGCATGGCGGAAAACCTGACCGAATACCTCAGCGAGCATGACATCCGCGTGCGCTATCTGCATTCGGACATCGACACCGTGGAGCGCGTGGAGATCATCCGCGACCTGCGCCTGGGCAAGTTCGACGTGCTGGTTGGCATCAACCTGTTGCGCGAAGGCCTGGACATGCCGGAAGTGTCGCTGGTGGCGATCCTCGATGCGGACAAGGAAGGCTTCCTGCGGTCCACGGGCTCGTTGATCCAGACCATCGGCCGCGCCGCGCGCAATCTGCGCGGCAAAGCCATCCTGTACGCCGACAAGATCACCCGTTCGATGCAGGCGGCGATCGACGAAACCGACCGGCGCCGGGCCAAGCAGGTGGAATACAACGAAGAGCATGGCATCGTGCCGCGCTCGGTGGCCCGGCCGATCACCGATGTGCTGGAAGGCGCGCGTTCGGACGCCGCTGAAAAAGAGGCGAAGAAGGGCAAGGGCAAGGCCGGCAAGGGCAAGCTGGCGGTGGCCGAGGAAGCGCCCGATTACGCGACGATGTCGCCGGCACAGTTGGCCACCCGGATGAAGGCGCTGGAGCAGCAGATGTATCAGCACGCCAAGGACCTGGAGTTCGAGGACGCCGCCCGCGTACGCGATCAGATCCGCCGGCTGAAGGAGGCCAGCCTCGGCTGAACACGGCCGCGCGGCGATCTTCACAAAAGTGTTGCGCTTGCCGGTCGGCATCCGTAATATACGCGGCCTGCACCAACGCAATTGCGGGAATGCAGAAGCAAAACGGGCGGTTAGCTCAGCGGTAGAGCACTACCTTGACATGGTAGGGGTCACAGGTTCGAACCCTGTACCGCCCACCACTTCAGTACCTGGGAAACCACGGGAACAGGTGGAACAAGACGAAGCCGGCCAATAGGCCGGCTTTTTCGTTTTCTGGAACTTCTCCCTACGTTTTTTCCGCCTCGCCTCGTCTCGCGTGGTCTGGCCACCGCCCTTGGTGCGAGCGAGGGCGGGTTCAGGCTGTCTCTTTCATGCCGTGTGTTAGCGTCGCGGGGCCGGTTGGCCAGACCTGCGGCCGGCCGGAACCGGTCCTGTGACCTAATCCCAATGGAAGGAGGCAAAATGGCAACGACGCATCGTCTTACGGTTTTGGCATACGCGGCGGCGACTTTCGCGACGGCGATTCTGGCGGCCCCATCGGCACAGGCGGCATCCTGCTGTGTGAGTGAGCCGCATGGAAGCTATATCGCAGCGAAGGGTCTCGGGGAGTCAGCGCCGCTGGCGTTGGACGTCAGTGAAGCAGCGGGCTGGCATGCATTCGAGTTCAAACGGGATGGGATCTGGTACATCCAGGTCAATGATCGCAATGATCAGGTCCGCGCGATTATCGGCAACATCGACACGGTGTTCTGGACACTGCCGGGCGGCGTGGATGCCGACCGTGTCTCGCTGCCTGGACGCACCCTGGATATCCCGGCAGGCGCAGGCAGGGAAGTGGTGTACCGCAAGCCGGGTCTGTGGCTGGTCGCTTACAGTACGGCGCGGGGCGTGATCTGGTCGATCGAAAGCCCTGACGGCACGCGGTAAGGCTGCCTAGGCTCTACAAGTACCAAGCGGAGTCGGTTTCGGCGGCAACCTGGGTTGCCGCCATAAGCCAGTGCCCGACCACCCAGCACCTCGTCGGCACGCGCAACGGTCTGCGCGCTCAGTGTGCGCTGCGGATCCAGTAGTGCGACGGTCATGACGATGCCCTGGTAGTCGCCGCGACGACCGCAGTGAGCACGGACCCGCAGAAATCCGGATTCGTGCTTCAGCATCAAGCTGACGGCGTCGACCAGGCTGCGGTAAGCCGCTAGTTGCAGCCCAAGGCTCAAGTGGCAGGGATTGCCACTGAACCGCGGTCGTGCCACGCGGTCTGTCGCGTCCCAAGCGCCGGCGACACCGCCGGACTGCAGGGCGACATATAAACCCGAGTATTCGATGTCACTCGGGTACACCATGCTGATCTGCTCGCGGAACAGGCGCGATTGCGATGCGCCACGGCGCAGCATGTCCATCGCTGGCGCCAGGTACCCCCGTTGCTTCAGCAGATCGGCTGCCATCTGAACCGATCGATCGATGTCTTCACCAATGGTCTGCATGCGCAGCGCCTGTTCCTTGCGGGTTTCCTCACTGGCTAGGTGGGCCGTGCGGACCAAGGCGGCGGCGCGCCTGCCCAGTCGGTCGTGCGCATTGAGCTGCCGGTAGTAGCGGGAAATGGTGGAGCCCAGCAGTAGTAATGCGGTACCGGTGACTGCCAGGACCTGCTGCGCCATGAAGGCCACTGGATCGAACGATCCTGGCAATCCGGAGCTGTCCAGGGTCAGCCCGACGGTGAGGTTCAATCCCGCTACGCTGATGGCAGCGCCGCGCCATCCGTACATGCAGGTCAGCGCTGTCGCTGGCAGCAGCATTGCAACCCGTAGGCTGCTCTTCGCCAGCAGCTCATTGGCGGGGAGCTGCATCGCAGCCACGCCCAGCACGCCGATCACGGCCAATGCCGCTGCGGCCATCATCCCTGCCCGAATGGTGGGGCGAGGCAGATGGTAGCGGTGTTTCCACAGGAGCGCGGCAGGCGCGAAAATCAGGATGCCGAGGTAGTCGCCGATGATGTACTTCGCCACTCCCATCCAGGATACGGCGTCGTGCAGGGTGGGCATCAGCAGATAGGCCAAGCCCTGATTGAGTGCCGTGATGGCGACTGCGGAAAGTGCAGCAATGGAAAGCAGCCAAGCGGGATTGCCTGTAGCCATGCGGCGGCGATGGAGATACACGATCGCTGCGACCGTCGGCATCAGTGACGCGGATGCCAGCACGACCCACGCGAGGCCATACTGATCGATGAGGTGAAAACGTGCCTGCGCGAAGAATGCGAACTCACCAATGATCAGGTAAGGCCATTTCCGGGGTGGGCACAAAAGCAGCGCAGCGACGCGGATTCCGGCAGGCAGGTAGAACTGATCCACCGACATTTGCCGCATTGCCCAGAACACCATCGCGTAGACCAGTGCCAGCAAAACGCCACTAGAAGAAATGCGCAGATCGAGGTGAAACTCCCTTTTCAACCATTCCAGCTGCACGTACACCCCCTTTCCCCTGTGGTGGCCACGGGCTGGAACAAGCGCCCGGCGCAGCTCGGACACTATCGGGCAATGCCCCCGCGTGCAATGGCGCGCCGGCGGGCCACGTTTTCGTCGACGGCGCTTGATTCTGCCGCCTCGAAGGTCTTTGTTTGAACTGTGTCACATATTGCCCCGCGACTTTGCGTCGCCGCTTTCCATCCAGGCCGACGGCCAAGATGAAGACATGGGGCTCCAGAGACGCGGGGAAACGTCAGCGTTTCCTCATGCGCAGCGCATGGTCAACAGGCCAGCGTTACCTGACAGCACGCCAAGGCCGCGACTGATGGCGGTTCCGCGGTGGCCAGGCGAGCCTTGGATTTTCATCGGGTGCGATTGGCATGGCACTGGCCCCGCGTCGCCTGGCTACCTCCGGACGCGCGCCGCTACCCATGGTGGGGAAGGCCTCTGCGGCAGCTCTCCTGTCAGGCGTGAGCGCGACGGTATTCGCACCATTTCTACTGCCGCGTCAGTGGATGTGGACCTCGCTAGCGGCTGGCTTGGCGATCTGGATCCTCCCCTCCCGCCTGCGCCTCCTCGGCGCGGCCCTCTTCGGTCTCGGCTGGGCGGCCTTCCACGGCCACGCCGGGCTTGCCCAGCAGCTGACACCCGGCAGCGCCGCCGTCGACCACGTGCTGCACGGGCGGGTGGTCAGCCTCCCCGACCACGGCCCCGGGGGAACCCGCTTCCGCTTCCGGGTTGACGAAGATCCGGCGATGCCCACCAGACTCCGCGGTCGCGATCTGGCGCTGGGCTGGTACGACGGATTCCGTGGCGCCGCCGATGATCGCCGGCGCACGCTGCGGGCAGGCGAGCGCTGGTCGCTCAGCGTGCGGGTCCGGCCGCCGCGTGGCCTGGTGAACCCGGGCGGGTTCGACGCCGAGGGCTATGCATTGCGGCAGCGGGTGGCGGGCAGTGGGTACGTGCGCGAGCCCGCCCGGGCGCATCCACTGGGCGAGCCGGCCGGCTTGCCGGCATGGCGCGAGCGGATGGCCGACGCGATCGCCCGCGCGGTCCAGGACGACGGCCGCCGCTTCGTCCAGGCGCTGGCACTGGGCGATACCCGTGGCCTTGGCCAGGCCGATTGGGACGACCTGCGTGCGCTGGGGGTGACCCACCTGGTAGCGATTTCGGGTTTCCATGTCGGCGTCGTGGCTGGCGTGGCCGCACTGCTGGCAGGCGGGCTGTGGCGGTGCCTGCCGATGATGGG
>DALZLW010000022.1:0-31751 GCA_032007425.1 Stenotrophomonas sp.
GCTGGCCAAGGCCCTGAACGTGGTCGGCCTGATGAACACCCAGTTCGCCATCCAGACCAACGATGAAGGCGATGACACCATCTACCTGCTGGAAGTGAACCCGCGTGCCTCGCGCACCGTGCCGTTCGTGTCCAAGGCCACCGGCATGGCGCTGGCCAAGATCGCCGCCCGCTGCATGGCCGGCAAGACCCTGGCCGAACAGGGCGCAACCGAAGAAATCGTGCCGGATTACTACTCGGTGAAGGAGGCGATCTTCCCGTTCGCCAAGTTCCAGGGCGTTGATCCGATCCTCGGGCCGGAAATGCGCTCCACCGGTGAGGTCATGGGTGTCGGCCGCAGCTTCAGTGCCGCTTTTGCCCGTGCGCAGGAAGCGGGCGGCATCAAGGCACCGCCGGTCGGCAAGGCCTTCGTGTCGGTGCGTGATCCGGACAAGAAGCGTGTGCTGCCGGTGGCCAAGGCGTTGCTGGAGCGTGGCTACAGCCTGGTCGCCACCCGCGGCACCGCGGCCTGGCTGCAGCAGCACGGCATGGATTGCGAGATCGTCAACAAGGTGGTCGAGGGCCGTCCGCACATCGTGGACTCGATCAAGAACGGTGAGATCGTGTATATCGTCAACACGACCGAAGGGCGTTCGGCGATCACCGATTCGTTCTCGATCCGTCGCGAGGCGCTTCAGCACCGGGTGACTTATTCGACCACCATTGCCGGTGCCAAGGCGCTGGTGCAGTCACTGGAATTCCGCGGCACCGGCCCGGTCTGGTCGCTGCAGGAACTGCACAAGGAATTGAAGGCATGAGAGCCCCCATCACGATGAAAGGCGCACAGAAGCTGCGCGACGAGCTGGACCACCTGAAGTCGGTCAAGCGCCCCAAGGTCATCGCCGCGATCGCCGAAGCGCGCGAGCACGGTGACCTGAAGGAAAACGCCGAGTACCACGCTGCGCGCGAAGAGCAGGGCTTCATCGAAGGCCGCATCAAGCAGCTGGAAGGTGAGTTGTCGCACGCCGAGATCATCGACGTCAGCAAGCTCAACGCCGGCTCCAAGGTGGTGTTTGGCGCCACCGTGCAGCTGGCCGACGTGGAAACCGACGAAGAGAAGACCTACCAGATCGTCGGTGACCTCGAGGCCGACATCAAGCAGGGCCTGATCGCGATTTCCTCACCGGTGGCACGGGCGATGATCGGCAAGCTGGAGGGCGATTCGATCGAGATCGACGCACCGGCCGGTCGACGCGAGTACGAGATCATCAGCGTTTCCTACACAGGCTGATCCATGGCCTGTGCAACCCTGTTGCTGCCGGCGCGCAGCCGTTTGCCGGAAGCAGTGATTGCCGCACCGGTCGCCCGCGCATTCGACCGGGCGGTGGCCACGCACGGCAGTGCAGGGGAGCAGGCGCAACTGGCCAGGCACTTCCGCCTGGCGGACGCAGGGTGGCCAGTGGCCGCCCTGACCCGTCAGCGCGATGCAGGCGATGCCCACGATGGGCTGTGGCTGCGCGCTGATCCCTGCCATGTCGCGCCTGACATGCACGGCGCACGCATGCTGGCGCACGGGCCGACACTGGCCCTGGAGGCGACCGATGCGCAGGCGTTTGCGCCGGTGCTGCAGGCATTGTTTGCTGACGCGGGGCTGGTGTTCGATGCGCCGGCGGCCGATCGCTGGTACATCAAGCTGCCATCGGATGCGCAGCTACCGGAATTTGCAAGCCCGGAAGACGTGTTGGGTGATGATCTGTTCGGCCACCTGCCTCAGGGTGAATCCGGTCGGCGTTGGCGGGCACTGCTGAGCGAGGCCCAGGTCCTGCTGCACACCCATCCGCATAATGCACAGCGTGTCGCGCATGGCCAACAGGCGGTCAATTCGCTCTGGTTCTGGGGTGCTGGCGCCTTGCCATCCAGCGTATCCACACCGCACCAGCTGGTGCGCAGCCCGGACCCGCTGGTGCTGGCACTGGCCGCAGCCGCCGGCGTGGCGCTTGCCGAGCCCATTGCCGGCGCAGCCGCCACGGGCAATGTGCTGGTCGATCTACGCCAGTTGCGGTCATTGCAGCAACTCGCGGATGGCGCCGTGCAGCCGCTGCTGGTGGCCTTGGCGCGTGGCGAGCTGAAGCGGGTCCAGTTGGATTTCGAGGACGGCCTGCAGCTCCAGCTTGATCGCCACCAGCGCTGGAAATTCTGGGCACGTCCGAGGCCGCTGCACAGCGCCTGAAAGCCGTGCGCCGCGCCGTCTGCAGAGCGAGCGGGTATGATGCGGGGTCTTTCGTAACCGGCGAAGCCGATGTTCCCAGCCGCCGCGCTGTCTGCCCGCGATACTGCCGTCATCTGCCGCCGCCCGGCCACTGAAGTGGCGCCCTGGGCCGATGGCACGCTGCCACTGCTGGCCCGACTGTACGCCAGCCGGGGCGCGACCACGCCCGAACTCGCCCAACCCCGCCTGGCCAGCCTGCATGCACCGGAAACATTGAGCGGTGTCGATGCCGCCGTTGTGCTGCTGGCTGAGGCGATTGCCGCGGACAAGCGCATCCTGGTGGTGGGTGATTTCGACTGTGATGGCGCGACGGCCACAGCGGTGGGGGTGCGTGGACTGCAGTTGCTGGGCGCGCGCCAGGTGCTGCATGCGGTGCCCAACCGCATGGTGCACGGCTATGGGCTGTCACCGGGCCTGGTGGAGGAGCTCGCCACGCTGCAACCGGACCTGCTGGTGACCGTTGACCACGGCATTGCCTGCCACGCGGGCGTGGCCGCCGCCAAGGCACGCGGCTGGCAAGTGCTGGTCACCGACCACCACCTTCCCGGCCACACGCTGCCGCCGGCCGACGTCATCGTCGACCCGAACCTGCAGGACGATGCCTTCCCCAGCAAGGCGCTGGCAGGCGTCGGCGTGATCTTCTACGTGCTGATGGCCTTGCGCCGTCATCTGCGCCAGCAGGGCGCGTATGGCCAAGGCAACGGTCCTGATCTGGCCGTGCTGCTTGACCTGGTGGCGGTGGGCACGGTGGCCGATCTGGTGGCGCTGGACGCCAACAACCGGGCGTTGGTCAGTGCCGGCCTGCGCCGGTTGCGTGCCGGTCATGGCTGCGTTGGGCTCAAGGCCCTGATGGAGGCCAGCGGTCGCGATGCAGCGCGACTGACCGCCAGCGACATCGGCTTCGCGCTTGGGCCGCGGCTCAATGCGGCGGGGCGATTGGAGGACATGGCGCTGGGCATTGCCCTGTTGTTGAGCGATGACCCGGCGCAGGCGCGCGAGATGGCGCAGACGCTGGAACAGATCAACGCCGAAAGGCGCGCCGTGCAGCAGGCCATGACCGATGACGCCGAGCAGGCCGTCAGCCGGGTCGTGCTGGACACCGCAGGCGAGCGGCCGCTGGTCGCCTGTCTGTTTGACGCGCAGTGGCACCCGGGCGTGGTCGGTCTGGTGGCCTCCAAGATGAAAGATCGCCTGCATCGGCCGGTCCTGGCGTTCGCACCGGCGGAGCCGGGCAGCAGCCTGCTGCGCGGCTCGGCGCGATCGATCACTGGCCTGCATGTCCGCGACGCGCTGGCCTTGGTCGACGCCCGGCACCCGGGCTTGATTGAACGCTTTGGCGGCCACGCCATGGCGGCGGGCCTGACGCTGCGCCTGGAAGCGCTCGCCGATTTCCAGGCCGCGCTGCACGCGGCCGTTGGCAGCCTGCTCGATCCGGCGCTGCTGCAGCAGCAGATTCTCAGTGACGGTGAACTGGCCGTTGATGAACTGGACCATCGCCATGCCGAGGCCCTGCGTCTGGCCGGGCCTTGGGGGCAGGGCTTCCCGGAACCGTTGTTTGACGGTTGTTTCGAAGTGATCAACTGGCGGGTGTTGAAGGAGCGCCATCTGAAGCTGGAGCTGCGCCATCCCTCCGGCGCTGGGGTGCTCAATGCCATCCACTTTGGCGGTTGGACCGGCAATGCGCCGGCGCGCCAGGTGCAACTGGCGTACCGGCTTGCCTGCGACGACTACCGCGGTGGCACCGCCATCCAACTGCTGGTCGAACACTGTATGCCGCGCTGACCGCCAGCGCGGTTCCTGTTGACGATGGCGCGTCGGGCGTGGCGTTGGCGGTGATTGGCCGTCTCCGTCGACGGCTACGGCGCATCGCGCGCAATGGAATTGTGCGCGCCATCATGAATTGATCGATTTAACTGATGAGAACGGGGCGATTCCGTAGAAGCGACGCATTTGCAGCCTGACAGTGGTAACGGCAAGGCAGACAGTGCGTTTCAGTTGCACAACGGAATCTCACCATGCATGCCGAAGCACTCGCACCGTCTGCGGCCCTGTGGACGCTCAGTCAGGACCACCGGCTCATCCGTCTTCATACAGCGCTTGACGAACCACAGTTCGTGGTGAAGCGATTCGTCGGCCAGGAAGCCGTCTCGCGTCCTTTCAGCTATGAAGTCGAGGTGCTCACCGCGCAGCCGCGGCTGGCACTCAAGCAGCTCGTCGGGCAACCCGCCAGCCTCTCGCTGGGGGATGAGTTTGGCGGATCGCGGGTGCACGGCTACGTGCAGGAAGTGGCCAGCGTCGGCCAGCAAGCCGGTCTGAATGCGTTCCGCCTGCAGATCGCGCCGTGGATTGCCTTCCTTGACTACAGCAGCACCTGCCGAGTCTTCCAGGACCTGACGGTGCTGCAGATCATCGAGCGCGTGTTCCACGACTACACGGATCTGGCACGCTACCGTTACGATCTGGACAGCAGCGGTCTTCGGCCACGCGCGTACTGCGTGCAGTACAACGAAACCGACTTCGCCTTCGTCAGCCGCCTGCTTGAGGATGAGGGCCTGTATTACAGTTTCGAGCACGATGCTGACGGACACACGCTGATCATCAGCCATGATTCCACCCGCAGCACGGTGCATGGCGAGCCGCGGCCAATTCTTTTCCTGAGCGACCAGGGCACGCTGTCCCAGACAGGCCTGCATCAGTGGCAGGCGTTGCGTCGGGTGGGACCTGCCGCGCAGCGCCTGCGCAGTTACGACTTCAAACAACCACGGCAGATGTTGGAGGGCGAGGGCGATCACGAGCTCCCTCTGGGAAGCGTGCCGTCGATGGAACGCTACCATTACGACGGCGCGGCGCGCTTTGACACCACGCGCGCCGGCGGTGACCTGGCCAGGGTGCGTGATGAGGAAGCGAACTGGCAGCACAAATCGTTCATCTGCAGTGGCAATACCGGTGAACTCGCTGCCGCCAGCACCTTCCGCCTGGAGCGCCATCTGGACTTCATCGGTCGCGACGAAGCAGACCGTGAGTTCTTCGTTGTCGCGCTCCGGCGTGAGGGCAGCAACAACTTCGACAGTGATCTGGTCCAGTCTGAAGCGCCCAGCCTGAAGATGCGCGCCGAAGTCCTGCGCCGTGCGATTGCCTTCCGGCCGGTACGCAGCACCCCGGTGCCACGGATGGGCGGACCGCAGACAGCTACGGTGGTCGGTCCGCCCGGGGAGGAACTCCACGCCGATAAATACGGCAGGGTGCGGGTGCAGTTCCATTGGGACCGCCAGTTGGATCGGCGGCAGGATGCGTCCTGCTGGATCCGCGTGTCCAGCCCGTGGGCAGGGGCCGACATGGGGGCCGTGCAGGCGCCACGCGTCGGCCAGGAAGTGGTCGTCGACTTCCTCGACGGTGACCCGTCGCGCCCGCTCATCACTGGCCGCGTCTACAACGAAGACAACATGCCCCCGTTCGGGCTGGAGGTCAGTGGGCTCAAGTCCAAGACCGTCAAGGGCTCTGGCTGGAACGAAGTGACCATGCACGACGCCGATGGCGACGAGCTGCTCAATCTGCGCGCCCAGCGTGACATGGTCATCACCGTGCTCCATGACCAGACGACGTCGGTCGGTAATGACAAAGCCACGACGGTTGACCGCGACCATACGATGGCAGTGAAGCGTAACCAGGAGATCACCGTCGAGGGCACGCGCACGATCAAGGTGCTTGGTGATGACACACTGACCGTCGAGGGCGCACGCAGCACGTCGGTGACGAAATCCGTGTCTGAAAAATACAGCGCGGGCCACTCCAAGACGGTTGAAGACAAGGGTTACAGCGAGCAGATCACGGGTGGCTACAGCAGCTCCCAACTGGGTAACTATTCGTCCAACGTCACCGGAAACTGGGGTGCCACGGTGACCGGTGCATACGACCACGCCGTTCAGGGGCCTGTGAACATCTCCTACCAGGCCCAATGCGACCTGGCGGTGGGTGGTGACTATCTGATCTCAACCATGGGGGAGGTCGACGACAGCAGCACCGGCAAGCGCAGCATCAGCACGCGCCAGGACTTCAGCCTGTCCGCGCGTGGCAAGTTCAGCCAGAGTGCGGAAAAGGAGATGAGCGCCAGCTCCGAGGAGAAGATCAGCATCAAAGTCGGAGATTCCTCCATCGAGCTGGAGAAAGACAAGATCACCTTGTCGTCCAGTGGTTCGAAGATCGTTATCGACGGCAATGGTGTGGCTATCAACGGCAAGGAGATCAGGCTCAATGCATGAGCGGCGCGAACCATGGCAGGAGGCAGACTGATGCAGGAGGGCCCAATGCAACGCGCTTTCGACACGCTGCGTGACAGCTGGATGGACGGCACGGTTGATCCGCGTTGTCGCCTGCTGCTGTGGCGGGTGCCAGCCAATGCGCTGCGGTTGTTGGCCGCTTTCCTGGCGGCGCAACACCGTCCCGGAGGTCGGCAGACGCCCGATGCCTTCCTCAGCTTCTGCGAGCCCTGCCTGCTGGGCTTCACTTACAGCCGGGCACTTAATGCGGCCGCCGTCGCAGGACAGCAGGCCGTGGACGCGATGCTGCGCCCAGCACCACCGCACGAGGCGAGGGCAGGTGGTCCAGCGGCTGCGTGGCCGACACCGGAAGTGACTGATTCGCCGCAGGGCGTCATGCAGGTGCTCGAGTCGCTGGCCAGTCATCATACTGAACGCCTGCGGTATCTCGCGGTGCTCCTGCAGCCAGGCGACTGTAAAGCAGGCGATGCTTTCGAACATTGGCTTGACGGGGCGCTCCAGCCAGGCATCAGCCAACGGGTCCGGCTGGTGCTGGTCGACACGCTCGAAGCGCCCGTGTGGCAGCCGCTTATCGAGCGCCTGGGCGACCGCGCAGCGCTGCTAGAACCACAGGTGGACATGTTCGATGTTGCGTGCGCGATCGCGGCGCAATCACCCGGTACAGGACCCAGCGTGGTGTTTCGGCAGATGCTGGCCGACATGATGCTGCTCCTGCAGCGCGGCAGTCCGCAGGAGGTGGCGGCCCGGGCCGAGCGCGCCACGGCACTGGCCTCGCGGCACGGCTGGGCACAACAGGTCGGCGTGCTGCAGATGATGCAGGCCGGGGCGTGGCTCAAGCACGGCGACGCGGCGCAGGCGGTGGGCCTCTATCGCCAGGTGCGCGCGCCCGCCGCGACGGGTGCACGCCACAGCGCCGTATCGCCTGAGCTGGTGATGCAGTCCTGGTTTGGTGAGGCCGGCTGCTGGCTGCGGGTCAATCAACCGGGCAACGCGGTGTCGGCCTATCGTCAGGCCGCCCAGCACGCGATCGCCTTGCCCAATCCGGTGCTGGGCATGGAAGGGCAGCGCATGGTCGGTTGGTGCCTGCTACAAGACGGCAAGCGGGAAGCGGCGCGAACCGAACTGCTCGAAGCCGTGCGCCTGGCCTTGCCGCTGCAGGTTGATGAGCGTCGGGTGACCACGTTGCCTCAGACCTTGTGGGACCTCCTGCTGCTGCAGGACCCACGCCGTTGCGCCTCCCTGCAGGCCGTGAGCACGGCGCACGAGAGCAGCACGGCAAGCCTGCTGCAGGAGGCGGATGCGCGTGCACGGGCGCTTGGACCACGCCCGCGCCGGGAGTCGCTGGACGTCATTGAAGCGACGCTGGAGCAGGCATTGCAGCGTGCCCTGACGATGGCCCGGCAACAGCGGGCGACTGTGATCAAAGGCAGTGATGCCTTCTTCCGCAGCATCATCGATGCCGGGCAGCGGCTGTTGGACACGGCCTGGGATGGCCTGCCGACGCTGGTGCCACCCGGGCCAACCCAGACCCCGGATTGGCGTGCGAGCCCCGGATTGGCGCTGCTTGACGAGACCCCGCCGCCCCTTCCGACCCATGCCCCTGCTGCTGGAGTGTTGTCATGAGCGATGCGGCCAAGCACCTGGATCCCCAGACGGGGGTCGACATCCACATGTATGCGATCCCGCCGGGACCGTTGCCGACGCCGCACATCGGCCAAGTCATGGATCCTTTCGATTACATCCCCGGCGTGTCTACGGTGACCCTCAACGGCGTCCATCGTGGTGTCGCCGGAACCGCCGGTACCGTCGTCCATGTTCCACTTGGCGTGTTCGCACCGGGCGAAGGTGCCGGCGGTGGGCCGCAACCCGATGGCGAGGTGATTTTCATGGGCAGCCGCACGGTATCGGCCGACGGCGAGCCGTTTTCGCGCCTGGGCATGCAGGTGCTGGATTGCAATCACCCTGGCATGAGCAATCCCTCGCGGAACAAGCCAGCCCCACCACAGAAAACCAACTCGCTGCCCACCGGCACCAACCAGGCAGTCCCCAGCCACGTGAAGATCGGCGGCGAGCCGGTGGTCAAGGCGCAGGCCGGCAAGAAAGAGGAGCCGAAGAAGAATCCGCTGCAGGCCCAATTGGAAGGCATGGCCGAGCAGGCCAGGGAGATCACCGAAAGCGCACTCAAGGCCTGGAAGCGCTTCCTGATCGGCACGCTGCCCGGTTTCATCCTGGATGCGGCGGCGCTGCGTGCCGATCCGGTCGATATCCGTGACGGCAGCGTGGTGATCGACTGCGAGGACTTCAGCCTCCCGGGTCGTCTGCCACTGGCCTGGCGCCGCAGCTATGCCTCGCGCGACGCCACCACCCCTGGCCATTCCGGCTTTGGTTGGATGACGCCCGCCGACATCGCCCTGCACCTGTCAGATGGTCCACAGGTCCACCTGCGTGGTCCCGAACGGACTGCGTACTTTGCCGAGCGGCCGTTGGACCCTGCCGATCCGGCAGCCTGCCTGGATTTCATCGACGCGGCGCGGCTGACACGTACCCCGGAGGGCTGGCAGGTCCGCTTCAAGGATGGGCTGCGGATGGTCTTCGCGGATGCGCAGGGGCTGTCGCCCGCAGCGCGTGTGCTGCCGCTCACCCGTATCGAGGACGCCAGTGGCAACCATTGGCGCTTTGAGCGGGACGGTGACAGGCTGCTGCGGATCATCGAAAGCGGCTGCACGGGTGCGCAGGGGCGCTACCTCGACATCGCCAGTCATGGCGGTCGCATTGACGCGATCGTGCTGCATGATCCGGCTACCGGGTTGCAGCATCCGCTTGTGACCTATGCCTATAACAGCAGTGGTGACCTGCGCGCCGTCACCGACGCCGAGGGCGCGTCACGCACCTATGCCTATCAGTCCCATCTGGTCGTGCAGCATACCGACCGTGTCGGCATGCGATTCAACTTTGCCTACGATCTGGATGGCCGGGTGCTGCGCAACTGGGGTGACGGCGGGCTGCTGGATTACACCTTCCACTATGATGCGCTGCTGTCCGAAACCCGGATCACCGATTCGCTCGGCCATCAGCGGATCGTCAAGCTGGATCCGCATGGTCTGCCCTTGTGCGAGATTGATCCGCTCGATGGTGTGACCTTCTATGAGTACGACACCTTTGGCCGGACCGTGGCGATCACCGACCCGGTGGGACTGCGGACCACGTTTGGCTACGATGCGCGCCGCAATCGCTGCTGTATTACCCGGCCCGATGGCAGCTGCATGCGCCAGGAGTACGATGACGATGACCGGCTGGTCGGGCTTGAGTTGTTTGATGGCAGCCGGTGGCAGTTCGCCTACGACGCGAACGGCAGACAGACGGGGGTCACCAACCCGCTCGGCGCCCGAACGGAGTACCGCTATGACGACCGGGGGCAGTTCATCGAGCAGGTGGATGCACGACAGGCCAGCACGCAATTGCGTTACGACCGCTACGGGTTGGTGGCCGCCGTCACCGATCCATTGGGGCACGAGATCCACTACCAGCACGACGCACGCGGCTGTCTGGTGGCCACCATCGATGCCCTGGGGCGGATGACCCGCCACCACTACGATGGCACCGGACGCCTGCTGTCGAGCGACGCAGCAGATGGCGCGGTCCATCGTTACCGTTACGACGGTGAGGGACAGCTGATCGAGTACACGGACCCGGCGGGCGCCTGCACGCGCCTGCACTATGCCGGCACTGGCCATCTGGCGCGTCGTGTCTACCCGGATGGCACATCGGTGGAATACCTGTACGACGCCGAGGAACAACTCGTCGGGGTGATCAATCCGCGCCACGAAAACCACCAGCTGGTACGCGATGCGCTGGGCCGCATCGTCGCCGAAGTCGATTACTGGGGCCAGACCACCACATATGCTTACGATGCGGGTGGCCGCTTGACATCGATGACCGACGCCCTGGGGCGGCAGGTGCAGTTCCAGACAGATGCACTCGGGCGCATTACCCGACGCCGCTATGCGCACCCGCATGCCGTCGATGGAATTGCCGAAGACACGTTCGAGTACGATGCAAACAGCCGGATGACCGCGCTGCAGGGGCCGGACCGATGTGTTGAACGCGTGTATGACGGCCTGGGCCAACTGCTGGAGGAACGGCAGGATGGCTTCGTTGTCCGCTACACGTATGATCCGATGGGCAATCGCCTGCGGCGGGACAGCACGACAGGCGTGAGGGTGGATTACACCTATGACCTCCGTGGCCAGCTTGAGAGCGTCGCCGTCAACGGCACGCCTGTCAGCCGATTCAGCCACGATGCCGGGCTGCATCGGATCTCGCAGACGCTGGGCAGCGATGGCGCTCTGGTCCAGCACTTCGAGTACGATGCCGCCGGGCGAATGATCGCCCAGGCCGCGCAGTCGGCCAATGGCCGTGCACTGGCCACCCGGTATCACTACGGTGCGGGCGGCCACCTCAGCGGCTGCGATGACAGTCTCGGTGGCTCCGAGCAGTTCGATCATGATGCGCTGGGGCGCCTGCTGCGTCATGTTGACCCACAAGGCCATGTCCACGCTTACCTCAATGACGCGGCCGGTGACCGCTTCGCCACACGCGTGCAGGGTGGTAGTGCGACCGACGCGCCATGGCAGCGGTCTGGACGCGCCGGCGCGATCAGCTACACCTTTGACCGCACGGGGTGCCTGTTGCAACGCGGCGTCGAGGCACCCGGGCGGACATCGGCCCTGCGGCTTGACTGGGACGGTTGCCAACGGCTGGTGGAAACCGAGCGGGAAGGTGTGCGTACCCGCTATGGCTACGATGCGATTGGCCGTCGCGCCTTCAAGCGCACGGGCAATCACTGCACCTGGTTCTACTGGGACGGTGACGAACTCCTGGGCGAGCTCAGTTGTGAATACGTCAGTGCCGCTGGCGACGGCACCCGTGCCACCGCGGGATGGCCAATGCAGGCGGCGCAGTCGGCACCCACCTGGCCGGGCACTGTCGCGACACTGGAACAGCGCAGGCAGGCGCGTGAGGCGCAGCGGCGCGCAGAGCCGAAGCAGGCGCGCGAATATGTCATGCATCCGCACTCACGCGAGCCGTTGCTGCGGCTCGATACAAATGTTGAAAACGACAGCGGTGCGGCGTTGCGCTACTACCAGACACGGCCCAACGGTGCTGCGATGCGCCTGCTGGATGGCCAAGGGCGAGTGCTCTGGCACGCTGCCCTGCAGGGCTGGGGGGCAGCGGACATCGCCGGCGATGCCGGATGCGGCAACGCCTTGCGCTTGCTAGGCCAGTACCTGGACGACGAAACCGGGCTGCACTACAACCGGCACCGCTATTACGATCCGGCGCTGGGCACCTTCATCTCACAGGACCCCAGTGGCCTGGAATCGGGTGTGAGCAATCTGTATGAGTACGCGGTCAACGTACAGGGATTCGTTGATCCGCTGGGCTTGTCGCCGCAGCGGCGCCAGTATCCTGCTGCCTTGCAGGCCAGTACCCTGGTGCCCGGACACGGTGGCAATCCGCGTCTGGTCACCCGCCCGCCGGCCCTGCAGCCCTTGCTGGGCCAAGACACAAGCAGTGCCGCTGGTGGTATTGATGCCGGAACGCCCAGCAACACCGCCAGTGCGCCCGCGCCCCCGTCGCCGCCATCGTTCAACGACATCTTCTTCGGCAATCGCGGTCGCGTGCAGTTTGCCTACGGACGGATACGGAGCCTGTCGTTGCGCGGCCTGGGCACCATCCTCAGCTATCCATCCTCCAGTTCGGCACTGCCAGGCTACTTCGCCGGGCAGGCCAATGCCTGGGCTATGAATCTGCTCGGCAACGCCATGGGGGGGCTTCTGTTTGGGCTGGGTACGCTGTTCTCGGCGATTTGTCGCAACAAATGATGAGGCGTGGCATCCATCACGAGATTAATGTGATGGGTGCCGCAGTAAATCCACACCCATTAACAGCTTCATCAAGCTGTCCCTGTGGCATGCCGTCAAAATGATGGCGGGTTAACTTCGTCGATGGCAGAGTCTGGGCATGACTCTTGCCTTGGACGACGGAACGCCCGATGTTTGCAGAAGCCTTGTCACTGTCGGGTGGCCTGCTGCGCCTGCAGCAGGACCGCCGCTTGATCCGCGTCGAAACGCCGCTGGATGCCGATACATTCCTGGTCAAACGCTTCCACGGCCAGGAAGCCGTCTCTTCACCCTTCACCTATCAGGTTGAACTGCTCTCCAGCCAGCCGCGCCTGGAACTGAAGCAGCTGGTCGGCCAGCCCTTGTCTTTGCTGCTGGGTGATGAGTTCGGCAATTCGCGGTTGCACGGTTATGTGCGTGAATTCGCCAGCAGCGGACAGCAGGCCCAGCTGAGCAGCTACCGCGCGGAGATCGCGCCTTGGTTCGTCTTCCTCGATTACACCTGCAATTGCCGTATCTTCCAGGACCTCACCACGCTGGCCATCATCGAGCAGGTGTTCGAGCCCTATGGTGCACTCGCGCGGTTCCGCTATGACCTGGCCACGTCCAAGCTGCAGCCGCAACCCTATTGCGTGCAGTACAACGAATCGGACTTCGCCTTCGTCAGCCGGCTGTTGGAACAGGAAGGCCTGTATTACAGCTTCGAGCACGACGAGGACGGGCATACGCTGGTCATCAGCGACGATTCGACCTCCAGCGTGGCGCACGGCGAGCCGGCACCCGTGCTGTTCATCGCCGACCAGGGCACCCTGGCTCGCACCGGCATCCACCGCTGGGACGCACGGCGCCGGGTGGGGGCCAATGCCCAGGTGCTGCGCAGCTTTGATTTCAAACAGCCCGCCGAGCGACTGGACGGCAACCAGCACGCGCAGGTGCCGGTCGGCCTGCTGCCGCCATTGGAACAGTACCGTTACGACGGCGCGGCACGCTTCAGCAACAGCCGTATCGGCGAGGCCCTGGCCAAGGTGCGCAGCGAGGAAGCCGTCTGGCCGACAAAGCTGTTCGAATGCGCGGGCAACCTGGGCGGGCTGCAGGCCGGCAGCTGCTTCGTGCTGGAGCGCTTCCCGGATTTCATAGGCCGCAGCGAGCCCGATCGCAGCTTCTTCGTGGTGTCGGTACAGCGCGAGGGGCAGAACAACTTTGCGGCCGACTTTGCCAGCGCCGAGGCGCCCAGCGTGCAGATGCAGGCCCAGGTACTGCGCCGTGCCATCACCTATCGGCCACTGCGACAGACGCCGGTACCGCGCATGCCGGGCCCACAGACCGCCACCGTGGTCGGCCCGCCGGGCGAGGAGTTGCACGCCGACAGGTACGGGCGGGTGAAGGTGCAGTTCCACTGGGACCGTGAGCTGGACCGGCGCGAGAACGCCTCGTGCTGGATCCGCAGTGCCAGTCCCTGGGCCGGTGCCGATATGGGCGGGGTGTCGCCGCCGCGCGTCGGCCAGGAAGTCATCGTCGATTTCCTTGATGGCGATCCGGACCGCCCGATCATCACCGGTCGTGTCTATAACGAAGACAACATGCCGCCCTTCGGCATGGAAGTCAGTGGGTTGAAGTCCAAGACGGTCAAGGGCGCGGGCTGGAACGAGATCACCATGCACGACGGTGCCGGTGGCGAACTGCTCAACATGCGCGCGCAGCGCGACATGGTCACCACCGTGCTCAACGACCAGAACGCGGACATCCAGAACAACAAGTCTACGACCGTGGCGGTCAACCACAGCATGGGCGTAGGCGCCAACCAGGACATCAGTGTTGGTGGCAACCGCAGCATCAACGTCACCGGCACCGACCTGCTGGGCGTGACCGGCACGCGGACCACCAACGTCACCGGCGCGGTCACCGAGACCTATCAGGCCGGCGAGACCAAAACGATCGTCTCGGCCGGCTATACCGAAACCATCACCGGCCCGTTCACCACCACGTTGACCGGTAACTACACCAGCCAGCGCACCGGCACGTGGCAGGAAACGGTGACCGGCACGTCCAGCCGCACGGTCGGTGGCAAGACGACCGAGACCCTGCAGGCAGGCCGCGAAGTACTGGTGACCGGGCTGGACAAGCGCCAGGTGACCGGTGCGGTGGAAGACAGCAATGTGGGTGCGCGCACGGTCACCGTGGACGGCGCGTTCGAACATGGCGTCACCGGTACCCATCTACAGGGCTCGGACGACCACATGATGCTGGTGTCGGCGGCCAAGCTGACCACGGCAGTGGGCGGCGCCGCCATCGAGATCATCGATGGCGAGATCCGCATCAGCGCCGGCGGTTCGGAGGTGGTGATCAACGCCGCCGGGGTCTCGGTCAACGGCAGCGAGATCAAGCTCAACTGCTGACCGCGCAACAGGAGGACGCATGCAGGACACCCCGATGCAGCGCGCTTTCGACGCCCTGCGTGACGCGTGGTTGCAGGCCACGGAAGATCCACGCCGCCGAGTGCTGGTCTGGCGCCTGCCGGCCAACGCCAACCGGCTGCTGGCGGCGTTCTTCGAGCTGCAGCGGCACGCCACCGAGGCATCGCTGCCCGATTACCTGCTGCGCATGGACACCGCTTACGAGCTGGGATTCCGCTACAGCCGGCAACTGAAGCAGGATCTGCTCGATCGCTACCTGGCCAGCCAGGACGCCCTGCGTGAGCAGGACATCGGCCTGGGCTGGCGCGGCCCGCATACCGCGCATGCCGATTCCGCGGCCGGCACCGTGCAGGTATTGAGCAGCTTCGCCGAGCACCACGCTGAACACCTGCGCCTGCTCGCGGTGGTGCTGGAGCCGGAGCGTTGCGTGCCGGGCGAGGGCTTCGAGCGCTGGATCGACGCGGCGCTGGCGGCAACGCCGGATCCGCGCCTGCGGCTGGTGCTGGTCGATACCGTCGAGCACCCGTACTGGCAGGACCTGGTGCAGCGGCACGGCGCCCAGGCGGCGGTGATCAGCGCCGATGTCGACATGTTCCAGATCGCCCGCGACAGCGCCGCCCAAGCGGGTGGGCGCGGCCCTGAGGTATTGCACCGTCAGTTGCTGGCCGACCTGATGCTGTTGGTGGAGCGCGGCAGCCCCGCACAGGTGGTGGCGCGTGCCGAGCGTGCGCGCGCCTTGGCGACGCGCCACGGTTGGCAGGAGCAGGTGGCGGTGGTGCAGATGATGGAAGCCGGAGCGTGGCTCAAGCACGCTGATCACGGCAAGGCCATTGCCGCCTATCGCCAGGCCGGGCAGGCGGCTGGCCTGGCGCGGGGCGCAGGCAATCCGGCGGGTGCCGAGCTGGCGCTGCAGAGCGTGTTCGGCGAGGCTGGCTGCTGGGTGGCGGCCGGGCAGCCGGGCCGCGCGGCGCCGGTGTACCTGCAGGCGGCACAGGCCGCCAGCGCGATCCCGCACCCGATGTTCGCGCTGGAAGGGCAGCGCATGGCGGGTTGGTGCCTGGCCCAGGATGGCCAACGCGAGGCCGCGCGTGACGAGCTGCTGGAGGCCATCCGCATCGCCAAGCCCTTGAGCCCGGCCGACCGCAAGGCGACCACCCTGCCACAGGCGCTCTGGGATCTGCTGCAACTGCAGGACCGTCCGCGCAGCGACAAGCTGGCGGCGGTGTCTGCCAGCTACCTGGAACACAGCACGACCTTGCTCAGCGCAGCCGATGCGCAAGCGCGGGCGTTGGGCCCGCAACCGCCGCGGCCGGCGCTGGACGCCATCGAGCTGCAGCTTGATGCGCAGCTTGAAGAGGGCTTCCACCGCGCGCAGCAGGCGCGCGAGCAACTGATCCAGGCCGGTGATGCCTTCTTCCGCAGCATCGTGGCGGTGGGGCGGGACTATCTGGACAGGGGCTGGAATGGCCTGCCGGCGATCGAGCATCCCTTGGCCAGTGCGCCTGATCAGTGGACCCAGGCACCGGCGATGCAGCCCTTGCCGGATCCGGCGCCGTTGCTGGAAACGCCAACGCCGCGTACCGCGACAGAAGGAGTGGTCACCGCATGAAAACGCAGAAAGCGGTCTGGCTGGGGATCGCCATCGTCGTGGGCATGGCGGTGGTGGTGTGGATCAGTGCCGATTACCGCGATGAAGTGAAACAGTTCCTGCGCGCCCTGGCCCGCGCACTGTAGCCGCCACGGAGGGCCGCCATGAGCATCGCCGCCAAGCATTTCGACCCGCAACTGGGCATCGACATCCACATGTATGCGATGCCACCTTGCCCATTGCCGACGCCGCACATCGGCCTGCTGCTGGATCCCTTCGATTTCATTCCGATCATCGGTTCGACCATCAAGGTCAACGGCGTTCACCGCGGCACGGCCGGCACCGGCGGCCTGGACATCCATATCCCGCTGGGGCTGTGGGCACCGCCACTGGCCGCGCCGATGGGGCCGCAGTTCGATGGCGAGGAAATCTTCATGGGCAGCCGCACGGTATCGGCCGACGGCGAGCCGTTCTCGCGGCTGGCCATGCCGGTGCTGGACTGCAACCTGGCCGGGATGATCAACCCGTTCCGGATGAAGAAGCCGAAGAAGCCGTTGCGTGCGCTGATGCTGCCGACCGGGCTCAACGTGGCCATTCCCACTGCGGTGAAGGTGGGCGGACCGCCGACGGTGTCATGGACGGCGCTGGCGTTCCGTGCCGCGTTTGCCGGATTGGGACGCCTGCGCAAGACCGAGTTCTTCCGCAAGAAGATGGATGCGTTCCGTGACTGGCGGCGCGCCCGCTGGGGTCACCTGCCGCCAGGCTTCTTCAAATGCCGCATTGCCCGCGCCGAGCCGGTGGACATCCGTGACGGCAGCGTGCTGGTCAACCACCAGGATTTCGAGATTCCCGGGCGCCTGCCGCTGGCCTGGCGCCGCGTCTATGCGTCGCGCCATGCACAGCGCGACGGGGCCTGTGGCCATGGCTGGCAGACGCCTGCCGACGTTCGGCTCGGCTTGGCGGCCGATGGCAGCGTCTGGCTGTCGGGGCCGGATGAGGTCGCATTCTTTCCCGAGCGGCCGCAACACGACGGCGTGGCGGCGGCGACACTGGACTTCGTCGATGGTGCCCGCCTGTGGCACGAGGGCGGGCAGTGGGTCGTGCGCTTCAAGAGTGGACTGCAGTACCGTTTCGACGACGCTGCGCCACCCAACGTGGCGATGCTGCCGCAGGAACAGAGCCTGCTGATCGAACGCATCGAAGACCGCTGTGGCAATCATTGGCGCTTCGAACGGCACGGCGGGCATCTCGTGCGTATCGTCGAAAGTGGCGTCGATGGTCTGCAGGGTCGGTTCATCGAGGTCGAGGCACGGCACGGCCATATCGACAGCATGTCGCTGCATGACCCGGGCACCGGCCTGAACCACCTGCTGGTGCGCTACCGCTACGCCGACGGCGACCTGATCGCGGCGGTGGACCCGCTGGATGCGCCGCGGACCTTCGCTTATACCGGGCACGCACTGGTGCGGCATACCGATCGTGTGGGGCTGTCGTTTTACTACACGTATGACGCGCAAGGGCGGGTGGTGCACTCCTGGGGCGATGGCGGCCTGTACGACTACCACTTTGCCTATGATGAACTGCTGCACGAAACACAGGTGACCGACTCGCTGGGTCATGTGAGTGTGATCAAGTTCGATGGGCAGGGGCTGCCGCTGTGCGAGATCGACCCGCTGGATGGGGTGACGGTGTTTGAGTACGACGACTTCGGCCGTACGGTGGCGGTGACCGATCCGGAGGGGCTGCGTACCGGATTCACCTATGATGAGCGAGGGAATCTGCTGCGGCTGGTGCGGGCGGATGGGACGGAGGTTGTGCTGGCCTATGACGAGGATGATCAGGTCACCCAGCTGCAGACGCCCGACGGTGGGGCGTGGCAGCACGTTTACAGTCCGCGTGGTGAACTGATAAGGCAGGTGGACCCGGCGCAGGCGCAGACGCAGTTCGTTTACAGTCCGCACGGCCAGCTGATCACGCAGACCAATGCGCGCGATGCGTCTACGACCGTGGCCTATGACCGTCATGGCCTTGTGACCGCAATCACCGATCCCTTGGGCTTCCAGACCCTGTATGCGCACGACGTTCTGGGTCGGCTGCTGCAGCGGACCGATGCGCTGGGGGCGGTCACGCGCTATGACTACGACGCCAAGGGGCGCCTGAGCTCGGTAAAGGGGTGCAGCGGCGCGCGGGTAACCTGTGAATACGATGGCGAGGACCGCCTGGCCCGCTACACCGACGAGGCTGGGGCGCAGACGCGGCTGCGTTACGTGGGCCTGGGCCAGGTGGCCGAGCGCCTGCAACCGGATGGCAACGCCGTGGCGTTCCGCTATGACAGCGAGGAGCGTCTGCTCGAGGTCACGAACCAGCGCGGTGAAGGCTACCGCGTCGTCCACGATGCGCTCGGCCGGGTGATCGAAGAGTCCGATTATTGGGGGCAGTCAAAGCGGTTTGAGTACGACGCCGCGGGGCGACTGACGGCCAGCACCGACGCATTGGGCCAGCGGGTCGCGGTGCAGACCGACAAGCTGGGCCGGATCACGCAGCGCCGCCTGCCCGACCCGCACCGGCCCGGACAGGTGCTGCAGGAGACCATCCGGTACGATGCGCGCGGTCGCGCGGTTGAGTTGAGTACGGCCGATCGCAGCGTGATTCGCACTTTTGACGCCGTTGGGTATCTGGCCAGCGAGGATCAGGATGGCTTCCAGATTCGCTATGCCTATGACGCAGTCGGCAATCGCATAAGGCGACAGACATCGGCCGGCAACGTGCTCCACACGCAGTTTGACGCCTGCGATCGTGCAATCGAAGTGGCCATCAACGACGAACCACCCATCCGCATCGAGCGCGATGCGTTGGGACGGGCCCGCCTGGAGCGGCTGGGCGATACGCTGGAGCGCCATCTGGCCTATGACGGTAATGGGCTGCTTGCACGGCAGGCCGTGCTGGTCGACGGCGCCCCCTTGCTCCAGACCCGCTATGACTATGACGCGGTCGGCAACCTGACGCAGCGCAAGGACAGCACCTATGGCACGGAGTCGTACCGTTACGATGCCTTGGGTCGGTTGCTGCAGCACGTCGATCCTTCTGGGCGGGTCGAGCGCTTCTTCGCCGATCCAGCCGGTGATCGGTTGCGCACCGAGGTGATTGCCCAGCAGGCGCGACGGCGAGTGGGTGAGGCCGACCCGCCGCCATTGGAGTGGCGCCGGGAAGGGGTGCTGGAGGGCGTCAAGTACGTCTATGACCGCGCGGGTGACCTGGTCAGCCGCTGCCGGCAGCACACTGAAGGCACTGAGCCGCTGGTGCTGCAGTGGGACGCCAACCACCGTCTGATTGCCAGCAGCCGTGGCGCCGAGCGCACCACCTATGGCTACGACGCGTTGGGACGCAGGGCGTTCAAGCGTGGTCGGGACGCGACCACGTGGTTCTTCTGGGATGGCGATGCCTTGCTTGCGGAGGTCAGACAGGACGTGGACGACAGCGCCACGGCGACCACTGACACGGGCAACGTCATCAGCCTGATGGCGGCGCACCGCAGGAAGCGGCAGCTGGCTGCGCTGCATGCGGACGCGCGCGAATACGTCTACCAACCGGAAAGCTTCGTGCCGCTGGCGCTGATCGAGCCACGCGCGTACTTGTGCGGGAAGGGGGCGTCCGTGTTGCCTGCAGCCAGGGATGATCGGAAAGCGCAAGCGCGAACACGCATGCAACCGCAATTGCAGCCGGCAGCAGTGTCAGCGGAGGCGTTAGCGCCGAAGCCATTCAATCCGGTGGCGAAGAGCGCTGCAACGCCCACCGCGGCACGAGTAACCGGTGTCGGGATGGGGCAGTTGGGTGGGATGCAGTTGGGCGGTGCAGGCGATACGCCGCCGCGCCTGCCTGAGTCGGAAGCGGTGCCCGTGGCCGCGCCGCAGGTGCTGGCTCAGGATGTTGCGCCGCTATCCGAGGATACAGATGCAGATGCAGATGTATCTGCAGTGCCGGTGGCGACGGCTCAGCGGGTGCTGTTCTACATCAATGACCCCAATGGATGTCCGAATCGCCTCGTCACAACCTCCGGGGAGCTGGTGTGGGCCGCCCAGTTGTCGGCATGGGGACAACTGCAATCGTTGGATGTCGATGCGGTGTGTAATAACCTGCGGTTGCAGGGCCAGTATCACGATGACGAAACGGGACTGCACTACAATCGTCATCGTTACTATGACCCAGTGCTTGGGCAGTTCATCGGCCAGGATCCATTACGGCTGCAAGCGGGTGAAAACCTGTACGAGTTTGGTCCATCCGCAATCAACTGGATGGATGCGCTGGGGCTGAGTTGTGATGAGGTGCTTGATCCGCAGGCGATGGTCAACCTGCAGCGACGGTTGGCAAATCTGGTACATCAGGTGCGGGATGAATTGTTGAATGATCCAAAACTGTTAAGAAGTTTTCTCAGGCCCAAAGAAATCGAAGCAATTCAGGACGAGCCATGGCGTATGAGGCTGTTCTTCGGAACCGCTCTGCAGCGGCGCGTCAATGAGCTCAAAAAGGCTGACGAATTGCTGGATAAACTAGTTCCAACCACGGGTAACGCGCCGCGCGATTACATTGGGCCAGGCAACACGGGGTTCGAAATTACCGGCGGGAGTTGGGGTTCGTTGATGAGCCATTCGAAGCGGCCGGAGGTGGACGTGATTGTGACTTACGAATCACTTCCATCAACATTTGGCTACGAGACTGTTCAGGGAGGTTGGTGAGTGGATGATGCGGTCGAGCGCCTGTACGCGCTGGGTGGAATGGGGTCACGCGGCGCAAGGTCGCTGTCAGGCCATGATTTCAGCAAGGAGAAGTTTAAAAGGTTGGTGTTCGGTCCGGCGAACCCTTTGACGGGTTCGCCGGTAGATGTCAGCGATTGCAGCTTTGTATCGTGTGATGCTGGCGGAGAGTTCGCCATAGCGCATGGCGTGAGTATGCGATCGACTCTGTTTGATGGTGTTCGCGCGTCGGACGGCATGATGGTGTCGTCGGCGTCGATCTTGGACGGCGTCGTTGTGAAAGGAGGGAGGAAATCAGCCAGCTTGTGGTGCAAGCCGCCATACGGTAACGATGTAAGCCCCGGGATCATCGAGTGGGCAAAGCGGGGAATCGATAGTGTGGGCGTGGCCATCGATTTTTCCGGTCTTGCTGCACCTGAAACCGAAGTTGTTGGGATTCCCCTGTCAAAGCTTCGATGGAATCCTGAGTTGCATGTTCCAGTTTCGAAGGCGTGGGAAAAGCATCCGTCCTGGGCTGACCTGGCGTTGCCGGCCAACAGCTTCTGGCGGTTGCTTCTGCAGCGCCTGGATGACTTCGATAGCGACGAGGGAATATTTTCAATGCCCTTGCCGGGAGACAGGAGCTACGAAAGAAAGATGGAAGAGCTAGTGCGCATCGAAAGTGCAGGACTGGTCCGGCGGTGAGCGACACGCGACGATTTGAGACGGGATCATCAGGAAAGAGCATCAGTACAATTACCTTGTAGTTGCCATGCATGCAGAAAATAGGATGCCGTGATGTTTGAACAGATTGATCAGTTGATAGCCTCGTCTGATCGTTTGAAGGTAATCCTTCGGCGCCAGGTGCCGAGCGAATTGATCGAAGACGCCCAACGCGAGCTCGGCCTGGGGCTGCCTGAAACCTACAAGGCCTGGCTGCAGTCGTATGGAAATCTATTCATCGGTGACAGTCAGGTGTTCACCCTGGCTGCCGTGGAAGACCGCGAGATCGCCGATGGAGACCTGATCTACAACGCAAGGTTGGTTTCGGAAAACGGCTTCCCACCGCCCGGCCTGCTGCCCTTGTATGAGCCGGGAACGGATGAAGCGTTCTACTTCGATACGCGCGAGGGACTCGTTGCTGGCGAGTATCCCGTCGTCCGCTTTGATCACAGTGACGGGAGCTTCCAGCCTTATGCCTCTTCATTTGTGCAGTTCCTTACCGCGCTCGTGCGCGCGCATGCCTGAAACGCGTGCTGGAATTGCCAATTACGCGACTGCCATGGAAGAGCTTGCGCGGATCGAGAGCGCAGGATTGGTCCGGCGATGAGGCATGGGTTCACTCTGTCCGTGCACGGTGGTGTGCGCCGTCGGAGCTCAAATGGTTGCACTGTCTTCCAATACGGTAACCCTGCGTGATTGCGGGCGGTGGTATCTGGCAAGCGACTCAACGCCACATGACGTGCAGGATATAGCCAATTTGGATGGGAAGTTCTTTGAACTTATACTTGGTGGGAGTGGTGATTCAAGGGTCGGCGGCAATGCACCAGGCGCCATCCTTGAGGTCGACATCATGAAGGGCGGCGGTAAGTTTCGTTTGACGCTTGCTGCTGATTTTGATGAGCTCGGCGGCAAGGACCTTTCGGTGGTCATCCGGGCGAATTTTCTGCCCACAGACCCAGATACCATTTACCCGGACATTGGCATGCAGTGCGTTGAAGAAGGTATCACGAGCTGTTACGGGAGGCCGGCTGTCAAAGGAGAAATTCAAGTACGACAAATGCGGTCATCTTGTAGAGTTCAGCAGCCAGCACCAACATGTGGCACGGGTGTTCAACCTGCTTGAACAACTTGTCGAAGAGGCTCAAGGCGGATTTCGCATCACGTTTGAGTATGACGAAGTGAGTAATAGGACCTTGCGGAAAACCTCGGCAGGTAATGCCGCAAGCTTCACTTATGACGTTTGCGCGTATCAACGATGATGCCCCGATCCAGATTGAGCGGGATGTCCTGGGTCGAACGACGCGGCTCGATGGGGGAGGTGGCATCGGGACTGATGCGCGTGAATGGTTCAATTCATGGCGAGCAGAATACTGGCGGCATCGTGCGGAACTCGAAATGAATCGTCGAGGAATCGCGGTTCCCTGTAGAAAATAGAATGGAGGGTGATGTGGATTTAATTGGCAGGGTTGCCTCGTTTTTTGATTCGCCAGGGCATGAGTTGTTCAGGGGGCGGGGCTGCTCTCTTGCTGATATCGCACGCGCCCAAGATGCCCTGGGCGTCTTGTTTCATGAGGACTACAAGGCGTTTGTCATGACCTTCGGTGGTTCGTTTGTAGGCGCCCCTATCTATGGTTTTAATAACTCCTCGCTTCTTGAGTCTTCAACAGTAGTCGATCTGACTGAGCGGTTTCGTTCGGATCGCTGGCCTGGGGCTGATGACGCCTATGTAATTTCTTTTGACATGGCGGGAAATCCAGTAATGGTGGATCCATCAGGCGCTGTGATTACCTATGATCACGATTCGGGGGAGATGATATGTTTGTCGACCAGCTTCCGTGGATTCGTGGAGGACATGCTTTAGGTCGTTTCCCTTTTCGATGCTCGTAGTAAAGTGGCTCAGGCATGCAGCTCGGGTATCAGTGCGTTGCCGGTGGCCCCTTGTATGGCGGCCGGCCATAGTGGCGAATGCGCAATGGGTTCAAGCTTCGGGTGCCGATGCAAAACTTCATGCAAGATCGATTTGGGCGCCCATGCCAGACCTTCTGACGTGAAGTCCACGGCCATGTCGAATCTGCATTGAGCGCGATTCGCTGGGGCGGCCGCGTCTGGAACGGTTTGGCGAGTCGCTGGAGCGCTACCTGGTCTGTGACGGTAATGGGTTGCTTGCACGGCAGGCCGTGCTGGCAGACGGCGGTGCCCGTGGCCGCGCCGCAGGTGCATGCTCAGGAAGTTGCGCCGCTATCCGAAGATGCAGATGTATCTGCAGTGCCGGTGGCGACGGCTCAGCGGGTGCTGTTTTACATCAATGCCCCCAATGGATGTCCGAATCGCCTCGTCACGACCTCCGGGAAGCTGGTGTGGGCCGCCCAACTGTCGGCATGGGGACAACTGCAATCTCTGAGAAGTTCTTTGAACTTTTACCTGGTGGGAGTGGTGATTCAAGGGTCGGCGGCAATGCACCAGACGCCATCCTTGAGGTCGACATCATGAAAGACGGTGGCAAGTTTCTTTTGACGCTTGCTGCTGCTGATTTTTATGAGCTCGGCGGTAAGGATCTTTCGGTGGTCATCCGGGCGAATTTCCTGCCCACAGCCCCAGATACCATTTATCCTAACATTGGCATACAGTGCTTTCTGCATGAGTCGAGCAGGGAGAGCTCGTGTACTGCGACGGCAATGGAATCGATAGTGCGCGGGTCGTTGTCTCCAGTGCCGGGGGATGGGTTGTATTTCATAAAGTATGGCGGAAGTCCTGAGCTGCTTCAGAAGGAGCTCTATTATGAGGAGGCGTAGTTTCGGGAGGGGTACGAGTTCATCTTCCAGCTTGATGAAGGTGGTTATCCGGATGGTTTTGTTGTTCAGGATTATCCATTCAACTTTGGCGCGCTGTTCGTCTACAGGAAGCGGCATGCATCGGGTCGCATCGTTGAGGTGGTTGCAGGATTCACGCAGTTCTAGGCGACATGGGGGAGTGAGTTGTTGAAGTGGTGACGGGCGTGACACCGGAAGGTCGGTGTCAGCCAGATTGCCCTCGCCCCAGCAGAAATACGGCGATGACGATCGACGAGATTCGGCGTGCACATTGCCATCGCCCAGCCGTGCGTGGCTGTGCGATAGGCTGGAGCGCCATCTGTCCTATGAGGTCTATAGATGAACGAGCATATTTATAAGCTTAGGGGGAAATCCTTGTCGGGCCCTCGATTATTGGTTGGCCGGGAATTCTCAAAGCAAAAACTGGACACGATTGAGTTTGGATCGGGCAGGCCTTTGGAGGGGTCGCCAGTTTCTATTTATGATTGCAGGTTTGTTTCGTGCACCACGCAGGGCGAGTTTTCGATCTCTCACGGAGTAGAGATGCGCTCGGTTACTTTTGATGATGTGCGATCGCCGGATCACATGATGGTATCGTCTGCTTCAATATTCGAGAATGTAGTAGTTAGAGGCGGGCGGAGGGCGGCCTCGCTATGGTGTACTCCACCGTATCCGGGGGATGTGAGTGCCGAGATCATTGAGTGGGCAAGGGTTGGACTTTCTGAAGTTGACCTGGCAATTGACTTTTCGGGCTTGGCGGCACCTGAGATCGAGGTTCTTGGGATCCCGTCAGCCAAGCTGAAGTGGAATCCAGAGCTGCATATCTGCGTGTCCAAGTCATGGGAGGATTCCGAGCATTGGGCGGCGCTCGACTTGGCACGGGAAAGCATCTGGAGGCTGACGCTGGAGCGCCTCCATGACTTCAATTGCGAAGAGGGCGTGTTTTCGCTCCCTGTGCTTGGTGATGGCAATTACCGGACAGACATGGAAGAGCTCGCTCGTATCGAAGCGGCCGGCATTCTGAAGCGGTGACCCTGTAAGTCGCAGTTCACGATGAGGCGTGAGACTGCGGAGTGCTGCCGGAAGTGGGCCTCTGCCTTGGGAATAAGGCTTCCGCGCTCCCTCAGCCATGCGGTTCCGTCACCCAGGCATCGCCTGCGCTGGCCCGCGTTGCCGTCTGTCCCGGCAGCAGGTGTGCGGTGGCCTCAAGCTCCGGGTGTCGCTCCAACACTGTGCGCATGGCGACCACGCGTGTGTCGGCGTTGTTGGTATTGCTGCCGTCCATGAAGGCCCATGAGTGATCGTCGTCGTAATGCGTGACAGCCAATACAGGATGGCCATCCAGAACGGCCTGAGTGGTGATGCAGGCGACATTGGGTGCCTGGTCGAATGTCCATCCCATTTTTGATGTATTCCGTATGTGGAAAGTGGTCCTGCAGGGCTCGGTGATGCTCGCCAATCCCATAATGCTGGCTGCTTTTTCGGGGCGATCAGGAACGCGCAGGTCGGCGATCCGTTGAGTTTTGAGCGCAGATCGGTAGTGATCCTGCCGGCATTGTCATCAAGGTTACGGGCGGTCAGTATGAAACTATGCGACACCGCAGAGGCAGTGCGGCGGGAAGCAGGGAGTTGGCTGTTTGGCATGGCGGTGCATTCCGTTGCAGCAGGGAGGAGTGACCGTAATCCTTTCACGTAAATGGAGATTACGAACCATGGATTATCGCAGTGTGATTCTGGGCGGTCTGGCGCTCCTCGCAACTTCCGGCGTTGCCATGGCAGGGTCTGCCGGCGAAGCGCCAGCAGTGGGCCAGTTGATGACGGCGGCAGCAGGCGCACAGCTCTTGCCACAGGCGGAGCGTGAACCGGCGTCGATCAGCCCCGGGGCGCTGGACAGGGGCGCCACGGGTGCCAAGGCAGCACCGCTGCCGGCGGTGGAAGTATTTCGGAAAGCGGGCAAGCCGCCGGCGCGGCAAATGCACTATGGCTCACCTGAGACCTGCTTTGCGTACCGCAACTACCGCGGATGGAACATGAGCCCCAAGGGTCTGGTGGTCGAGGTCAGCCGTCGGCGAAATGCCGGCTATAAGTTCTATCGACTGAAAGTTGAAGGTAACTGCCGGAGTCTCGGCAGTGCCGATACCCTTTATTTCGCCTCTGGTACACGATCAGGCATGGTGTGCGACAACCCGGGGGATCGGGTGATCGGGGCGCGCGCGCATGTGGTTCCGCGGCCGCGGGGTGCGAGTTGTTTCATCACCAAGGTGCAGCCGATCAGGTAGCGGCGCCTGCATGTTGTGACGAGCAGTGATCGTCACCTGTCGAGGGCGTGGCCAGGCCGCAACCCATCGGGCTGGTCTCGTGCGTTGATCCATCCCGTCACGGTGATCGCTACCGCCAACACGCCCGCGGTACCAACGAAGTGCCACCAGACGCCGGTGGCGCGGACATCGGGTAGAGGTATCCACCCCGCGATTGCCTCGATGACCGGCGCTGCCACCAGATTCAAGCCGATGAACAGGACTGGGCCCAACAGTCGGTGCCAGAGACGCTGCGGTACGGGCGGCCAGCCTTTCCAGTGCAGCCAACACAGAACCACGGCCAGGCCGGCCAGCTGCCCGGCGGCATCCGCGCCCAGCGAGGTGTGTTGGCTGGCGTAGGTGGCGCCAGCCAGAGCCAGTCCGCCCAGTAGTGCCAATCGCCAGCGGTGGCCGGCTGCGGTGCCATGCGGGCGTGGGATCAGGGCCACTGCCAGTGCCGCAACCACGATGCCCAGCAACCAGCCGGCCAGTACATCGGCGAGAAAGTGCCGCCCCAGGTACATGCGTGACAGCGCCATCAGCGCGGGCCAGCCCAGCAGCAGGAGCGCGCGCCACCAAGTGTTGCGCACGGCGAAGGCGAGCAGGACGGCCACGGTGGCGGCCGTGGCGACGCCGACATGGCCGCTGGGCAGCCCGGGGTCACGGTCATCATCGGCCCGGTAACGCGCGATGGCCGCCTCACTGGGCAATGACCAGAAGCCCGGGACGGTGCCCTGTTGAATCAGGTGGCGTCCGCTGCGCCCCTTGTCGAGCACGCGCGCGTCGATGTCGGAGGGGCGTGGCAGGTCCGCGGCATGTTTGGCGATGGACGTGACGCCGGACATCAGCACGATCGCCAGCATGAGGCCCAGGCCCGGACGCAGCCGTATGCCGAAGGCGCAGACGGCGATGAGCAGGACGTAGGCCGGGGCGTAGCCCAGCGCGCTGACCGCTGTCATCGACGGCAGCATCCAGTCGACGTTGAAAAAGGTTTGCAGCCAGAGGTGCGGGTTGGTCTGGAACATCAACTCCTCCATGAGCGTGGGTGTGCTGCGTCAGCGACGATAATGCAGATCAACGGGAGCGCCAGGCCATGGTCGGCGAGCGTAGCGACAACGACGTCGGCAAGAGAGCCGGCAAGACCACCGTCGGGCATGGCCCGGCACTACCGCGGCGAACGCAGCGGCAGCCCGAACAATGGCCGCAGCCAGCGCACGCGGCGGATCACGCCCTCGTAGAGCAGTGCGCAGCCGAGCACCGTGCCGCTCAACACCAGTGCCGGTTCAAGCCACGGGCCCAGCTGCAGGGACCGTAGCCAGTACAGCAGCAGGATCAACAGGGTCTGGTGCAGGATGTAGCACGGGAACACCGCCTCGCGCGCCCAGCGCACCCAGCGCCTCGGCGCTGCCAGCCACACCTGCGCCCAACCCAACAGCGCCAGCAGCGCGGTCCAGGTATACAGGGCGCGGCCGACGCGCTCGGCCGGTGCCCACGGCAGGCCGATCACCCAGCCCGGCACATCGTCGAGGCCGGGCAGGCGCCCGAGTGCGCGGATGCCCAGTTCGATGCACAGCCCGGCCAGCGCCAGCCACAAGGTCAAATGGCGGCCACGGCGCAGCAACTGCCAGCCGCGCTGCCAGCGCGCCAGCAGGAAGCCGGCGACGAAGATCGGCAGGGATTCGGCATGCACGTAGGCATCGTCCAGCAGCGCGTGGGTGGGGGGATGGTTGGGCAACACGGCGAGCAACGCCCACGCCAGCCAGGCCACGGGCAGGGCGATCAGCAGTGCTGCCAGCCAACGATCAGGCGGGCTGGGCCACTGTGCGGACACGCCACCGTCGCGCGAGTGCAGGCGCGGCCTCGGCAGACTGGCCACGGCCGGGGGCGAGGCGTTGCTGCACATGGCCGATGGGGGCGCGGTGCCGTGCAGCCGCCGGCAGTTGCCGGCGGTGCGCGAGGCGCTGGGGGGCGATCACCACTGATCTCCCCGCCACGGGCCAGGTGGCGACGGGCCAGACGGGTCGAGCGCAGCGGCGAGCCGCAACGCCGGGCATGGCCCGGCATTGCCGACGCGCTTACTGCTTGTCTTTGGCGATCATCTGGTCGATGCGGCCGGCACGGGCTTCCGAGCCCGGGTGCGAGGACATCAGGCCGCCTTCGCTGGACAGCTTGCGGAACATGCTCGACAGCGCGGCCGGGTCGTACTGGTGGCGCTTCATGAACTGGTAGCCGTAGGCATCGGCCGCGCCCTCTTCCTTCTGTGAGAACTGGGCGTTGATGAAGCCTTCGGCGATGTCGCCCAGCTGGCCGCTGGTGAGCTGGGTCAGCTTGTCGTTGCCCGAGGCGGCCAAGCCCTCGCGACCGGCCGAAGCCAGCATGGCGGTGCGCATCTTGGTCTTGCTGTGGCCCAGTTTCACGTGGCCGATTTCGTGACCGATCACGCCGCGCACCTCGTCATCACTGGCCATGTCCATCAGGCCGCTGTACACGCGCACGCAGCCGTTGGCCATCGCCCAGGCGTTGACTTCCTCGGTGCGGTAGACCTTGAAGTCCAGCTTCATGCCGTCTTCGTTGGCCAGCCCGGCGGTGATCTTGGCCAGGCGCTGGGCATAGGGGTCGCTGGCCGGCAGCGGCTTGTTCTCCTGGTCCATGTGGGCGCAGGCCTGGTCGGCGGCGGCGATGATTTCCTGGTCGGACAGGGTCAGCGCCTTGCCGGCCTTCAGGCCTGTATTGGCCAGGGACTTGAGATCGAACGCCGAGGCATTGGCGGCCAGCAGGCAGGCCGACAGGCACAGGGCAACATGGGTCATCTTCATTGAAGTCAGGCTCCTTGGGTGGTGGATGGGCGCGTCCCCCTGTGAGCGCGCGGCGGCATTCTAATCGGGAATGAGTGATGATTTCGTTGGCCGATCACGCCTGCGCGGCCAATCCGCCACGGGCCGGACGGGGCGAGGGAGGGCGGGCGCCGCGCTCGCCGGCCCTTCCGGCTTGCGTTATCATGTCCAGTCAACTTCGCACTGCATGAATGCCGACATGATCGAGCTCAATCCTGTCCGCCAGCGCATCGCCGATCTGACCGATCGGATGGTGTCGCTCAGGGGGTATCTTTGACTACGACGCCAAGAAAGAGCGTCTTGAAGAAGTAACGCGGGAGCTGGAAAGCCCCGACGTGTGGAACAACGCCGAATACGCGCAGAACCTGGGCCGTGAGCGCTCCAGCCTGGAAAAGACCGTGGGCGGCATCGCTTCGGTACTGGAAGGCATGGCCGATGCCACCGAGCTGCTGGAACTGGCTGAGAGCGAGCAGGACGAAGACACCGCCCTGGCCGTGGTCGCCGATCTGGACAAGCACCAGGCGCACGTGGAGAAGCTGGAGTTCCAGCGCATGTTCTCCGGCGAAATGGACAACGCGGCGGCCTTCGTCGACATCCAGGCCGGTGCCGGTGGCACCGAAGCCCAGGACTGGGCGGAAATCCTGCTGCGCATGTACCTGCGCTGGTGTGAATCGCGCGGTTGGAAGACCGAACTGATGGAAGTGTCCGGCGGCGACGTGGCGGGCATCAAGTCGGCAACGCTGCGCGTGGAAGGCGATTACGCCTATGGCTGGCTGAAAACCGAAACCGGCGTGCACCGCCTGGTGCGCAAGTCGCCGTTCGATTCGGATAACCGCCGCCACACCAGCTTCACCTCGGTGTTCGTTTCGCCTGAAATCGATGACAACATCGATATCACCATCAATCCGGCCGATCTGCGTACCGACGTGTACCGGTCCTCGGGCGCCGGTGGTCAGCACGTCAACAAGACCGAGTCGGCGGTGCGTATCACGCACATCCCGACCAACATTGTCGTGGCCTGCCAGACCGGCCGCAGCCAGCACCAGAACCGCGACAACGCGATGAAGATGCTGGCCGCCAAGCTGTACGAGCTGGAAATCCAGAAGCGCAATGCCGAAAAGGACGCAGTGGAAGCCACCAAGTCCGACATCGGCTGGGGCAGCCAGATCCGCAACTATGTGCTGGACCAGAGTCGCATCAAGGACCTGCGCACCGGCATCGAACGCTCCGATACGCAGAAAGTGCTCGATGGCGACCTGGACGAATTCGTCGAGGCCAGCCTCAAGGCCGGCCTGGCGGTTGGCTCCAAACGGATCGATGCCTGATCCGGCAGCACCCCGGCCTTTGGTCGGGGTGCCTGCCCGGCGGCGCCGGCCCTTGCTGGCCGATGCTGCCTCCTTGCTAGACGCTCCCTCTCTCCCCCTTCCAAAGACGATCCACCACGCCCATGAACGAGCAGACCGCCGCGCCGCAGGCCCCCGTTGACGAGAACAGCCTCATCGCCGAGCGTCGCGCGAAACTGACCGCGTTGCGCCAGCAGGGCATTGCCTACCCCAACGATTTCCGTCGCGCCGATTTCTCCGGCCAGTTGCAGGCCGAGTTCGCCGATGCCGAACAGTGGACCGCCGAGGCGCTGGAAGCCACCGGTCGCCGAGTCAAGCTGGCCGGCCGTCTGATGGCCAAGCGGGTCATGGGCAAGGCGAGCTTTGCCCAGATCCAGGACGAATCCGGCCGGGTACAGCTGTTCCTGCAGGGCGCGGTGCTGGGCGATGCCTACACGGTCTTCAAGGGCTGGGATGTGGGCGACATCATCGCCGTTGAGGGTGGCCTGACCCGCACCAAGACCGGCGAGCTGTCGGTGAAGGCCGATGCGATCCGCCTGCTGACCAAGTCGCTGCGCCCGCTGCCGGACAAGTGGCACGGCCTGG
>DALZLW010000023.1:0-31285 GCA_032007425.1 Stenotrophomonas sp.
TCCGTGCGGAAATGCACGAGTTCATCCTCAAGAACTGGCGCATCGTCAAGGTCGCTACGACCAAGGCACAGCGCAAGCTGTTCTTCAACCTGCGCAAGTCGAAGAAGCGTCTGGGCTGGATGAATGCAGCCGAAGTCACCGCGGTGGCCAAGGACCTCAACGTGTCCGAGCGCGAAGTGCTGGAAATGGAATCGCGTCTGTCGGGTCGTGATGTCGGCTTCGATGCGCCGACCGATGAGGACAACGAGAATGCGCCGCCGTCGCCGGCCGCGTATCTGGTCGCCGATTCGGAAGACCCGTCGATGGCCTACGAGCGTGCCGACAGCGAAGACAACCAGCTGCAGCTGCTGCGCGAAGGCATGGCCGAGCTGGATGCCCGTTCGCGTGACATCATCGCCCGTCGCTGGCTGGACCCGGACAGCAAGGTGACCCTGCAGGAACTGGCCGACGAGTACGGCGTGTCTGCAGAGCGCATCCGCCAGGTCGAAGCCAACGCGCTGAAGAAGATGAAGGCCCTGTTTACCGCCTGAGCGCGGTGACGGTGGATGCACAGGAAACGCCGGGCCATGCCCGGCGTTTTTTGTGGCTGCGTTCGTCGTGCATGGTGCGACGCTACCGCTGGATTGGAACCGGTGCGCGTTATCGAGATGCTGGTCTGCCCAAGGATCAAACAACCGGTACCCGGGCATCCACGATCAGCCTTCCGGCGAGGATCAGGCCCTCGATCAGGCGGTCGTTGAGCTCACCGCCAAAGCCTTCACCGGCACCCTGCTGCGATGCATGCAGGATCTCCAGGATCGTGCTCAAGGCTTCGCGTTCCTGCAGGCCGATGGCGCAGGCGGCGTCGGTAGCAGCGCCAATCGCCGGCGGAACGGCATTGCGGATCTGCCGCAGGGTGCCGGACGGCGCGCACTTGTCGTGCACGGCCAGCAGTAACTCAAGCGACGCAAACGCAGTATCGGGCAGCAGCCGTGCTGCTTCGCCGATCACGCCATACAGCCGTGACGAATCCAAGGGTTCATTGCACATCAAAGGTCTCCCCGGTAGCTGGAAGCCACCTGCGCCGAAGCGCGAGGTGGCGGGCGATGCGGGTTGACGTTCCGGTGCACATTCCAAAACCGGCGGATCGAGAGACCCCCGCGCATCGCCCGCCGTATGACCGGCAAGGCGTTGCATTCTCCGCCGGGCCCGAAGGCAGCAACAGAGTTGCGGTGGAATGGTGCGTTCGGAACGTCAATTCCGGCTGGCGAAATGGATCGCCAGCAGGCCTATCCCATCAGCGGAAACGCCTCGCGTACATGGGTAAATCTTCAAAACCTTCGAAGTGACGGTGCAGCAGGACCTGCGGCATGGATGGGTGAGGGACAGGGCTCGGAACGCAAGCAGCAACAGGGGGAATGCGGCATCGGTGACCCGGGAGCCCCGGTCACCAGAGGCACTGCGATAGCGACGGGTGCGGACTCATTACAGAGATGTACTTGTATGGGTATACTTAGCTTTCCTAGGTTCCCATATAAGAACATTTGGAGGCCAAATGCCTGCGCCATTGCCACCCGTCTCGCCAGCAACAGAGTTCGCGTTGATCGCGCTGGGCGACCTCATTCGAGGCGCACGTATCAAGCGCCAGCTCACCCAGCAAATGCTGGGCGAGCGCTCGGGTGTGGGGAGGCGGGTGATCGCCAAGCTGGAGAAAGCGCCCGGTAGTATCCCTAGCGCCATACTGCTTGAGGTGCTGGGCGTTCTCGACCCGGCCATGGTCAGCAACGCTTTGGATGCCATTGCCAATGATCCGATCGGCGACACTCTGGCGCGGCAGCGCATGCCAAGTCGTGCCGTGCCTCCCAAGGATGACTTCTGATGACGGCCGAGCTGTACGTCTTCGCGCCTCGCCTGTCTGCTCTCGGCGGGCTGGCGTCGCAGCCAGACCTCTGCGGGCGAATCCGCTGGCGCGATGGCGTCGGTACCTTCCGCTACGCACAGGAATGGCTTGAACAGCCACACGGCTACTCGCTGGATCCGGTAAACCTGCCGCTGGTTGCTGGTGATAAAAACCTGACTGTCAACAAGGGCGTTCCCGGCGTGCTGGCCGATGCTGGGCCGGATGGCTGGGGAACGGCCCTGCTGGAGAAGATGAGAGGGGCCTTGCCGACGCCTTTGGAGGCCATGCGGCTGACCAGTGGCGCGGGTGCCGGAGCGCTACGCTTCTCGCAGTCACGTACACGGCCCGCACCACCACGAAGTGTCGTCGCCCACGCCACCCTTGCGGAACTGGAACAGGCCGCCCGCGATCTTGATGCCGGCCTCGCCATTGCCAGGTCCGATTTGGACGAAGTGTTCCATGCAGGGAGTGGTTTGGGTGGTGCTAGACCAAAAGTGCTGGTCCATGACGGCGCCGACGAGTGGATCGCCAAGTTTGGTCGAGCGGCTGACAACATGGATGTTCCAACATTGGAATCAGCCTGCCTGACACTGGCGGCCAAAGCGGGTATCGAGGTACCGGAGCATCGCCTGATAAGGCTCAATGGTCGCCCTGCGCTGCTTGTTCGCAGATTTGATCGTGCCGCTGGGCATCCGCTGCATTACATGAGCTTGCATGCAATGTTGTCGCTGGAGCGCCTGTCGCTGAATGCAACGATTCCGCCGGGCCCTCTGACCTACAGCAGTCTGGGCGCGACGTGTCGGCAACTTGGCGTTCCTGATGCACTGAGCACACTGTTCCGGCGTATGGTCTTCAACGTGTGCATCGCCAACACGGATGACCACTTGCGCAATCACGGGTTGCTCTTCGATGGAGCATGGCGATATGCCCCTGCCTTCGATCTTGTCAGTATTGGTGGGGAATCCATGGCAATCGGCATTGGCCATCATGGTCGCGCCAGGACACTGGAGAATGCACTGAGTGCTGCGGATCGATTTGGGCTTTCAGAAGAAGAGGCTTCTAGCGTACTGGCTGAGGTCTCTGAAGCAGTCGCCGGCATTGGCGATCTGCTGCATGAACTGGAAATGCCGGCCGGTGACGTCGCTGTCGTGACATCCCGGTGTCTTCTGGGTGACCGAGCACGGTAAGGCAGGTTGCCTCGATGGCCTGGACGTCCTCAGGGCAACGCCGACATGCGGGCCGGGATTGCCGATGTTTCACCAGGCAGGACGCCCACCCGCAGGCAGGCATCCTTCAATCGTCTCCGCGTCGCTTACTGCTCGCGCGCGATCGCACGCCAGCCGATGTCCTTGCGGTGGAATTCATTGGTCCAGGTCACCTTGGCCACGCCGGCATAGGCATTGTGCTGGGCATCGCCCACGCTGTCACCCAACGCGGCCACGCACAGCACGCGGCCACCGGCGCTGACCACGTTGCCCTGCGCATCCAGCGCGGTGCCGGCATGGAACACCTTGGCACTGGCCGGCACGTCATCCAGACCGCTGATCACATCACCGGTGATCGGCGTTTCCGGATATGGCGCTGCCGCCAGCACCACGCCCAGCGACGGGCGCGCGTCCCACTGCGCTTCCACCTGGTCCAGGCGGCCATCAATGGCCGCTTCCAGCAGGTCCACCAGATCCGACTGCAGGCGCAGCATTACCGGCTGGGTCTCCGGGTCGCCGAAGCGCACGTTGAACTCGATCACCTTGGGGGCGCCCGCTGCATCGATCATCAGGCCGGCATAGAGGAAGCCGGTGAACGGAATGCCGTCGGCGATCATGCCCTGCACGGTGGGCTCCACCACCTCGCGCATCACGCGTGCGTGCACGTCGGCGGTGACCACCGGGGCGGGCGAGTAAGCCCCCATGCCGCCGGTATTGGGGCCGGTATCGCCGTCGCCGACGCGCTTGTGGTCCTGCGAGGTCGCCATCGGCAGGGCAAACGCACCGTCCACCATCGAGATGAAGCTGGCTTCCTCGCCGTCGAGGAACTCCTCGATCACCACGCGCGCGCCGGCATCGCCAAAGGCATTGCCCGACAGCATGTCGCGCACCGCCGATTCGGCTTCGTCCAAGGTCATCGCCACGATCACGCCCTTGCCTGCGGCCAGGCCATCGGCCTTGACCACGATCGGCGCACCTTTCTCACGGATGTAGGCCAGGGCGGCATCCACGTCGCTGTGCACGGCGTAGAACGCCGTCGGGATGCCATGGCGGGCGAGGAAGTCCTTGGCGTAGGCCTTGCTGCCCTCCAGCTGCGCGGCGGCCGCGGTGGGCCCGAAGATGCGCAGGCCGGCGGCGCGGAAGCGGTCGACCACGCCGGCCACCAGCGGAACTTCCGGGCCGACCACGGTGAGCGCGATGGCTTCGGCCTGGGCCAGGGCCAGCAGGCCGTCGATGTCGGTGACCTTCACTGCCACGTTGCGGCACTTGGCTTCGGTGGCGGTGCCGGCATTGCCGGGGGCCACGATCACTTCACTGACGCGGGAGGACTGCGCCAGCTTCCAAGCCAGGGCGTGTTCGCGGCCGCCGGAGCCGATGACCAGGATCTTCATGTTGGGAGCATTCCAATGTGTGAGGGAGGAGCCAGGCGTGACGACCAACGGCCGTCACCTCCCGGGGAGCGCGATGTGACCGACTGCGAGGGCATCGCCCGCCGGAGCGGGCAGCTATCTGTCGGTTGGCGGTCAATCAGTGACGGAAATGCCGCACACCGGTGAACACCATCGCCAGGTCATGCTCGTCGGCGGCGGCGATCACCTCGGCGTCGCGCATCGAACCGCCCGGCTGGATCACCGCGGCGATGCCGGCAGCGGCGGCCGCATCGATGCCGTCGCGGAACGGGAAGAACGCATCGGACGCCATCACCGACCCTTCCACCACCAGGTTGGCGTCAGCGGCCTTGATGCCGGCGATGCGCGCCGAGTACACGCGGCTCATCTGCCCGGCGCCGACACCGATGGTGCGGTTGTCCTTGGCGTAGACGATGGCGTTGGACTTCACGAACTTGGCCACCTGCCAGGCAAACAGCAGGTCGCGGAACTGCGCTTCGGTCGGCGCGCGCTTGCTGACCACCGTCAGCTCGCCGCGGGTCATGCCGCGGTTGTCCGACGACTGCAGCAGCAGGCCCGAGCCGACGCGCTTGCTGTCGAAATTGTTGCGGCCTTCGCCATGCGGGATGCGCAGCACGCGCACATTGGCCTTCTTCTGCGCGTATTCCAACGCAGCCGGTTCGTAATCCGGGGCAATCAGCACTTCAACGAACTGGCGGTCCAGGATCACCTTGGCGGTGGCGGCGTCCAGCGGCTTGTTGAAGGCGATGATGCCGCCGAAGGCGCTGGTCGGGTCGGTGGCATAGGCCAGTTCGTAGGCATCGCCGTTGCCGGCGCCGACCGCTACGCCGCAGGGGTTGGCATGCTTGACGATGACACAGGCCGGGGCGTCGAACTGACGCACGCATTCCCACGCCGAATCGGCATCGGCCAGGTTGTTGAAGCTCAGTTCCTTGCCCTGCAACTGCTGGAAGGTGGCCAGGGTGCCCGGCACCGGGTACAGGTCACGGAAGAACGCGCCGCTCTGGTGCGGGTTCTCGCCGTAACGCAGGTCCATCACCTTCACGAAGGTGGAATTCATCTGCGCCGGGTACTCCGCGCGCACCGGCACGGCGGTGTCGGTCGCGGTGACGGCCGAGAGGTAGTTGCTGATCGCCGCGTCGTACTGGGCCACGCGGTTGAATGCGGCGACAGAGAAGGCAAAGCGGGTCGCGGCGCTGAGCTGGCCGTCGTTGGCGTCCAGCGAGGCCAGCAGCTCGGCGTACTGTGACGGATCAGTGGCCACCGCCACGCGGGCGAAATTCTTGGCCGCCGAACGCAGCATGGCCGGGCCGCCGATGTCGATGTTTTCCACCGCATCGGCCAGGCTGCAGTCGGCCTTGGCGGTCACCGATTCAAATGGGTACAGGTTCAGCACCAGCAGGTCGATGGCCGCGATGCCGTGTTCGGCCATCACCGCATCGTCCAGCCCCGCACGGCCCAACAGACCGCCGTGCACCATCGGGTGCAGGGTCTTGACCCGGCCGTCCATCATTTCCGGGAAGCCGGTGACATCGGCTACATCCTTCACGGCCAGGCCGGCTTCGCGGATCGCCTTGGCGGTGCCGCCGGTGGACAGCAGCTCGACGCCGCGCGCGGCCAGTGCGGTGGCCAGTTCGATCAGGCCGGTCTTGTCGGAAACGGAAAGCAGGGCCCGGCGGACGGGCAGCAGGTCAGCAGTCATGGGGAAGGGCAACAGCAGCAGGCGGGGCCGATATTGTAGGCTGTCATGGCACTGCCATGGACCCGCAGGACTTCGATCGTGTCGATCTACGCTCTCAAAGGACGCTTCCAGGATCTGCTCCGCCCGGCTGTCGGCGCCCTGCACCGTGCCGGCGCCACCGCCAATGCGGTCACGATGGCCGCAGCCCTGGTCTCGGTGCTGGTCGCCGCCATCGTGTGGCGGTGGGCGCCGGGTCAGCCGCTGCTCTACCTGCTGTTGCCCGGCTGGATGCTGCTGCGGATGGCGCTCAATGCCGTGGACGGCATGCTGGCACGCGAGTTCGGCCAGCAATCCCGGCTCGGCGCCTATCTCAATGAGCTCTGCGACGTAGTCGCTGATGCCGCGCTCTACCTGAGCCTGCTCAGCGTGCCCGGCATCGTGCAGCCGGCCGTGTGGGCGTTGGCATGGACCGCGGCGGTGAGTGAATACGCAGGCGTACTGGGGCTGATGGTCGGTGCCAGCCGCCGCTATGACGGTCCGATGGGCAAGAGTGACCGGGCTTTCGTGCTGGGGCTGGTGGGCATCGCGCTGGCGCTGACCCAGGGCTGGGTCGACATCGGTGTCGTGAGCGCCGTATTGATGCTTACCTCGCTACTGTGCATGGTGACGGTGCTGCGCCGGGTCCGCCAGGGTCTGCGCGAGGGGGCTGCGGCACCCACACCTTGAACGGTGCGTGGTCAGGACGAACCAACAGGAGAAAGTATGCGGCAGGCGCAGGAACAGGAATTCCACAGCTTCGACCAGGTGCCGTTGTTCTACCGGCACTGGCCGGCCACCGCACCGGCTGCCACTGGCGCGCCCGCCAAAGCCATCGTGTTGCTGCACCGTGGCCACGAGCATTCGGGCCGGGTCAGCCACCTGGTCGATGAGCTCGACCTGCCCGACACCGCCGTTTTTGCTTGGGACGCACGCGGCAATGGCCGCTCGCCCGGCGCGCGCGGCGATGCCCCGGGCTTCCCGGCGCTGGTGCGCGACCTGGACCGCTTCATCGCCCATATCGGCGGCGTGCACGGTATTGCCGTGGAAAACATCGTGGTGATCGCACAGAGCGTTGGCGCGGTGGTGGCGGCGACCTGGGTGCATGATTACGCGCCACGGCTGCGCGCGCTGGTGCTGGCTTCGCCGGCGTTCAAGGTGAAGCTGTACGTGCCGTTCGCACGCGCCGGGCTGGCGCTGATGCAGAAGCTGCGCGGCAATTTCTTCGTCAACAGCTACGTCAAGCCGCAGTGGCTGACCCACGATGCGGCGCGTGCCGACAGCTACCGCAGCGATCCGTTGATCACCCGGCCGATCTCGGTGCGCGTGCTGCTGGGTCTGTACGAGGCTGCCGATCGTGTCGTCGCCGACGCGCAGGCGATCACGGTGCCGCTGCAGTTGCTGGTGTCCGGTTCGGATTTCGTGGTGCACCGGGCGCCGCAGGACCGCTTCTATGAGCGGCTGTCCAGCCGCATCAAGGAACGCGTGCACCTGCCGGGTTTTTTCCACGACACCTTGGGCGAACGTGATCGCGCACCGGCGGTGGCCCGCGTCCGTGCCTTCGTGCAGGCGCGGTTCGCTGCGCCGTTGCAGGTGCAGGACCTTCGCCAGGCGCACCGCCATGGGCCCACGTTTGAAGAAGCCGAAGTGCTGGCCTGGCCGCCGCAACGCAACAGCCTGGCCGATCTGCGCTGGCGCGGGGTCCGCGCCGGCCTGCGCTTTGGAGGAACGTTGTCAGAAGGCATCGCGCTGGGCCTGCAGACCGGGTTTGATTCCGGCAGTACGCTTGATTACATCTACCGCGACGAAGCGCGTGGCAGGGGCGGGCTGGGCCGGTTCATCGACCGCAATTACCTGGATGCCATCGGTTGGCGCGGCATCCGCGTGCGCGGCCAGCACCTGCAGGAGCTGCTGCGTGATGCCGCACAGCGTCTGCGTGGGCAGGGCACGCCGGTGCGGGTGCTTGACGTCGCTGCCGGTCATGGCCGCTACGTGCTGGAGGCGCTGGGACAGGGCGAGGCGCGCGCCGAGCGTATCGTGCTGCGTGATTTCAGTGCGCTCAACGTGGAGCGCGGCAATGCCCTGATCCAGTCCAAGGGTGCGGGTGCGATCGCCCGTTTCGAGCAGGGCGATGCGTTCGACCCGGCACAGTTGGCCACGATCGATCCGGCGCCGACACTGGCGGTGGTTTCGGGCCTGTATGAATTGTTCCCGGACAACGACGCGGTGCTGCGCTCCCTGCAAGGCATCGCTGCGGTGGTGCCTGAAGGCGGCTACCTGGCCTATACCGGGCAGCCGTGGCACCCGCAGCTGGAGTTCATTGCCCGTGCGCTGACCAGCCACCGTGGTGGTGCCGCGTGGGTGATGCGCCGACGTACGCAGCAGGAGATGGACCAGTTGGTACGGTTGGCCGGCTTCGAGAAAGTGGAGCAGCGTGTCGACCAATGGGGCATCTTCACCGTGTCACTGGCACGTCGGGTTGCTTGACGGTGGCGGCGTCGCCATTGCTTGGGCCAACAGCGCTGCATGAGCCGCGTCCATGGCGTTGGGCCCTGTTGTGGTTGGCGCTGTTGGGGCCGTTCTTCTTCGCCAGCTATGGTTTTGCCAACTGGTGGGCCGGCCAGCTGGAAAGCGTGCCGGTGGTGGTCTTCGCCTGGGAGCGGCAAATCCCGTTCCTGGCCTGGAGCATCGTGCCGTACTGGTCGATTGATCTCTTCTACGCGGCTTCCTTCTTCTTTTGCCTGCAGCGTCAGTCATTGGATCGGCATGCGCTGCGGTTGCTGAGCGCGCAGGTCATCGCGGTCGCCTGTTTCCTGCTGTGGCCGTTGCGTTTCAGCTTCGAGCGGCCGCCAACCGAAGGTGTTACTGGCTGGTTGTTCGATGTCCTGCTGGGCTTTGACAAGCCGTTCAACCAGGCGCCATCGCTGCACATCGTGCTGCTGGTGGTGTTGTGGGTGAAGTTCGCCGACGTGGTGGCCGGCAGCAGCCCGATGACCGCGCTGCGGCGTGCGGCACTGTGGCTGGTACACGGCTGGGCGGTGTTGATCGGTCTTTCGGTGCTGACCACGTTCCAGCATCACTTCATCGATGTTCCGACCGGGCTGCTGGTGGGCTGGCTGTGTGTCTGGATGTGGCCGGAGCATGGCATTCCACCGCTGCATGCGTGGCAGGCAGCGCGTGATCGGCGTCGCTGGCGGTTGGCCGCGCTGTACCTGCTGGGCGCGCTGATTCTGGCATTGCCGATGTACTACCGGGGCGGCGCGTTCCTGTGGCTGGGCTGGCCGATCACTTCGCTGCTGCTGGTGGCGTTGGCCTACGCCGGCCTGGGAACCGCAACGTTCCAGAAGCAGGCCGATGGTCAGTTGAGCGTGGCGGCGCGCTGGTTACTGGCGCCGTATCTGCTGGCGGCATGGATCAACTCCCGGCTGTGGACGCGACAGGCGCCACTGCCGGTGCAGGTGGTCGATGGCATCTGGCTGGGACGCCTGCCACGCGGGCGGATGCCGCCGCCGCTGATGGCGGTGGTCGATACCTGCGCCGAACTCGGGGTGGCGTTTCCAGCAGCGGCCTACGTCAACGTGCCCATGCTGGACCTGGTGGTGCCAGCGCCAGCGCAGTTACGCGCGGCGGCGACCGCCATCGAGCGCCTGCGCGGCCAGGGGCCGGTGCTGGTGTGCTGTGCGCTGGGGTATTCACGCAGTGCAGCGGCGGTCGCGACCTGGTTGCTGGTCAGTGGGCGCGTGGCAGATGCGGCGGCGGCCATCGCAACGGTGCGCGCGGCACGGCCGGCCATCGTGCTTTCCGCCGCGCACCAGCACGCCATTGCGGAGGCCGCGGCAATGCCTGCATGGGCGGCTATGGAATCGTCAGGAGAAGTGGCATGAGCACGCAATTCCAGGTTCGGGCAATGGTTGCCGTGCTGTCGCAGGGCCGTCTTGTCGCCCTCATCTCGGCCTTGCTGGCCACTTCAGCTTTGCTGATGCTGTGCGTCGCGCGGCCGGGCCTGGTGGCCGCGGTGGCGGCGATCCTGTCGCTGCTGCTTGCGGCGGCGCAGGCCTGGCATGCCGCGCGGGTGGCGTTTGATCGCGACCTGCTGCTGGCCCTGCTGGCCAGCCACCCGGAGGCACCCCCGGGCATGATCGATGACGTGCTGCAGAAGCTGGGTCTGCGCAAAGCGCCAGAGACAACGCGCGGCTGGCAGCCACGTTGGCTGGGCATGCGCCGCCTGCTGCGCCTGCAGGCGTTGTGCCTGGGCGTGCAGGCCCTGCTGATGCTGGTGGCCCTGCTGTGCCTGCCAGTGACCTGAGCGGCCAAGGAGAGACCCCGTGCCCATGTTTGCTGATCTGATCGCCCGTGCCTGCAGCGGCGCCATCCGTACCCTGACCGGCGCGCGTGCGCTATGGCAGGGCTGTGCACCGTCCAACCAGCATCGGGTGTACTACGGCAACCACGCCAGCCATGGTGACTTCGTACTGATCTGGTCATCGCTGCCGGCGCCGTTGCGGCGCCAGGTGCGGCCGGTGGCGGCGGCCGAGTATTGGCAGCGCGATGGTCTGCGCCGTTACCTGATCGATGCGGTGTTCAATGGCGTCCTGGTGGAGCGCGAAGCGGCGAAGCGCCAGCATGACCCGTTGAAAGTGCTGTGTGATGCGGTGGACGAGGGATGCTCGCTGATCCTCTTCCCCGAAGGCACACGCAATACCGAAGAGGGCGTGCTTCCGTTCAAGAGTGGCATCTACCATCTGGCGCGGCTGCGACCGGAGCTGGAATTCGTGCCGGTGTGGCTGGACAACCTCAAGCGGGTGATGCCCAAGGGCCGCTGGCTGCCCTTGCCATTACTGTGCACGGCCACCTTCGGTGAACCGCTGCGGCTGCAGGCCGATGAGGACAAAACCGCGTTTCTGGCGCGCAGCCGGCAGGCGTTGATCGCCTTGGCGCCGGCGGGGACGACGGCATGAACGTGATCGCTTTCGTTTCGGGTGACCTGGCTACACAGAGCGTGGGCCAGCAGACCGGGTTGTTGTTTGGCGGTATTGCCGCGGTGCTGGTGTTGGCCACGTTGATCGCCGAGGCCCTGCGCTGGCGGCAGCGCGGTGCACCGAGTGCGCTGGTGGCCAACCTGGTATCACGCATCCGCGCATGGTGGGTGATGGCCGCGGTGGTCGGGCTGGCGTTGCTGTTCGGGCGTACGGGCGTGATCGTGTTGTTTGCGGTCGTGTCGCTGTTCGCGCTGCGCGAGTTCATCACCCTGGCACCAACGCGCAGTGGCGACTACTACGCCTTGCTGGCGGCGTTCTACGTCGTGCTGCCGTGGCAGTACTACCTTGTCTGGATCGACTGGTATGGGATGTATGCGCTGCTGATCCCGGTGTACGCCTTCCTCTTCCTGCCCATCCTGGCCACGATCGGCGGCGATACCACGCATTACCTGGAACGTACGGCCAAGGTGCAGTGGGGCCTGATGATCTGCGTGTTCTGCATTTCGCACGTGCCGGCCCTGCTCAACCTGCGTGTGCCCGGCCATGATCCGTCACGCAACCTGTTGTTGTTTGCGTTCCTGGTGATCGTGGTGCAGTCCTCGGATGTCTTCCAATACATCTGGGGCAAGCTGCTGGGCAAACGCCTGATCGCCCCGAAGCTGTCGCCATCCAAGACCGTGGAAGGCTTCGTCGGTGGCGTGCTGTCGGCCAGCCTGCTGGGCGCGGCGCTGTGGTGGATCACCCCGTTCACGCCGCTGCAGGCCTTCGGTCTATCGTTGCTGTGCAACCTGATGGGTTTCTGGGGCGGGCTGGTCATGTCGGCGATCAAGCGTGATCGCGGCATCAAGGACTGGGGACACATGATCGAAGGCCATGGCGGCATGCTCGACCGCCTGGATTCGGTGTGCTTTGCCGCGCCGGTGTTCTTCCACGTGGTGCGCTATTACTGGAAAGCGGGCGGAGGCTAGATCGAGGGGGGGCGCCGACAGCGCAGGAACGGGTATGTGGGTGGCCAGACGGAGAAGCCGCGGGACGGCGTTCAGGCCGACAGGCCGTATTCCTTCAGCTTCTTGCGCAGGGTGGCGCGGTGGATGCCCAGCATCGCCGCGGCGCGGCTCTGGTTGCCCTCGCAATGGTTGAGCACTTCCACGAACAGCGGGATCTCCATTTCACGCAGCACGATCTCGTAGACATCGTCGGCGTCGCAGCCATCCAGGTCACGCAGGTAGCGGCGCACGGACTGGGCGACGTGTTCACGGAGCGGCGGCCGGGCGGCGCCACGACTGGAGTCAGGACGAGTGGGTGCTGCGTTCAAAGGGATTCCCGGTCTGGATGCCGTGCCCGCAATCGAGGCGGCGGCGAGGGTGGGGGCGGCCAGTCTAGCGCGAGCACGGCCACACTGCACGGTATGCAGTGCGCAGGGGGGATTTACTGGAACTGGAAGGAAAAGGCGATGGTACCGGGACTGGGATCATTGACGATGAAGGCCAACTGGGCGCTCTGCCCCGGCAGCAGCGGGGTTGCGGCGACCGTGGGGTCGTCCAGGTACTGGGCGGCGCTGAACACCCGGCTGCCCACCACGCGGCCATCGGCGTCGGAAAGCGACAGCTTCAACGCGGGCCAGGGTTGTTCCCAGCGGGCATCGTTGCGGATGCTGGCGCGGACCTGCAGGTTGCCGGGTTGGCCGGGCAGGGGCCGCACATCGCGTGCGGTCATCATGAACGCTTCTGGCTCGTGCCAGGCCGGGACGTTGCAGCGCAGCGCGGCGCAGAGCGCGCTGATCGCCGGGCGCGTGGCGGCGTCGGCGGCCAGCCGGGCGCGGTCAGCGAGCACAACCTGCAGGGCCAGCGTGACCAGCAGCAGCACGATCACCAGCCAGTGCCAGCCAGGCGTACGCCGACGTGGGCGCGCGAAACCGGGCATGGCCTCTGTTCCGGCGTCGCCGGGTTCGACCACGGGCGCGGCGAGCGGGATGAAAGCGGTGATCGGTGCAGTCATCGGTACGGCGGCAGGAGGTTTAAGCGGTGGCCCAGCCCCGTCAGGTGGGGCGGCGGATGTGCCTGCTGGCGTCGGCGGCCGGGCGACGTCGCCCGCTTCCGGCGCAGGTCGCAGGAAGCTGGCGATGGAACGACGGGACTCGGGCGGTTCAGGCATCGGTGGGTACGGACTCCGGACCAGCCCTCATTCAAGCACGGCGAACGCCCGTGATGCGCATCCAGTCGCCGTCCTGGGTGGCCTGCAGGTCGTCGAACCAGGCGGCATAACGCTGCAGCAGCTCGCCTTCCTGACCGTGCAGGATGCCGGACAGGGCGATCTGTCCGCCGATGGCGACACGCGCGGCGAGCAGCTCGGCCAGCGCGTCCAGCGCCGAGGCGAGGATGTTGGCCACCACGATAGGGTAGGTGGCGACCGGTTCGTCTTCCGGCAGGTAGACCTGCAGGCGGCTGCCTTCACCATTGCGCTCGGCGTTGTCAGCCGTGGCCAGCAGCGCCTGCGGGTCATTGTCCACACCAATGGCGCCGGCGGCGCCCAGCTTGAGCGCGGCCAGTGCCAGGATGCCCGAGCCACAGCCGAAATCCAGCACCTGCTGGCCCTGCAGGACGTCCTGCGCAGCAAGGTTATCGAGCCAACGCAGGCACAGTGCGGTGGTCGGGTGGGTGCCGGAGCCGAACGCCAGGCCCGGATCCAGGCGTACCACGGCGGCCTCGGCGGCCTGTGCCGCCTCGGGCAGTTCGTGGTTCCAGGGCACGATCCAGGTGCGATCGCCAAAGGCCATCGGCTGGAACTGGTCGATCCAGGCCCGTTCCCAGTCCTCGTCTTCGACCGCGCGGAAGCTGGCGGTGGACCAGTCCAGGCCGGCATCGAAGGCTTCCAGTGCAGCCAGCAGCGCCAAGGCATTGGTGTCGGCCGGGAACAGGGCGCTCAGTACCAGGGTGTCCCACAGCGGGGTCTCACCCACGCCCGGCTCCAGGATGGCCTGTTCATTGCTGGTGTCGGCTTCGGCATCAAGCAGGGTGACCGCCAAAGCTCCTACATCTTCCAGCGCATTGTCGTAGCGGGGTTGGGTGGCTTCGGTGCAGCGCAGGGTGAGTTCAAGGAACGGCATGGGGGCGTTGGGTCGGTAAAGAGCCTGACATGCTAGTCGATCCACCCGGCTGGAGGGGCAGTCTCGCCAGATGGTGAGATTTGTGGCCTAGATTCAGGTGTCGTGCACACAGCTTGATAGACTACGCATCCTTCATAGCCTTCCTGGCCCGCCATGGCGCCTGCCGTGTCTTTTAAAACCTGGCTGCTGGTGCTTCCGGCCGTCGCGTTGCTGGGCGTGGCGGGCATGCGTATGACCAGTGTGGTGCATGCCGACGATGCGTTGCTGGCGTCGCAGGCGCAACGCGTCCGTCCCGCTGATCCCGTCGTGGCCGCGCCGGCGCTTCCCGAGGCGCTGGCCCGCAGGCTGCGCCAGGCTGATATGTCGGCCGCCGCCGTGCCGTCCGGCTTGCCATTGGACATCCGTGCCGACATCGAAGGGGATACGGATCTGTTTGCCTATTCCCAACGGCTGCGGGCGCAGGCCGATGCCGGCAACGTCGAAGCGCGCTGGATGTTGAGCCGCGTCTATGACTATTGCAGCCAGTACGCGATGGATCCGGGTGGCTACCGACTGGACAACGACGTGCTGGGCAGCCTTGGACTGGGCGCGCCGGCGGCGATGGTACAGGCACGTGATCGTGTCGCGGTGCGCTGCGGTGGCTTCGTTGCCAGCGACAACATCGGCGCCGATCGGGTCTGGCAGGAACGCCGCGTGGCTGCTGCCGCCGGCAACCTGGCGGCCGAGGCGGCGTTGTTCGCCGCGGGCATGCCGCTGCTGGACAGCGCAGGTTATCGCCGTGACCTGGTTGAGCGCGTGCGGGACTCGCGTGATCCGGAAGCCTACATGGCTCTGGCGCCGGCGATGGGCATCCGCGCGGCAGGTGACAAGGCCATGGACGGAATGGTCGCTGGCGAGCCATTGAGCGAGCTGGCCTGGCGGGTCTCTGCCTGCCGGCTGGGCATGGCGTGTGGCGCCGACAGCGTCGTGGTGAATAGTTTCTGTGCCAACGGGGGCATCTGCTCCCAGGACGTGGACCAGGATCTGGTGGGTTTTGTTTATGACGCCGCGGTATCGCGGCAGGGTGCGGAACAAATGAACAACTGGGTGGACAAGCTCATCCGTAAGGGGCAAGGCTCATGAATTACCGTCGAATGTTGCACGGAGCCAAGTTCTGGTTCTGGGTCGTGTTGTTTGTTGCCTATTCGGCAGGCGCGGTGGGCGTGCTGATGATCGATACCCAGGAAGACCGGTATCGCCTGCTGTCCAAGGTCGCCACGACCACGGTGAACACGCCGCAGCCCGTGCGTGCGGCCGGGGCCAGCCAGGTGGCGGCGCTGTACCGTGCGCAGAATGCAATGCCGTTCACGGCTTTGCCGGCCGGCAGCACCTTCCAGGTGGTCTGGCCCGATGGCAGCACGGAAACCATGGTGATCGTCGACCCGACGTCGCCCAATGGCGTGCGCCCGCTGCGCAACAGCCAGATCGCCGCCGAAGCCCCTGTGGCCGAAGCCCCTGCAGCGGCTACGGCCAGCGCCAGGCAATAAGCGCGGGGCGAGGCCATCCTCGCCGCGTACTGGAAAGGGCAGGGTGACCTGCCCTTTTTCGTGGGCCGCTGGTCAATCGAATCGTCGCGTTGATCGCTACGACCAACGAATGACGCCGGGCAGTGCCCGGCGTCATTCCAGTCAACAACAGGCCGATCAGGTCAATGCGATCGACTTGTTCTTGCGCTCGGCCAAGCGCTTTTCCAGATAGTGGATGTTCTGCCCACCGGCCTGGAAGCCCTTGTCACGCATGATCCGCTGCTGCAGCGCGATGTTGGTCTTGATGCCATCGACCACCATCTCGCTCAGCGCCACCCGCATGCGTGCAATGGCGGTTTCGCGGTCCGGACCATGCACGATCAGCTTGCCGACCATCGAGTCGTAGTTGGCAGGCACGCGGTAACCACTGTAGATGTGGGTGTCCACGCGCACACCCGGACCACCCGGCGGATGGAAGGCGGTGATCTGGCCAGGGCTGGGCACGAAGGTTTCCGAATCCTCGGCATTGATGCGGCATTCGATGGCGTGGCCGGTCAGTACGATGTCGCTCTGCTTGATCGACAGCTTCTGGCCGGCAGCGATCCTCAGCTGTTCGGCCACCAGATCGATCCCGGTCACCATTTCCGTCACCGGGTGTTCGACCTGGATACGGGTGTTCATTTCGATGAAGTAGAAGCGGCCATCTTCGTAGAGGAACTCGAAGGTGCCAGCGCCACGGTAGCCGATGCGGATGCAGGCTTCGACGCAGACCTTGCCGATCTCAGCGCGCTGTTCAGCGCTGATGCCCGGTGCCGGTGCTTCTTCCACTACCTTCTGATGGCGGCGCTGCATCGAGCAGTCGCGTTCGCCGAGGTGGATCGCATTGCCTTGGCCATCGGCCAGCACCTGGATTTCCACATGACGCGGATTCTCCAGGAACTTCTCCATGTAGACCTCGCCATTGCCGAACGCGGCCTTGGCTTCGCTCTTGGTGGTTTCGATGGCGACCTTCAGTGCGGCTTCGGCGTGCACCACGCGCATGCCACGGCCACCGCCGCCACCAGCGGCCTTGATGATGACCGGGTAGCCGATTTCACGGGCGATCTTGGTGTTGGCGACGATGTCCTCACCCAGCGGGCCACCGGAACCGGGCACGCAGGGCACGCCAGCCGTCTTCATCGCGCGGATGGCTTCGACCTTGTCGCCCATCATGCGGATGGTGTCGGCCTTGGGTCCGATGAAAATGAAGCCGGACTGCTCCACGCGTTCGGCGAAATCGGCGTTTTCCGACAGGAAGCCGTAGCCCGGGTGGATGGCCTGGGCGTCGGTGACTTCGGCGGCGGCGATCAGTGCCGGGATGTTGAGGTAGCTCTCCGGCGAGGGCGCCGGACCGATGCAGACCGATTCATCGGCCATGGCCACGTGCTTGAGATTGCGATCCACCGTGGAATGCACGGCAACCGTGCGGATACCGAGGGTATGGCAGGCGCGCAGGATGCGCAGCGCGATTTCCCCCCGGTTGGCGATGACGATCTTATCGAGCATGGTCACGTGCTCCTCAGCCGATCACGAACAGCGGCTGGTCGAATTCCACCGGCTGGCCGTTTTCGCCGAGGATGGCGACGATGGTGCCCGAGGCATCGGCCTCGATCGGGTTGAACATCTTCATCGCTTCGATGATGGCCAGGGTTTCGCCTTCCTTGACCTGCTGGCCGATGCTGACGAAGGCCGGCTTGTCCGGCGCCGAGGAGGTGTAGAAGGTGCCGACCATCGGCGAGCGCAGGACGTGGCCTTCAGGCAGGCTGCTGGCCGGCTTGGCCGAGCCGCCGGTGGACGCTTCGGTGGGCGACTGCATCGGCATGGCCGGTGCGGCGGCGGTCGGGGCAGCCATCACCACCGGGGCAGCGACCTGCGGGTAACCGACCGGGGCGCGCGACAGGCGCACGGATTCTTCACCCTCCTTGATCTCGATTTCGGCAAGGTTGGATTCTTCCAGCAGGTCGATCAGTTTCTTGATTTTGCGCAGATCCATGGAGGGCCTCTTTGTTTTCTATCTGGGTGAGGTAGGCGCTACAGCGCCCGGTTCGACGATCAGGTGGCGGACAACCGCAGCAGGGCCGCGTCCATGGCATAACGATAGCTGTCGGCGCCGAAACCGCAGATCACACCGACCGCCTTGTCGCTGAAATAGCTGTGCTGGCGGAAGGGTTCGCGGCTGTGTGGGTTGGAAAGGTGGATTTCGATGAACGGCACGTCCACCGCCGCCAGCGCATCGCGCAGGGCCACGGAGGTATGGGTGAAGGCGGCCGGGTTGATCAGGATGAAGGCGGTGCCGTCGCCGCGCGCAGCCTGCACCCGTTCCACTAGTACGTGTTCGGCGTTGGATTGCAGGCTCTCCAGCGCATGGCCGGCGCTGCTGGCCTGTTCGGCCAGGGCCTGGTCGATCGTGGCCAGCGTGGCGTGCCCGTAGATGCCAGGCTCGCGGCTGCCGAGCAGGTTGAGGTTGGGGCCGTGGAGGACCAGCAGCTTCGCCATGGGATCCAAACAACAGGAAAGGGCGGCAGTCTGGCGGAACGCGGCGTTGCTGTCCAGTTCGGCGAAGTTGCCAGTGTTTCAATCAATCGTTTGAAAGTGCTGTATGGCTTTGCCGGACGGGGGCACTGATGATCACCTGTCGTTCGTTCATGGAGAATGACGGGATGAAACCACTCTTTGATGAGCCTGCCTGCGCCCGCCCGGCCCGCGGCCCGGCCAACAGCCTCGGCGGGGCGGCATGAGCCGGGCTGCAACACCGGTGCCCATGCGGTTCCGCCCGCCGCGCATCGATGGTCTGGCGCCGAGCACGCTGCAGCTGCCCCCGGGCCCGTGGGCGACAGTGCTCGATTGCCTGTGCGAACGCTTCCCGGCGGTGCCGCGCGCGCAGTGGATCGACCGCATGGCGCGCGGTCGGGTGGTTGCCGAGGGGGTACAGGTCGATCCGCATATGCCGCACCGGGTCGGGATGGAGGTGCACTACTACCGCGAAGTGGCGCACGAACACGTCATCCCCTTCGTGGAAGACATCGTCCACCAGGACGAGCATCTGTTGGTGGCCGACAAGCCGCATTTCCTGCCGGTCACCCCGGCCGGTAATCATGTCCATGAAACGTTGCTGGCGCGGCTGATCCGGCGCACCGGCAACGCCGCGCTGGTGCCGCTGCATCGCATCGACCGTGAGACCGCTGGTTTGGTCTTGTTTTCCACGCATCCAGACAGCCGGGCGCGCTATCAGGCGCTGTTCCGCGAACGGCGTATCGAGAAACGCTACGAGGCATTGGCACCGCCGTTGCCCGCGATCGCGTTTCCCCATGTGCGCTGCAGCCGCATCGTCACCGGTGAGCCGTTCTTCCGCATGAGCGAAGCACCGGGCGAGGCCAACAGTGAAACCCGCATCGATGTGCTTGCACGCGGTGCGCGGCAATGGCGCTACGCGCTCGTTCCGGTGAGCGGGCGCAAGCATCAGTTGCGCCTCCACATGGCCGCGCTCGGCGCGCCGATCAGCAACGATTCGCTGTACCCCGAACTGCGCCGCCGTGAGGTGGGCGACTATGCAGGGCCATTGCAGTTACTGGCCAAGCAGGTGTCGTTCGTCGATCCCCTCAGTGGCGCACTGCGGTGCTTCAACAGCAGGCTGCAGCTGGCTGCCGAATGAGTGGACCGCGCCTGTCTCAGCGAGTTCGGTGGCTGCCACTTCCTTCGGCTGCCACTGGTGGTGATTCCAGGTAGAGCATGTTGGCTGCGCGCAGGATCTCCTTCATGTCCTGCATGGCGTACCTTCCCCCCTGGGTAAAGCCAAGCTGGGCCGCCGTCTTTACATCCAGCGAGGTTGGGCACCGCAGTCTGCCCTTGGTGCCGCCGGCTGCCTCCAGTACCAGGTCCAGGCGGCCACTTCGTCCCATGTCATCGACGTAGACCACGGTGTTGCCGATAACGGTGAAGCTGTTGCGGTAAAGCAGTTGGCGCTGCGCACTGCCATCGATCTGGACGGTGATGGCATCGAAGAAATCCAGATGGTCGTTGAATGGGAGGTGGTCGAACGGCGGTGAGTAGGACAGCATTTCTTCCCGGCCTACGAACAGGCTGCGCGCTGGCTGGGGCGCGGACGTATCCGCTTCTTCGCTCGACGACGTGTCAGCGCCTGCTTCCTCCCAAGGCAGATGGTGACAGCCGGTGATGCGCTCCAGGTGCTCGACCAGGACTTCAAGTGAACCCGCTGAAAGCCGCAGACCCGTGCGTACATCTTCGACCGCGAACTGTCCTTGTGGATCGAGGAAGACCTCCAGATGCCCTGCGGCAACACCCGGTACGGCGCCGCCATCGCGGTTGACGAAGTACGCCAGGAAAATCCGCGTGGTGCCGCCCAGATCAGTATGGCCGAGCAGGCGGAAACTGTTGCGTTCCAAGCGGGCGATGTCTGGAATCGCATGGCGTATTTGCTCATGGTCACCCAGCAAGGCGATGGTCAAGGGCGTGATGACGGCGCAGTCGCCCAGCATGGAAAGTGTTGGGCGCGCGGCGTCTACGCCGCGCTGCTCCAGGCCACTGAACCGCTGCACCTCGAGTTGGCGCAATGCGGCAGGAATGCGGTGTCTGACAGGTGAAACACCATCCACAGATCCCGGCCGTGCTCGTCGTGCATGGCTGTTTCCATCGACGCGCGGAACGAGTCGAGAGCCTTCTCGGGGACGCAGTAATTGAGTGGCTGGTTTTCGTGCCTGGCTTTGCGCATCTGCCGCACGGTCATCGGGCCGCCATGAAAACTGATGCACTGTGGCGCGGAAGGGGACGGCGGGGGGGCGGGCAATGGCAGGATCGCCTGTCCGGACAGGTCTGTCGCCGTCCCGCCAGACGGCGGCGACCGTGGCGGGACGTGGCGGTCGCCCGGCAAGGGCGTCGCTGTGGGGCGGTGTTGCTGCGCCATGGGAGCGTACAGCACGTCTTTGGGTTGCGATATGACCTGGCCGGTGGCGGCCACACGGACGCCCAGTTTGGATTCGCTGTGGTCTGGCGGGTTGTCGCCACCCGGCGTGATGGACTTGCCCAGACGCGCCGCAGGCGAACGCGCGCCGAGGCCAGCAGGTGCCGATACGCTGCGCATCCGGAAGGTTTGTCGCCGCCTGGCCAGCTTTGCTGCCGCGGTGTTCCTGCCACCGGTCGCGCCGCCGGTGGGCTTGGAATGGATCTTGGCGTGGTGCCTCATCTTGTGTGCGCCGCCGCGACCGCTGCCGCGCGAAGGCGCTGCCGTCGCGCCCGGCAAGGGCCAGGCGGTGCCGCGTGCATCCGGCCCCCGGTACGCCGTGGTGATCTGTTTCATGGCAGCAGGAAAAGCGATCGAAGCGCAACGCTGCAGTGCCCCGACACCGTTGGGCGCGGCCACGCGGGCAGGTGTCGTTGGCATCACCGCGTTGCCCAGCCGCAGGTTGGCGAACAACAGCAGCAGCGCAAGCGGGTGCGCAGGCACCCCTTGATATGCCAGGCCACGCTGCGCTGCGCTGCGCTGACCGATGCCCGGGAATCGGGTTGATCCAGTGCGATCTGCCGCTGAAAAGCGCCTTGGTGGCGCGACATATCGATCGGATAACCGGGCATAGGCTCTCTCTCCGTGCCGGCATCGCGGCGCGTCCCGAGCCAGGAACGCGGGTCCATGCGGCGGATGGACGGTGGTTGTGGGTCGGCTCAACCTTACGGGCGTCGGCAGCAAGTGACTTGCAGGTTCCGACCATGCGCGCAGATGACCGGCGGACGCTCAACGCCAGCACTCCCGCGGCAGCACGCATCAAGCGGGCCGCACCTATGTAGCCGCCTTCAGGCCGAAATGCCGGCCAGTACCGCGTACATCACCACGAAGCTGACCAGCAGCAAGTAGACGCTGCCAATGGCGAGATAGCGCAGCAGCGTCAGCAATCGATTGCCACCATAGATGCGCTGTTGCATCCACAGCAGGTAGACCGGAACGGCCAGCCACAGCCCCGTGCAGAGCAGGGTGCTGACCGAGGCCAGCCAGGACTGGGCGGTGGCCGGGGTGGTGATTGGTACCACCAGGCAGAATGTCACCAGGACCACCAGCATCAGCCATGCATGGCTGTACAGGGCCACCACCAGATGCTCCAGGTAGCCGATGTGGCGCGGCGCATAAGCCAGCCGCAGCACCAGGGCGAACACCGGCATCAGCATGAACAGGGCGCCGGGCAGGGCCGTCAGCACGGCCTGCAGGTACAGGTCGGTCTGCGTGCCCATGCGCTGCACATTGGCATTGCCGTTGGCCAGGCGCTTGTTGAGCCAGTTGTTGACGAATGCCGGCAGGCCCGGAACCACCAGCGGGTTGGTCTTGGCATCCCAGGGTTTGCCGGCGACGGTGTAGTCGAAGAAGGTGCCGGATGAAGCGGTGCTGGTGCCGGTGCCGTTGCCGGCGGGCGCCGCGCCATCGCCGCCGAGTGCGTCCAGGCGCTGCGCGGCGCGGGTGTTCACCGCGGCCATGACCATGGCAAAGGCCGCCGAGCCACCGGTCGTCTGGCGCTGCTGCTGCTCCAGCCGCTGGATCTGCGCCAGCCGGATCATTTCCACTTCGGTCGGAGTAGTGGCCTGGGCGAACAGGGCGGCGGTGTCATCGCCGGTCTGCATGTCCTCCATGTGCACGGTGAGCTTGCCGACGAAGAACGTGAACAGGGTGAGGATCACGAACAGCCGCAAAGGCTGGACGTAGCGCACCCGGTGCCCTCTGAGGTAGTTCAGGGCCACGCGGCCGGGCACCAGCAGCTCACGCAGGGTACGGAAGATGCGCCCATCCAGATGCCAGAACGACTCGAATACTTCCTCGACGGCGTGCCCGACGTGCTTGAGTGGGTTGTGTGCCGATTGCCCGCAATGATGGCAGTAGTGACCCTGCAGCGAGGTCTGGCAGTTCTCGCAGGCGGTGGATGGCTGCGCATCGGATGCGTGCGCGCGATCTTGGGCTGCGGCGGCCACGGTGTTGGTGGGGGGCATGAAGATGGGCGGGTGCGGACTGCCCGATACCATAGCCGGTTTTTCTGGATTGTTCAGGTTTCAGTCATGATTTGGGCGCTGGTTCCGGGGATCCACAGTAGGGCCGGCTGCGCGCGCGGCGTCCTGTGTTGCTGGCCACTGCCTACTGCCTTGCTGCTCCTGACATCGCTGGTGCGCCAGCAGGGCGCCCGTGGCACCGGGGTGGCGGTGCCGAGGCTGCACAGCGCCTGCAAAGCCCTTCAGCCGCGACCGAACAGCATCGCCGCGTGGACCGCAGCGGCCGCGCGCACGCCAGCGGCCATGGCCAAGGTGACATTGCCCATCGGCTGGGCCAGGTCGCCGGCTGCATACACCCCTGGCACGCTGGTGGCCTGCATCGCGTCGACGCGCACGCTTTCGCTCATCGGCTGCGTGTCCATCACACAGCCCAGTTGTTGGGCCAGATCGCTGTTCGGCCGCAACTGCGGTGCAACGAACAGCCCGGCCAAGGGAATCTGGCGACCGTCGTCCAACACCACGCCCTGCAGGGCAGGGGCAGGGCCGAGCAGTGCAGCGACGCGGGCGTGTTCCACACGCGTGCCGCGCGCTGCCAGTGCCTGCTGTTCCGCTTCACTTGGCAGCACGCCTTCGGTGAACAGAGTGGTCGGTCCCCAGTCGGGCAGCAGCATGCCCATGTGGAAGGCGCGCTCGTGCCCGCCGAGTACGCCGATCGGCTGCTGGTCCAGTTCAAAGCCATGGCAGTAAGGGCAGTGCAGCACGCTGCGTCCCCAGCGCTGCTGCAGCCCGGGCAGTGCAGGCAGCTGGTCACGCAGGCCGTAAGCCAGTATCAGCTGTCTGGCCTGCAGGCAGCGGCCATCGGCCAGCGTTACCGCAAAGCCATCGCCTTCGGCGTGTGCGCCGATCGCCTTGGCCTGCAGCACACGCACCGTGGAGTACCGGTCCAGTTGCCCCAGCGCCTCGGCCAGCAACTGCGCCGGCGGCCGGCCGTCGTGGCCCAGCACGCCGTGCGCGGCCGGGGAAAAGCGATTGCGCGGCAGTCCGGTGTCGATCACCGCCACCCGTCGTCGTGCCCGCCCGAGTTGGGTGGCCGCGGCCAAGCCAGCAAAGCTGCCACCGATGATGATCACGTCGTTGTCCATGGGTATCCTCGAGGCTCAATATGTAACATTCAATGTGTCATGAGTTTCTCCGCGCTGCAAGCTTTCGCAGTTCAGAAAGTTACGATTGGTTAGACTGGCATCCCCGATGCCGTGGATGCCGACCGTGCCCCGTGATAACCGCATGTCCCGCCTGCTGCATGTGTTGATCCACATGGATCGCCACATGGAGCGGGTGACGTCCGAACAACTTGCCGGCATGCTGGGGACCAACGCGGTGGTGGTGCGGCGGATGATGGCCGGGCTGCGCGAGCGCGGCATCGTGCGCTCGGACAAGGGGCATGGCGGTGGCTGGGCACTGCTCAAGCCGTTATCGGAAATCACGCTGCTGGATGTCCATGAAGCCTTGGATCGACCGGCACTGTTCAACATCGGACCGCAGGCTGGCGACAGTCCGTGCCTGGTGGAACGCGCGGTCGATGCACGCATCACCGCGACCCTGGCGGCGGCCGAGGCGCATGTGATGGCACAGTTCGCCGAGGTGACGGTGGAGGCGGTCGCCGTGGATTTCGAGCGTGCCGGTGGCCGCTGGCCGGCGGCGCCCGACAGCGCCTGTGCACGACCGGCACCGCCGCAGGAATGAGTGCGCCAGTTGGCCGGCCGGTTACAGCTGCAATCAAGCGCGCGCCGCAGCGCACGGATGGGCTACCGTATGCGCGCAAAGCCGCGCGACCCCCCGCGTCCGGCATGCCTGTAAGTAGAGAGTGACGTAATGAGTTCCAACGGTTCGGCACCTGCCGCCCCCCTTGTCCCCGATACACGTTCTGCAGCACTGGATTACCACCACGGCACGCAGCCGGGGAAGCTGGAAATCCGCCCGACCAAACCGGTATCCAGCCAGCAGGACCTGGCCCTGGCCTATTCGCCTGGCGTGGGCTATGCCAGCGAGGCGATTGCCGCGGACCCGGCCATGGCGCATCGGCTGACCGCCCGTGGCAACCTGGTGGCGGTCATCTCCAACGGCACCGCCGTGCTGGGGCTTGGCAACATAGGCCCGCTGGCCGGCAAGCCGGTGATGGAAGGCAAGGCGATCCTGTTCAAGCGGTTTGCCGGCGTGGATGCCTTCGACCTGGAAGTGGAAGCAACCGATCCGCAGAAGCTGATCGAGATCGTCGCAGCACTGGAGCCCACCTTCGGTGGCATCAATCTGGAAGACATCAAGGCCCCGGAATGCTTCACGGTGGAACGTGAACTGATCGAGCGCATGAAGATTCCGGTCTTCCACGATGACCAGCACGGCACCGCCATCGTGGTCGGTGCGGCGGTGACCAATGCGCTCGCACTGGTGAACAAGCGGATCGAAGACATCCGCCTGGTGGTCTGCGGCATGGGCGCGGCCGGCGTGGCCTGCGTGGACATGCTGGTGGCACTTGGCCTGCAGCGCAGCAACATCCTGGCCGTGGACCGCAGTGGGGTGATCCACAGCGGTCGCCAGCAGCTGGACCCGAGCAAGGCGGCCTATGCGCGCGACACCGATGCACGCACGCTGGCCGATGCCCTGCATGGCGCCGATCTGTTCCTCGGGCTGTCCGGGCCGGGCACGCTGACGCCGGCGATGCTCGCGACCATGGCCGCCGATCCCATCGTGCTGGCCCTGGCCAATCCCTATCCGGAAATCCTGCCGGCCGATGCCCGGGCTGTCCGCAGTGACGTGATCGTCGGCACCGGGCGTTCGGACTTCCCGAACCAGATCAACAACGTACTTTGCTTCCCTTATCTGTTCCGGGGCGCTCTGGACGTGGGCGCGCGGCGCATCGATACAGGGATGAAGGTTGCCTGCGTGCAGGCGTTGGCCGCTCTGGCACGCACGGCGGTGGATGCGCAGGGCGTGGCGCTGTTCGGGCGTGATGCCTTGATTCCGCACCCGATGGATCCGCGCCTGCTGGTGGAGCTGCCCTCGGCCGTGGCTGAAGCGGCGATGGCCGCAGGACTGGCCGAACGGCCCGTCGCGGATCTGGCGGCGTACCGCCAGCAACTGCAGGCGCTGGCCGTTTCGCTGGCGCAGACCTACGGCTGATAGCGGTACACGCCTGGTGGGTGGCGACCGCGGGTCGCCACGAGCCTGCCCCGTGGAGCGCGCCGGGCCCTTCCCGGCGCTCTGAACCATTGGACGGGATGGAAACGGGTGGCGACCAGACGGTCGTCACCCCATCGAGTGATGGTCGTCCGTCACGACGCTGGCTTCGCCACGCATGTCGTTTACACCCATGCGCCAATGGCTCATGTCGAGTCGTATACAAAACAATCTGACGCATGTGGCCCAATCTGGTGCCCGATCAGCGGGTAGACAGAGCGGCGTATGACAGCGTGAGGGCTTGTCCTGCCCACGCTCCGGAGTCCGCCCCATGCACGTTTCCACCGCCTCGCACGCTGTCCTGGTGTCTGGCTTTTTGCTGTTGTCCAGCCATGCCATCGCCGCGGACGCTGAAGGCCTCACCGGTGACTGGAATGGCCGACGTACGGCATGGGCAGCACGTGGCGTGCAAGTCGATGCGGGCTACACCACCGAAGGGGCAGGCAACCTGCGCGGCGGTGACCGTCACACAGTCGCGCGCGCCGGTGCGCTGACGTTCGGCAGTCGCTTCGATCTTGAGCGACTGTGGGGCCGGCGCGGCCTGCGTGCCTCGGTATCGTTTTCGCTGCGCGATGGTGATGACCTCAACGCGCGCGCAGGATTGGGAGCACTGCTGTCCAACCAGGAAATCCACGGGCGTGGCCACATCACCCGGCTGGGTGATCTCTGGCTGGGCTGGGCCGCCCCGGACGGTGCGCTGGACATCAAGGTCGGTCGGCTCTCGGTGGGCGATGACTTCAACCGGCTGGCCTGCGACGCGATCCATCTGGCCTTCTGTGGCAGCCAGCCGGCGATCTTCGCCGGCGACTACTGGTACAACAGCCCGGTCAGCCAATGGGGCGCCGTGGTCGGTGTGGTGCCGGCGCCACAGTGGTACGTGCGGGCGGGCGTCTATCAGGTGAATCCGGCCTACACGAACACACGCGCAGGTGGCTTGCGGTTGGCGCCGTCCGGAACGCAGGGCACGCTGACGCCGCTGGAACTGGGGTGGGAGCCCCGGCTGTCCGGTCTGCAAGGCCACTACGCGCTGGGCGGGTGGTACAGCAGCGCGCCGCGCGCGGACGCCGATCCACTGCAGCACCGGGTCGGCCGTGACCTGACCGATGGCATCGCCCCATTGATGCGCGCAGGTGCTTATGGCGGCTGGTTCAGTGCCCAGCAGCAGTTCACCCGCGCTGCCGATGGTGATGAAAGCAAAGGCATGCGCGTACAGTTCGCCTATGCGCAGGGGGATCAGCGTACCGGCCAGATCGACCGCATGGTCAACCTGATCGGCACCTGGACCGGGTTGGCTGCTGCACGACCGCAGGACCAGCTGGGCCTGGGCATCGGCGCCACCCACGTGAACGCGCGCGCGGCGCGCTTCCAGCAGGCGACCGGGCAGGGCGCGCCGGCCAACGACGAATATGTCGCCGAGCTGTTCTATCGCTGGCAGGCGCAGCCCGCAATCGCGTTGCAGCCGGCCTTGCAGTACATCCGCCATCCGGGCGGCGTGTCGACTGCCACCGATGCGGTCGTTGCCGCGCTGCGGCTGTCGCTGGCGTTCTGAGGTGGTTGGACCTCTACTTGAGACCGAAGTGCGGCAGGGTGGGCAGGCTGTGCTCGGCATCAAGCCACGGTGGGTTTTCGGCATACATCTGCGCGATCAACATCTTCACGACCTCGATGTGGCGTGAGGCGTCGACCCGGCGGTAATTGAGCACGACCGGCGAGGTCGCGTGCTCGCCATCGATCAACCGGTAATGGATGTCTGACCGCAGCTGCCGCGAGGCACTGGGCACCACGCACAGGGCGGTCTCGGCGGCGACAAGGCCGAGCGCGGTCTGCAGTTCGCGTGCCTCCAGCACCTCGGACGGCTCGACCTTGTTCTCCCGCAGCAGGTTCAGCACCTGGTCGGCGAAGCCGGGACGCACATCCTTGGGGTAGACGATCACTGGCTGACCGGCGAGCGCGCTGACCGGCACAGGGGCATCGTCGTCGGCCAGTGGCCAGAGCGGGGGAATGGCAACGGCCAGGCGCTCCTCGCGCAGCACATCACCGGCGACGACCGCATCCTGGTGGCGGATGCGGCCCATGCCGAAATCGATGCGCCCGTCCTTCAGCGCTTCGATCTGCTGGATGGAGGTCATTTCCAGCAGCCGGATATCCAACTCCGGCGAATGCTGGCGCAGTTTGCGTACCAACAGCGGCAGGCCACCGTACAGGGTGGAGGCGACGAAACCGATCGACAACACACTGCGCTCGTTCAGGCCCACGCGCCGGGTGGCAGCCTGCATCTGCTCGACGCGGCCGAGGATCTGCAGGGCCTGCTCGTGGAAGACGCGGCCGGCATCGGTGAGCCGCAGCGGACGGCTGTCGCGCAGGATCAACTGCACGCCGAGCTGTTCTTCCAGCAACTGGATCTGCCGGCTGAGTGGTGGCTGGGCAATGTGCAGGGCGGCAGCGGCGCGGGTGAAGTTGCGCGCCTGGGCGACGGCACAGAAGTAGCGCAGTTGGCGCAGGTCCATACTTTAGTCCAATCGTGAAAACTGAATAGATGCGCTTCATGGGTATTGTGCGGCGCAACAAACTGTGAATATCAATAAGTAACGCTTGCACGATACCTCATAAGTATCGTTTTACACCAAAATGGTGTTGGACGCTGTGCAGGTCGAGCGGCATAACAACGGCCATGAACGCCGCTCTTGCCCCCATCCCCCACGCACCCCGCGTCGAACGCATCGAGACGCTGCTGGTCGACCTTCCCACCATCCGACCGCACAAGCTTTCTGTCGCCACCATGGACGGCCAGACGCTGATGCTGGTGCGCGTGCATTGCAGCGACGGCGTGGTCGGTATCGGTGAAGGCACCACCATCGGTGGCCTGGCCTATGGCGGCGAAAGCCCTGAAAGCATGAAGCTGGCCATCGACGCGTACTTTGCTCCGGTGATGATGGGGCAGGACGCGACCCGCGTGCAGGCGCTGATGGCGCGCGTGGGCAAGATGATCAAGGACAACCGCTTTGCCAAGAGCGCCGTGGAAACCGCGCTGCTTGATGCGCAGGGCAAGCGGCTTGGGCTGCCGGTGTCGGAACTGCTGGGCGGACGCCGTCGCGACAGCTTGGCGGTGGCCTGGACGCTGGCTTCGGGCAATACCGCGACCGACATCGCCGAAGCCGAGGCCATGCTGGCCCGTCGCCGGCACAACGTGTTCAAGCTGAAAATCGGCGCACGCGCCGTGCGCGACGACGTGGCCCACGTGGCGCGCATCAAGCAGGCGCTGGGTGACCGTGCGGCGGTGCGGGTGGACGTCAACATGGCCTGGAGCGAGGCCGATGCGGCCTGGGGCATGGCGGCGCTGGCCGATGCCGGTTGCGAGCTGGTCGAGCAGCCGGTGGCCTCGGCCGCGGCACTGGCCCGGCTGGTGCGGCGCTTCCCGGTCGCGCTGATGGCCGATGAATCGTTGAATGGGCCCGAATCGGCGTTCGAGCTGGCGCGCGTGCACGGTGCCGACGTGTTCGCGGTGAAGGTGGAACAAAGCGGCGGCCTGTACGGCGCGCAGCGCGTGGCCGCCATTGCCGATGCCGCAGGTATCGGCCTGTACGGCGGCACCATGCTGGAAGGCGCAGTGGGCACCATCGCCAGCGCCCAGGTGTTTTCCACCTTCGCCAACCTGCAGTGGGGTACCGAGCTGTTCGGGCCGTTGCTGCTGACCGAAGAAATCCTGGTCGAGCCGCTGGCCTACCAAGATTTCGAACTGCACATCCCGACCGGCCCCGGCCTGGGCATCACCCTGGACGAAGAGCGGGTCGCGCACTTCGCCCGCGACGGGCTGCGCCGCACGATCAGCGTGGCGCGCTGACCTCACGACAGGAACCTGACGATGCTCTTCCACGTCCGCATGGACGTCCAGCTGCCGATCGACATGCCGCAGGACGTCGCCGCCGAAATCAAGGCACGCGAAAAAGCCTACTTCCAGCAACTGCAGCGCGAAGGCAAGTGGCGCCACATCTGGCGCGTGGTCGGCGAGTACGCCAACTACAGCATCTTCGACGTGGCTGACAACACCGAGCTGCACGACGTCCTGTCCAGCCTGCCGCTGTTCCCGTACATGCGCATCGCGGTGACCCCGCTGTGCCGCCATCCGTCGTCGCTGCACGAGGACGACCGCTAGTCCTTGACCACCATCCGGTGCGCTCCCTGGGAGGGAACGCGACCAGGTAGCTATCGCCACCAAGAGGAGCAACCCATGAGCGTTTCCATCTTTTCCCGTCCGGACGTGCAGGAATTCCTGCGCACGCTGAGCGGCCTGGACAACGAGGACGGCAACCCGCGCGTCAAGCAGATCGTGCACCGCCTCACCTCCGATCTGTTCAAGGCCATCGATGACCTGGACATCACCCCGGATGAGTACTGGGCCGGCATCGCCTGGTTCAACGCGATCGGTGCGGCCGGGCAGGCGGGGCTGATCTCGCCCGGGCTCGGCCTGGACCACTTCCTGGACGAGCGACTGGATGCACAGGATGCAGCACTGGGCATCGACAACCCCACCCCGCGCACCATCGAAGGTCCGCTGTACGTGGCTGGCGCGCCGGTCGAGCAGGGCTATGCCCGCCTCGACGATGGCCGCGACACCGACGGCCAGCTGCTGGTGATGCACGGGACCGTGCACGGTGCCGATGGCAAGCCGTTGCCGGGCGCCACCGTGGAAGTGTGGCACTGCGATACCCGCGGCTTCTATTCGCACTTCGATCCCACCGGCGTGCAGGCCCCGTTCAACATGCGCCGCACGATCATCGCCGATGCGCAGGGTCAGTACCGCTTCCGCAGCATCCTGCCCAAGGGCTACGGCGTGCCGCCGGGCAGCCCGACCGAACAGCTGCTGTTCGCCCTCGGCCGCCACGGCCAGCGTCCGGCACATATCCACTTCTTTGTCAGCGACGATGCGCACCGCAAGCTGACCACGCAGATCAACATCGAAGGCGATCCGCTGGTCAACGATGACTTTGCCTATGCCACCCGTGATGGCCTGGTGCCGCCGATCGTCGAGCACAGCGATGCGGCCAGCATCGCCGCCGCCGGCCTCGACGCGCCGTTTGCCGAAATCAAGTTTGATTTCCATCTGACGGCCCTTGTCGATGGTGTGGACAACCAGCTCTGCGAGCGCCCGCGCGCCGCCGCCTGAGCCGCGGCCACACCGCCGTACCGTTCCACCGCCATGACCCGCTCCGGCGCTGCCCCACGCAGCGCCG